>JBFFQB010000076.1:0-16369 GCA_041573795.1 Anaerolineales bacterium
GAGAGCGCTGGTGCATTCATTTTCCTGGCAAAGCGCATTGTTTACACTTGGATTGGCCGTTTATATCGCCAGCCGCTTGATTGCCCTGGAAGATTTTCCGATTTACTTCTTCTCCGACGAAGCCGTTCAGACCGTCCTGGCAGCAGATTTCGTCCGGGATGGATTGCATGGGTACGACGGGATCTTCCTGCCAACGTACTTTGAAAACGCTTCGCTCTTTAATCTCAGTATCTCTGTCTACCTGCAGATCATCCCCTATCTCTTGTTCGGGAAATCAGTCTTGGTCACGCGTGCCGTTCCCGCGCTGGTGAGCGCAACAGCAGCGGTTGCATTGGGGTTGATTTTCAAGCGCGCCTTCCGACTATCAGCATGGTGGACCGCGCCCTTTGCGCTCGGTCTTATCCCAACCTGGTTCCTGCACTCACGTACAGCATTTGAGACAACCCTTTTTGTTAGTTTCAGCTGTTGGGCGCTCTATTTCTATCTCGAATACCGCCGCGACAAACCCTGGAACCTCCTGCCAGCCATGTTCTTCGCTGCGCTAGGTTTTTACAGCTATGCCGGCGCTCAAGTGGTTCTCGCTGCCCTCGGATTCCTGCTTGTGATTGTGGATTGGCCCTATCATCGCCAGCATTCCCGCCCCTTGCTGGCGGCTGCGCTGCTTGCGATCCCGCTGATCTACCCCTATTTCCGTTTCAGGGCAGTACACGCCGGCGAGGCTTATTTTCATCTCCGCCGCCTGGATAGCTACTGGTTCCGCGATCTCTCACCCTCGACCAAGGTGTTGACATTCCTTCAACAATACTTACAAGGTTTGAGCCCACTCTATTGGTTCTCGCGTTTCCCCGACGAGCTTCCTCGCCACTTGATGCGTGGCTATGGCCGTATTTCCCCCCTGGCCCTGCCCTTCTTTCTTCCCGGGTTATATCAAACCATCCGACAATGGAAAGCTTTTGAGTACCGAACGCTGTTGCTGCTGGTGATTGCTGCTCCTATAGGCGGGGCTTTGATCTCGGTTGGAATCACACGAGTGCTACTTCTCGTTATACCGGCCGCAATACTCATCGGCATTGGTTTCTCCTGGGTCATCTCCCGCATCCGCCATCAGACGCTAAGAACCAGTGCGATCGCGCTATCTTTCTGTTTATTGATTCTCGCTCAAGCCCTTATGCTGAGTGATAGCGTTAGGAATGGTCCAACCTGGTATACAGATTATGGAATGGGAGGGATGCAATACGGCGCTACGCAGGTTTTTCGAGCTGCTGATGAAATGGCTTCTAAGCCCGGTATCGGGCGAGTATATGTCTCGCCTACCTGGGCCAATGGAACCGATATCCTGATGCGCTTTTTCCTGCCCGACGAGGGTCCGGTGGCCATCTCTAATGCAGGACCCTTTCTCGAAGAAATGAAGCCAGAACTGCTGCCAGAGACGGTCTTTTTACTCACGCAAAGTGAATATACTGATTTGCTCAATAATCCAAAAGTTGGAGAGGTGACGACGGAGAAGATTATCCCCTTCCCTAATGGACTGCCCGGTTTCTATTTTGTCCAATTTAGCTACTCTCCGGATGCGGAGGCGAATTTCGCACAGGAACAAGCCATGCGAGAATCCGTCCAGACAGGACAAATCAACTATCGTGATCGTTCAGTTATCGTTGAGTATCCCTTCTCGGATATGGGGGAGTTGAAGCATGTTTTCGATGCTGACCCCTTCACGCTTCTGCGTTTCTACGCCGCAAATCCGGCAACCATTAGCTTGGGCTTCGATGAACCAACCGCACTTGAGGGAATATCCGTCACCACCGGCAGCATGGATATACAACTCACCTCGAGACTATATCTCGCAGGTGAAGATTCTCCCCGGATCTTTTCGCTTCAATTTGTGGATCTCCCGGATGATCCCACCGTCGAGCTCGATTTTGGAGAAAGATTCGAAGATGTGATCAAGATCGAGGTTGAGATCATGGCGCTTTCAGCCGGATCCCCTTTTAAGATCCACCTCCGTGAACTTGTGCTGAAGTAAGATGTCCCCCCGCTCTGAGAACACATCTGTAGTGCCACTGAACCGATACGTTTTTTTGGGGCTAGGGCTTCTTGGGCTACTCTTGATTGCGATCAGCGGTGACTCGCCCTCTAGGTATTTCGACATCTTCACGAACCCGGCAACGTCAGTAATGGGATGCCTGTATCTTGCGATCGCGCTGGCTTCCCTTTTGTCCAAAAGTTTTGCCTCCAGTTTCGCCGATCGAGTACAACAATTCGGTACTTCACTGGATTTAATTCCATCTGCTGGGTGGATCCTGCTCATGGGCATAGGGTTTAGCCTTGCCGGATCCGTTAGCGCCGGGGCAGGACCAAACCCGGGCAATATCCTCAGCCTCCCGCTTTGGTTTTTGGGTGCCGCTCTCATATTCCTCTCACTCCGAAGGCAGGATTCCCCGCCGGCACAAGAATGTTATCCTGCCGGTGATCTTGTCGTTCTGCTCATCCTTTTCTTATTGGCCTTTATGCTACGGGTGGTCAGGTTGGAACAGATGCCCTATGTTCTCAGCGGCGATGAGGGCTCCGTTGGTCTCGTCGGCTGGGAATTCATACAGGGATCCAGGGACAACCTGCTCGGATTGGGGTGGTTCTCATTCCCAGCCCTTTACTCCTGGCTTCTCTCCTTAAGTCAACTTGTTTTTGGCCGCACTGCGGTTGCCATTCGCCTTGTCTCAGCTCTAGCGGGTGCGTTGACCATCCCGGGGACATATCAAGCTGGCCGAACCCTCTTTAATCGTAGTGTCGGCTTGTTAGCAGCCGTGTGGTTGGCGGCCTTCCATTACCACGTCTTCTTCAGCCGGATTGCTTACAACAACGTGTTCGATGGGCTTTTTCTGATTCTGTGTGTAACGCTTTTGTATCAGGCTTGGCAGAGCAATCGGCGCACCGATTTCCTCTTGCTCGGGGTCTTGCTCGGTTTTTCCCAATATTTCTATACAACCGCACGCGCCATACCGCTTATCCTGGTTCTATGGCTGCCCTGGCTGCGCCTGCGCAACGCCAGATGGAAAACGTACTTGCCCCAACTAACATCTACCCTGCTCGTGGCAGGTAGCATCTCGTTGCCTTTGATCGCCACCTACCTGTCGCAACCCGATACCTTGATCTTCACTGCAGGTCGAGTTTCTTTACTTGACCCTACGCTTCTGGGTCCGGCAGCAAGGGCATTGGGCACCAGTCCGCTCGGCTTGGTCCTGGAGCAAACTCTGGTAACCGCACTCGGATTGACCGTCGGAGAGCTGCAGGGCATCTACTTGGACTCCGGTCGGCCCATGTTGCTGGGTCTATCCACGATCATCTTTGCCTTGGGATTAATGCTCGCTCTGATTCGCTGGCGCAAGCCGAATTTTGCCATCCTGCTTCTTACCCTCCTATTCTCGATCCTCATCGGCGGCTTGAGTGTAGAGGCTCCCAGCAGCCAACGCTTGATCCTGCTACCCCCGATCCTGGCCTTGATCATTGCCGCCTTGCTTGACAGCGTGCGTGCATGGCTGGATCAGCACTGGCCGCGTCTACGACTACTCTTCAGCATCTTGATCCTCTCCAGTATGGCCTGGATGGTGTTAGAAAATGTTAATCAGCTCTTCCGCGTTTACTTCCCGGAGGAACATTATGGCAGTCTGAATGGAGAAGTGACGCAGGAGATGATTGAGATGCTGCAGGAAGAGACCCCTGAAGTCCTCCTTTACTTCATCGGGGGGGAACGGATGCAATACGATTCAATCCCGAGCATCACCTATTTGCAGCCGGCGTATAAGGCTAAAAGTCTAAATCCTGTAGATCAGTTATCACTTCCCTCTGCTGTTCAGCAGCGCACCCTGTTCATTGTCCTCCCCGAACAAGCATCCGCTTTGACGGAGATCGCCGCAACCTATCCCGAGTCCACCGTTATTGCACGCTATAATCGTCACGGACGGATCCTCTTTTATGTCCGGAGCGTTGAGCCAACGACTTAATCATGTGCTTGCGAGGAGCATGGGTTGAAAGCTATTGTTTACCAAGAACACGGTGGCCCAGATGTCTTGCGCTACCTAGATATGCCAAGACCCGAGCCTGGACCTGGCGAGGTGCTTATTCGCTTGCGGGCTGCCGCCCTCAATCGTCTTGATCTTTGGGTACGGGAAGGGTGGCCCGGCTTGAAACTGAGCATGCCTCATATTCCCGGTGCCGATGGGGCTGGCGAGGTCGAGGCGCTTGGCGAAAATATTGATCAATTTGCTCTTGGCGATCGGGTGGTCATCGATGCCAACATCGGTTGTGGCGAATGTGATGCCTGCCTGGCCGGGCAAGACAATCTCTGTCATGATTGGAACTTGCTCGGTGAGACGATCCCGGGAACGTTGGCAGAGTTTGTCAGCGTTCCTGCGCGTAACCTGTTGACCATTCCCGATTCGTTCGAGTACAGTCAAGCCGCTGCCGCCAGTCTGGTGTTTCTCACCGCCTGGCATTCTCTGATTACGCGTGGAAAGTTGCAAGCCGGAGAAACCGTCCTGGTCGTTGGCGCTGCTGGCGGCGTAAATCTCGCCAGCATTCAAATCGCCAAATTGGCTGGTGCAACTGTTGTTGTGGTCGGGTCCAACAAAGAAAAATGTGCGCTGGCGGAATCGCTGGGCGCCGATATCCTGATCGATCGGTCAGAGCAGCCGATCTGGGATAAAGCTGCCTGGTCAGCTACGGAGCGACGAGGAGCCGATGTTATTGTTAATAATGTTGGTGCCGAAGCCATGATGTTGAGCATGCGCGCAGCTGCCCGAGGCGGCCGTATCCTCACCGTTGGAAACACCGGGAACCCAATATTCGAAATCGATAACCGCTATATATTCGGAAAGCACTTAAGCATCATCGGATCGACGATGAGTCCACTCCAGGATTTCCGCACTGTCATGGGGTTGGTTTTCAGCGGTAAACTCGAAGCAGTCATCGACCGGCATTACCCGCTCAAAGACACCGGCTCGGCGCTGCAACGATTAGAAGCAGGTGAACAACTTGGCAAGCTTGTCATCGACATCCCCTCCTAGGCCTTCACTCGTAACTTGGCTTAGCCTCGGAGTGTTAACCTTCTCAGGATGGCAATGGGCCGCGACGTATACGGCCCTTCGTCTACCGGATCTAGCCCTGACTTTCCCTAAGAGCTACCTTATCGGCCGGCCGGCCGTTTATGGTTTGCTCTCATTAGCAATTGCAATAGGACTTTACTTCGGCTTCGTCTGGGCGCCGAGATGGGCGCGATGGGTGGGATTGGGCATCGTGATCTGGTCTACACTTGAACGCCTGATCTTCAGCCCGAGCCAGTATGCATCTCGCACGCTAATAGGAACAAGCCTGATTACTTTCCTGCTTTGGGGCATACTGCTATTGATCCTTCGGCGGCCAAAAGTACGTGATTACTTTCAGGAGAATCCTGCATGACTGATCCATCACAAATTGACCACCTGAATCAACAACGCCAGAAAGCCCGTTTGGGTGGAGGCGAAGAGCGGATCAAAGCCCAACATGATCGTGGTCGCCTTACCGCTCGCGAACGATTAGAGCTCTTATTAGATAAGGGGTCTTTTCGCGAAACGGACATGTTTGTTACCCATCGAACCACCGACTTCGGACTCGATGAGAAGAAATTCCTCAGTGATAGTGTCGTTACGGGTTGGGGTACGGTCGAAGGGCGCCTGGTTTACGTTTTCTCCCAGGATTTCACCGTCTTCGGAGGCAGTCTGGGGGAGGTCCATGCCGAGAAAATCTGCAAGATTATGGATATGGCTGTAAAGAATGGGGCGCCGGTGATTGGGCTGAACGATTCAGGTGGCGCCCGAATCCAGGAGGGAGTGGTTTCCCTGGGAGCCTATGCAGACATCTTTTTGCGCAACACGCTCTCTTCCGGCGTGATCCCACAGATCAGTGCCATTATGGGGCCTTGTGCCGGAGGTGCAGTGTACTCACCCGCACTCACCGATTTCATATTTATGGTCCGCAATTCATCCTATATGTTTGTCACTGGGCCCGATGTTGTTAAAACCGTGACCCATGAAGAAGTAGACTTCGAGTCGCTAGGGGGTGCCGATGTTCATGCCAGCACATCAGGAGTGTGCCATTATGTCGCCGAGAGCGAGACGGATTGTCTGTACATGATCCGCTTGATGCTCTCCTACCTTCCACAGAATAATATGGAAGATCCTCCTTATGTGCCTACTAGCGACGATCGCTTGCGAACTGAGGAGGCACTCGACCACATCATTCCCGACGACCCCAGTAAACCTTATGATATGCGCGAAGTGATTAAACTCGTCGTTGATGATGGCGTCTTCTTTGAGGTGCACGAGCAGTATGCTCCAAATATTGTCACTTGCTTTGCGCGACTCGGGGGCCACAGCGTCGGCATCATCGCCAATCAACCGTCGGTGCTGGCGGGTGTGCTCGATATCAATTCCTCAGATAAAGCCGCGCGCTTTGTACGCTTTTGCGATTCATTCAATTTACCCCTAATTACATTTGTGGATGTGCCGGGCTTTTTACCCGGTACGGGACAAGAACACGGCGGCATCATCCGGCACGGCGCCAAATTGCTGTATGCCTACTGTGAAGCTACCGTACCAAAACTAACGGTTATCACGCGTAAAGCCTACGGCGGGGCTTATGATGTTATGTCGTCCAAGCATATCCGCGGCGACTTGAATTTAGCCTGGCCTTCAGCGGAACTTGCCGTTATGGGTCCTGATGGCGCCGTGAGCATTATCTTCCGCAAAGAATTGGCCGAGGCGAAGGATTCTGAGCAACGCAAAGTTGAGCTGGTGGATGAATATCGCCAAAAATTTGCCCATCCTTATATCGCTGCTGCACGCGGATATATCGATGACATCATCGAGCCACGCTTCACACGCCCGCGTCTCATTAATGGGCTCGAGATGCTGACCAATAAGCGTGATTCAAACCCGCCCAAAAAACATGGCAACATCCCACTCTAACGAGATCCTTCCCCCGGCAGAATTCCCGAGCCTCGATCCCAGGGATCATGGGAAGCTCGAAATCGATGGCCACCGGCTCTACTGGGAACGTTATGGCTTGGCCCAGGACCCATGCGTATTGTTGCTTCACCACGGTTTGGGCTCAATCCGCTCCTGGCGTCGTCAGATCCCAGCTTTTGTGGCTGCGGGATGGCAAGTGGTTGTGTTCGATCGATGGGGATACGGCAGGTCGGATCGACGTGAGGAATTTGAACATGCCTACCTTGTCAACGATAGGGATGAAGCATTTCGCCTGTTAGACGCACTGGGTGTGGAACAGCTCGCCCTGGTCGGTCACAGTGATGGCGGATCGATCGCCCTCTTGATGGCCTGCGAACAACCGCAACGAATTTCGGCAATGGTTGTTGTTGCAGCCCATATCTACGTCGAACCAAAGATGGAGGCGGGCTTAGATTTGATCGCTCAAATGGGGACAAACGCGGCCTTTCTCGCTGGATTAAAGCGCGAGCATGGTGATCGAACAGAAGACCTGATTCACGCCTGGTTGAAGCATTGGCGATCCGCCGGTACGCAATCACTCAGCATGCGTGATCGCCTCTTGGAGATTCGCTGCCCAACTTTGGTAATTCAGGGCGAATTGGATGAGCACGCCACCCCACAACATGCAATTGATATTGCCAATGGGGTCCAGCAGGGTTCGTTATGGCTGATCCCCTCGGTCAAGCATATGCCTGCACATGAAATACCCGAGGTGTTCAACCAGCATGTACTCGAGTTTCTGGCAGACTCGATCACATGAAGGGATAATAGGTACATGTTCAACAAAGTCCTGATTGCAAATCGTGGGGAAATCGCCGTTCGGATTATCCGCGCCTGTCGAGAGCTTGGAATGGAGACCGCCGCGGTCTATTCGGAGGCTGATCGATCTGCCCTGCATGTGCGTCAGGCGGATGAAGCTTACTTGCTCGGTCCCGCGCCCTCGCGCGACTCCTATCTGCGGGGGGATGTGATCATTGATATCGCCAAGCGATGTGGCGCCGGTGCCATTCATCCCGGGTATGGGTTTTTAGCTGAACGAGATGACTTTGCCCAATCAGTGGAGGAAGCCGGACTCGTTTTTATCGGCCCTCGCCCTTCCGCCATAGCCGCAATGGGGGACAAAGGAGTCGCACGAACGACAGTTACGAATGCCGGCGTTGCCGTGGTACCCGGCACGGAAGGTGAGGGCAGTCTCACCGATGAAGAACTTCTGCAGATTGCCCCCAAGATTGGTTTCCCATTGCTGATCAAGGCCACGGCAGGTGGTGGGGGTAAGGGTATGCGCGAGGTCCAGTCCATTGATCAGATGCCCGGATTACTTCAGGCGGCCAGGCGCGAAGCCGAATCAGCCTTTGGCGATGGCAATGTTTACCTCGAGAAATTGATCTTGAATGCTCGCCACATAGAATTCCAGATCCTGGCCGACTCCCATGGCAACGTGATCCACCTTGGAGAGCGCGAGTGTTCTCTGCAACGTCGACACCAGAAGTTGCTCGAAGAGGCGCCCTCACCCTTCATGAACGAAGAGCTTCGGGTGAAGATGGGCGAAGTGGCCTGTACAGCTGCGCGTTCCGTGGAATATCTGAATGCCGGGACGATTGAATTTCTTGTTGATCGAGACCAAAACTTCTATTTCCTGGAAATGAACACTCGCTTACAAGTGGAGCACCCGATCACGGAGATGGTCACCGGGATCGATATCGTCAAAGAGCAAATCAGGATCGCGCGCGGGCGAAAACTAAGATACACACAGGATGATCTTTCTATCAATGGCTGGGCTTTGGAGTGCCGCGTCAATGCTGAAGATCCCTACAATAACTTCTTGCCTTCCACGGGGGTACTATCTTCCGTGATCGCACCCAGTGGACCCGGCGTACGTGTCGACACCGGCGTCTATGCTGGGTTTGAGATTTCACCCTACTACGACTCGCTTATCTCAAAATTGATTTGCTGGGGGGAAACTCGGGGCGAGGTGATCCTGCGCATGCGGCGAGCGTTGGAAGAATATCGAATCCTGGGCGTAAAGACCAATATCCCCTTCCACCAGACGATTATGGATTCTCACCGCTTCATCGCCGGCTCTTTTGACACTCGCTTTGTGGAAGAACGCTTTTCCATGGAGGATAATGACGCAGAGGAGAAAGAGGATTTGCCCATGATCGCAGCCGTACTAGCGACACTGGTGTCCCATCGCGAGAGTCAGCTATCATCTCAGATCATTCAACGCGGCGATCGTGATACCTCCAACTGGAAATGGGTCAGCCGTTGGGAGCGCATGCACCGCTAGTGCAGCGCAGCCCTAAACGCCGTTTTTTGCTGGCAAATAGGTGATACCCGATGAAATATATTGCGACCATCGGTGATAAGAGTTTCGAAATTGAAATTCTCTCTAACGGAGAGATTATCCTGAACGGTGAGCAGCTCACGGCCGACTTTCAATCCGTGGCTGACCAACCGATCTATTCACTATTATTAGACGGACAATCCTACGAGGCCTCGATCCACCCCACTGATTCTGGGATTCAGGTGCTCCTGCGTGGCCAGTTAATCGACGTTCGGGTAGAAGATGAGCGTCAGCGTCGCCTGCGTGAAAGCTCTGGCGGCCAGGTTATTCAGAGCGGTGATATTCATCTAAAGGCGCCGATGCCTGGTCTGGTGGTCACAATTCCGGTAGAAGAAGGGCAGGATGTCGCCAGCGGTGATAACCTGATCATCCTCGAATCGATGAAGATGCAGAATGAATTGAAAGCCCCGCGCGCTGGCGTGATCAGCCGCTTAAGGGTAAAAACTGGCGATAACGTTGAACAGAATCAAGTCCTTTTGATCCTCTCCTGACCCCAAATGGCCAATTTTGAATTAGAGGCAAAATTCTGGCTACCGGACCTGGTACCGCTACAAAGGCAGGCCGTCTCCCTTGGAGCCTCACTGATCTCGGCTCGACAGCTTGAATACAACCTGCGCTTCGACACACGCCAACATGCCCTCTCTAAGCGAGGGGAAGTTCTGCGACTGCGCCGGGCTGGAGCGATCACACTAACCTACAAACAACCTGGAAACCGCCCTGAGGTTCGTCAAGAGTTGGAGATCGAGGTAGATCAGTTCGAAGTTGCCAGAAGATTGCTGGAAAGCCTCGGCTACGTTGTGATTCACCGCTATGAGAAATATCGAGAAGTGCTCAAGATCGATCATTGCCTGGTCATGTTGGATGAAGTACCCTATGGGAGCTTTGCGGAGGTTGAAGGACCTGATCTAAGCCAAATTCAGTCGACCTGCACTCGGCTTCAATTGGATTGGGACGCCCGCATCCAGCGGACTTACATGGATCTATTCGAGGCATTACGCGAAAGTATAGAACCCAAGCCATCTGATGCGACCTTTGAGAATTTTAAGCAATTCCCTCATATCGATGCCAGCTGGCTCCACTTGCCGAGTGGTTATCTCCCTTCAAGTAATAAGAGCCTTTCAACATGAAAGCTATTGAAAAAGCCCTTCTTGCGTGGCGGAAAAATATCCTCGAACCCACCCTGGCACGATTTCCTGAACGTAAGGAAGCATTCCTTTCATCTTCAGGGATCGAACGGGAGGGGGTGTATTTCCCGGGGGAGACCGCCCAGGATTACATGAATAAGTTGGGGTTCCCGGGTGAGTACCCTTTCACACGTGGGGTCCAACCCACGATGTATCGTGGACGTTTATGGACCATGCGCCAATACGCCGGCTACGCCAGCGCCGAAGCTACAAACCAGCGTTTCAAATATCTCCTCGATCAAGGCCAGACAGGGCTCTCGGTGGCATTTGATCTCCCGACACAAATTGGCTACGACGCCGATGATCCTATTGCGGTGGGGGAGATCGGCAAGGTAGGCGTATCGATCTCCAGCCTCCATGACATGCTGCGATTATTCGACGGGATACCGCTGGACAGCGTGTCTACCAGTATGACGATAAATGCCCCTGCAGCGATCTTACTTGCGATGTACATCGCTACCGCCAAGAAGCAAAACCTTGAACCGCAATCCCTGCGGGGGACCATCCAGAACGATATCCTCAAGGAATACGTCGCTCGTGGAACCTACATCTTCCCCCCAAAGCACTCAATGCGTTTGATCACAGATATCTTCAAATATTGCCGTGAGTATGTACCCCGCTGGAATACAATCTCCGTCTCCGGCTACCATATACGCGAAGCTGGATCAACCGCAGTACAGGAGCTTGCCTTTACCCTTAGCAATGCCATCGCTTATCTTCAAGCTGCACTCAATGCTGGCCTTGACATCGACGAGGTCGCGCCCCAGATCGCCTTCTTCTTTAATGCTCACAACGATTTCCTGGAGGAGATCGCAAAATTTCGGGCAGCTCGACGCCTATGGGCCCGGCTCCTGCGCCAGCGATTTAAGGCCAAGGATCCACGCTCCTTGCGCCTGCGCTTCCACACACAAACTGCTGGATCCACCCTGACAGCACAACAACCTTCGAATAATGTCGTTCGGGTGACGCTCCAGGCGCTTGCTGCTGTACTGGGAGGCACGCAATCACTCCATACCAACAGTATGGATGAAGCCCTTGGGCTGCCCAGCGAACATGCGGTGCAGATCGCGTTACGAACCCAACAGATCCTTGCCCATGAATCCGGCGTAGCAGACACGATCGATCCACTCGCGGGTTCCTTTGCGATCGAACAGCTGACCGACCAGGTAGAACAGGCCGCCATGGCGTACATCGAGCGCATCGATGAAATGGGGGGAGCGCTAGCGGCAGTTGAATCAGGCTTCATGCAACGAGAAATTCACGAGGCTGCCTATAGGACCCAACAAGCGATCGAAGATGGTGTTGCCTCCGTCGTCGGAGTCAATGCCTACACCTCAAACCATGCACCCTTGGTCCAACCGCTTACAGTTGATCCAAGCATCGAAGATCATCAGCGAATCGCGTTGAAGCATCTCCGTGAACAGAGAGATCAAGGCAAAGTGAAGAAAGCGCTCGACGAGATTCTCGTGACGGCGGAGAGCGATCGCAATCTTATGCCTTTGCTGATCACAGCAGTGGAATGCGAGGCTACATTGGGAGAAATATGCAATACGCTGCGTGGTGTGTGGGGGGAATATCGGCCAAGCGCTTCTTTTCTTTAATCCCCTCACCTGCATCCGACCCTTCTGTTAAGGCAAACTTGTCATCCCTGCTTGGCTATGCTTAATTCTGCCTTAGAATAGAGTAAACACCCGATTGGGAGAAGCTATCATCCATGAGCAATATCCACCGAGTTAATCATGTAGCAATTATCGTCGATGATATTGAGACCGCATTAGGATTCTGGCGAGATAGCTTAGGCCTGACGCTCTCGCATGTAGAGGAGGTTCCGGATCAGGAATCCATCGTGGCTTTCCTTCCAGTTGGGGATGCAGAAGTCGAGCTTGTTGAGCCCACGAGCGAGAATAGCGGTGTTGCACGATACCTGAAAAAGCGTGGCCCTGGTATCCACCACATTTGTTTCGAGGTTGATGATATCGATTCTTCCTTGCATATGCTCAAAGAACAAAATGTTCGCCTGATCAACGAAGCGCCAATCATCGGAACAGGTGGAAAACGAATAGCCTTCATCCATCCCGAAGCCGCGCACGGGGTGCTGATTGAGCTCTACGAGCTCAGCTCGGGCGAGCCCGAGATTCGACTTGCCCGTGTTCGCAGCCTGGCGGACAGGGTATTCGACCAGGGTCAGGTTGTCGCAGCTGGCGTATTTGGTTTCTTGCGTTCCTTCCGGGATAACCGTGGTAAATGACCTTCACCAAGGCGCTCAGCGTTACCAGGAAAACAATTCAAAACGAGGATTCATTCACCCGCATCAATGTCCCCCCCGTGATTCTTATCAATATCTCGGGGGTTAATCGAAAAACTGCATGCGGTGTGCCTGCTGCCGCCCAGATTTCCTCATACTTTGATAGATCTTGATCAATGACTGTGTCCAACGGAAGGCGGTGACCCACAGGTGGAACCCCACCGATTGAAAAACCCGTAGCCGCTCGTACGAACTCCGCCGGTGCGATCTCTATCTTCTCCCCAAGAGCACTCGCAAGCAAATCCTCATCTATGCGATTCGAACCACTGGCGATTACCAACAAAGGTTTGTCGCTGCGCAAGAACCGGAAGACCAATGACTTGGCAATTTGACCGACTTCGCACCCTATTGCCTGCGCGGCATCACGGGCTGAACGGGTACTATCCGGTAATTCCTGAACTTGAAAACCAAGTGCAAATCGATCTAAGGATCGCTGAACGCTGGCTGCCGATGGGCTAAGCTGCTCATGTTGTTCCGACATCGCAAGCTCCTTTACGCACAATTATCCCATGGTCGTACGCCCATTAAAAACCCTCAACCCCATCAAAAGGATGGGGTTGAAAGGACTACCTTGGCCGGGAGGAGCCAAAGTCAGTTTTTGTAGTTTAGCGATTCTACGGGTTGCTCAGTTGGCGGTTTGCCTCGATCCACAAGGATCCGGGCAACAATCGCCAAGCTGCCGGTCATCCCCAAACCCGCCCCCATGGCTGCATTCGCATACAGGGCGATCATGATCGGCGTAACCAAGAGGAAGGCTCCCGGCGATCCGGTTTCCTCTACCAGGCCGGGGGCAACCAGAGCAGTCATGATCGCTACTGGCGCAAAGAGAATGTAACCGATGTTGATCAAACCTGCCCCAAGGCTGTTTTCAAAGACACGCCGGACTGTGAGATAGATAGCCCCGCTAAGGGTACCTGCCAGGAACAATCCCAATCCCTGGGCGAAGAGGCTCAACCCGGTGGGCAGGTAGCCAAAGTGAAGGGCCATAAAACCTAATCCCACCAGGGGCCAAGCCAACCCCATAAATATGATGGCTATTCGTTGATTTTTCTTCATGATTTCCTCCCGGCATTCTACGAAAGCTCCCGTGCCAAGTGTAGATCGAGTGCAAAATTACAGATAACTTGCAACTTGCCCACATTTTGCCACAGGAATCAAATCTAGTGATGAAACTGTAAGCCCATTGAAAGTTCCTACTAACCCCGCAATTAAGGCACAAAATCGATCACCAACAGCATGCTATAATCGCCGCACACAGGCAAAGTCTCGGAGGAATCTGCATGTACGATAAAGAGCAACTCGAAGCGCTGCGACAAGCTTTAGAGAAGTGGGAAGAAACGAACCTCCAAAAAGCCCTTTCCACCCGACCGGAGCGCCAGGATCGGTTTATGACGACCTCCTCTGAGACCATCGAGCGCTTGTATACACCATTAGACCTCCCCGATCTCGATTATCTTGACGACCTGGGCATGCCCGGCGAATATCCCTTCACACGTGGTGTCCATCCGACAATGCATCGTGGGCGTTTATGGACCATGCGCATGTTCGCGGGGTTTGGCACCGCAGAAGAGACCAATCAACGGTTCAAGTACTTGCTCGATCAAGGACAAACGGGGCTATCCATCGCCTTTGATCTGGCCACGCTCATGGGCTATGACACGGATGCCCCTGAGGCACTCGGTGAATTTGGTAAATGTGGCGTCGCAGTTTCATCTTTGCAGGATATGGAAATCCTGCTTGCTGACATCCCGCTCGATAAGGTCTCAACTAGCATGACGATCAACTCGCCCGCCGCGGTGATTTGGGCGATGTACATTGCCACGGCCGAGAAACAGGGTGTTAAGCCAGCCCAACTGCGTGGAACGACCCAGAATGACATTTTAAAAGAGTACATCGCACAGAAAGAATATATCTTTCCTCCAGAACCCTCCATGCGCCTCGTTGTGGACACGATAGAGTATGGATCCCAAAGCCTTCCTCTATGGAATACCATTTCAATCTCTGGCTACCATATCCGCGAAGCCGGATCTACGGCTGCACAAGAGCTCGCTTTCACACTCGCCGATGGACTGGAATACGTCCGCTGGACTCTCGAGCGGGGTCTCGACATCGATGAATTTACCCCCCGGCTCTCATTCTTCTTCAATGCCCATAATGACTTCTTCGAGGAGATCGGAAAGTACAGAGCCGCTCGCAGGATCTGGGCGCAAGAGATGCGCGAAACCTATAACGCAAAAAATCCACGCTCCTGGTTGATGCGCTTTCACACACAAACCGCTGGCGTCAGTCTTACTGCACAACAACCTGAAAACAACATTGTGCGGGTTGCGATCCAGGCGCTAGCCGCCGTCCTTGGGGGAACACAATCCCTACACACCAATTCTATGGATGAAGCTCTCGCCCTGCCCTCAGAACACGCCGTCACAATCGCGCTCAGGACTCAGCAAATCCTGGCAGAGGAATCAGGGGTGGCCTCGACAGCTGATCCGCTCGGAGGGTCATTCTATGTAGAAGCCCTGACCAACCGCATGGAAGCCCAGACCCGAGCCTACTTCAAGCAAATTGATGAATTTGGGGGAGTCCTTCCTGCCATTCAAGCTGGTTTTTTCCAACGTGAAATCCAGGAGGCCGCCTATCGCTATCAACGTGAAATCGACGACGACCAACGCTTGATTGTTGGCATCAACGCCTTCCAGGATCAGGAAAACTATCGAGTACCGCTGCTTGAAATGGACCCGGAAGGCTATAAACGGCAAGTCCAGAGACTCGAACAATTGCGTCAAAACCGCGATAATGGCGCCGTTGGAGCAGCGCTGGATAAACTGCGCATCGCTTGCCAGGGCACGGATAACACCATGCCCTTCATCCTCGACGCTGTGCGAAGTTATGCCACGCTGGGCGAAATTATTGATGTGATGCGTGAAGTATTTGGAACCTACCAAGAGCCCTCCTGGTTGTAAGCTCGTCAAGGGCCACACTGAACCGCTATCGCATTGTTGCTGGGATCAGCGCCATGAGGCGACCTCACCACCACGACAGCATCGAGGTGATATGACTGACCAACGAAACATCCCAAGGATCACTGTAATCTTCCTGCTTCACTTGATGTTGATACTCTTCCTGACAGCCTGCAATCTACCCCGACCCACGGAAGGGACATCTGCTGACGTCGGCGAGGCTGTGGCCGCCACTCTCACCGCCCGGGCTCCAGCGCCTAGCGAGCCTGTGGAGCAAGAGCCGGCACCGCAACCCACCGAAGAGGTTGGGCATGTGAGCGGACAAATTTGCTACCCCTCTGAGCCACCGCTTCCCCCTCTGACAATTTACTTTGAGGGTACAGTGAATCAAGTTGTTCACTCGCTTGAACATACCAGTGGCACTGGAATGTATGAGATTGATTTACCAGCTGGGACTTACATCGCCTATGCTTGGCGTGACGGTTTCGATCTAGGCGGTGCCTATTCAGCCGCTGTACCTTGTGGTTTGAGTGTTAGCTGCA
>JBFFQB010000077.1:0-16236 GCA_041573795.1 Anaerolineales bacterium
AGCAGTACCCCGACCTGGTGTACGGCACCGACTACGACTTCTTCGGTGTACCGGGAGCGCAGGGACTGCAGGGTGGATCGGACTGGATGATGTCTTTCAGCGATAAGCCCGCAGTTAAGGCCCTGGTGGCCTACCTGAGCAGCGTGCGCGGTGGCAAGATGTGGGCGCAGGTTGGATTCGACCTGACACCCAACACCGCCGGCGCGGCAGCGTATAGCGATATCTCGCTGCTGAAGAAAGCTGCCTTGCTCGCGGGCGCGGAAGGCTTCACGCCCGACATCGGCGATACGATCCCCGGCGGCTTTGGCAGCGCCGAGTGGAAGGCGATCGTCGACTTCGTCAACGGCGCGGATCTCGATGCAGCACTAGCTGAAGCAGCGGCCGTTCAGGCTGAGGCTTTGGAGTAAGTTCGTCGTTGAAACTGGGGGCGGCTCCGAACAGGAGCGCCCCCAGTTCTTTACTTGCCAATCATCACTGGCTTTAGTAATAAGTTTGGAGCGGTACGTTTCCCGGAAACATCTATTGGTGGTATCGTTCGACGTAAGCAATCTTTTTTTCATATGAATCCATACGTATCATCGACAGGCTTCTCGCAGTGTGAAGGAGGGTGATGATGCCGAGAAGAGTCCCTGAGATTATGAAACAGGGCCGTGCAATCCCCTGGCTCTACCTCGCCCCTGCATTGCTTCTGATGTCGTTCTTCATCGTCTATCCCATGTTCAATACCGTGAGAATCAGCCTGCAGGATAAAGATGGGACGGATACAGCGGCTGCGATGTGCAGGGAAGGCCAGCCTTGCTGGGGCATCTTCGAGAATTACCGCTACGCACTAACTGCGGAGCTCGATTTAAGCTCACCGGAAGCAGCCTGGTCGACCTTCTGGACCTCCTCCTACGGAAACAATATTAAATGGGTCGTGTTGATGGTGTCCGGCACCGTCGCCCTGGGGATGTTGATGGCCGTGCTCGCCGATAGGGTGCGCTATGAGCCGATCGCCAAAGCCATCATCTTCATGCCGATGGCGATCTCGTTCGTGGGCGCCGGCGTGATCTGGCGCTTCGTCTATGCATTCGGCACCTCACAGGTCCAGATCGGTTTATTGAACGCCATTGTTGCCAGGTTCGGCTATGACCCGATCGCCTGGCTTTCCACTCCGCAGTTGAACACGTTAATGCTGATCATTGTCGGGATCTGGATCTGGACCGGCTTCAGCATGACGATCCTGGCGGCGGCCCTGCGCGGTGTCCCTGAGGAACTGCTCGAAGCGGCGCGCATGGACGGGGCTAACGAGTTCCGAGTCTTCCGGCAGATCACCGTGCCGTTAATCATGCCCACGATCATCGTCGTTGTCACGACTATGGTGATCAACGTGTTGAAACTCTTCGACCTGGTCTACGTGATGACCGGCGGCAACTTTGGCACGGACGTGATCGCCAACCGCATGTACACCGAAATGTATGTCAATTTCAACCCCGGGCGCGGCACGGCCGTGGCGGTGGTGCTGATCGTGCTGATCATACCCTTCATCTACGTCAACATTCGCCGCTTCCTCGAACAGGAGGCGTTGCGATGAGCAGGGATAAGATCCGTAGAATCCTCGGGAAGATTCCGCTTCACGTTGTGATTATCGGGCTTTGCCTGGCTTGGTTGATCCCGACCGTCGGGTTGCTGGTAACCTCAGTCAGGCCCTTCCAGGACGTCAACGATTCTGGTTGGTGGACCGCGTTCGGCGCACCGAAGGGGACCGAACCCTATGAGCAGTTCTGTGCCTCCTGCCATGGCGTGGATGGTACCGAACTCGCGGATGCCGATCTAACCGATCCCGACATAGTCGGACAATTCCCGCGATCGCTGCAGCTGCTGGCGATGCTGCGCCGGGACATCAACGGCCAGCCACATATGCAGGATGTTCCAATACCTGAAGCACAGGACGCTGCCGATATCGCCGTTTATCTGAAGCGCATCTCCGGCATCAACGCCCCACCACGTTTCACGGTTGACAACTATATCGACGCAATCGTTGGCTATCGAGCCACCGGCACCTATCGTGAGGCCTGCGCAGCTGGAGAGCAAGCGCTCGATTTGAACTGTAACCTCACGGATCTACTGAACCCCCGTGGGATGGGCCGAGCATTCCTGAACTCCTTGATCGTCACATTGCCGGCGACGGTCCTGCCGATCCTGATTGCCGCTTTTGCTGGATACGCCTTTTCGTGGCTGGATTTCAAGGGACGGCAGGTGATGTTTGCCATCCTGGTGGGTTTACAGGTCGTACCACTGCAGATGACGCTGATCCCCATCTCGCGCATCTATGCTGCATTGGGGCTGAACGGTCAGTTCCTCGGGGTTTGGCTCTTCCACACTGGATTCGGCCTGCCCTATGCCATCTACCTGATGCGCAACTTCCTGGGTGGCCTCCCGAGCGAACTTTTCGAAGCGGCATATCTTGATGGAGCCAATCACTGGATGGCATTTCGCCGCCTGGCCTTACCGCTTGCCATGCCGGCGGTGGCAGCGCTGGCGATCTTCCAGTTTCTTTGGGTTTGGAACGACCTGCTGGTGGCACTGGTATTCCTTGGCGGGACGAACCCGGTCCTGACCTATCAGATCAGCAATATGGTCACCTCGCTCGGTTCGGGCTGGCAGCTGCTCACCGCAGCCGCCTTCATTTCGATGGCGCTGCCGATCGTGGTCTTCTTCGCCTTCCAGCGTTACTTTGTCCGGGGTTTGCTCGCCGGGTCGGTCAAGGGTTAACGACAACCCGGTTGGAATATTGTCCATGTTCCGTCAGATCCGTCCCCTGGGGCCGGTTTGACGGAACTTTAGCATTCATCATTATGAGAGTATGGGTATGGCTCGCCGCATCGACTCTCTCGAAGGGAGAATTTGCTGTTGATCGAAGGAGTACGCTCCCCTTTCCTGCGCACGCTGCGTGATCGCATCGACATTACGAAGGTGCCGTTCAGCAGCCGTGGTTCCAGGTTGCTGATTTATCGCCAGCAAGAGGCAGATGCGCTGTGCGTGAAATTTGCGGAGCGCTTGATGACACTTGAGACGGATCTTGAAGCGCATCGGCATAGACCTCCATATATTGATGATCTCATGCTGTTGGATGAAAAAGGGGCGCCGCTTTCCTTCAAACTAACGACCTATCCCCACGCCCTCTTCTTTGAGACGTCCATAGGGGTATTTAAACTCATCTTGGTTGCGTCTGAAAGCATCATGATCGCGGTGCCAGATGGACGAACAGCGGGGATCCGTATGAGGGTAGATGGACGATACGACACCATCAAAATCCTGCATGTACATACCCATGGAGGATGGGTAAAGCAGGAGTGTCGGCCGGGGGAAGGTGAGACCGTGCACGAGTACATCATCAGAGCTGGAGAGAGTATAGCGCTGACGATCACTCCTGGGCGTCCCGGGGAGGTGACCGATGACCCGCCCGAGGCGTTCTCCCCAGCCTTGTCCAGGACTGAGCGAGTCTGGGATGAATGGTTTGCGCGCGTGCCGGCCATCGCCGGCACCTACCGGGAGCAGTACTACTATGCCTGGTGGGTACTGGCCAACAACTTTGTTTCACCCCTGGGAAATCTGAAGTATGAGGGCTTGATGCCTTCCAAGCACCAGTACATCGGCGTCTGGAATTGGGATTCAGCCTTCCATGCCATTGCGCTGCGGCATGCCGACCCCGGATTGGCCAGGGATCAGATCCGCATTATGCTCGAAGCACAGTTGCCGGATGGAATGATCCCGGATGTCGTTTTCGATGAGGGGGTGGTGGATGAAATCGACCATCCCTTCAAAGCGCGTGTGACCAAGCCGCCTGTCCTGGCCTGGGCGGCCTTGAAGATCCATGAGATCGAACCGGACCTGCCGTTCCTGCGGGAGATTTATCCTGGTCTTGTGCGGTGGAACCGGTGGTGGTTCGATGAACGCCGCAGCATGCTCGAGAACCTCGCAGCCTACCACCATCCCTACTCATCGGGCCTGGACGACAGCCCTTTGTGGGATCATGGTTTCCCGGTGGTATCCCCGGACTTGAACACCTATCTCGCGATACAGATGGAATCGCTGGGTGTGATGGCAGACTATCTGGACCTCGCAAAGGAGGCCGAGTTTTGGCGCCATCGAGCGCATGCCACAGTACAGCGTATGCTGGAAGTGCTGTATGAAGAAAATCTTGGATGGTTCCAGGCTTTGTCTGGCGGGAAGCCGATTGTGGAGCTCACGCCGTTTAACCTCCTTCCGCTGTGGACTGGCACACTTCCCTCTGAGGCTGAGAAGCGGCTTATTGACCACCTCATCAAACCCGAACTCTTCTGGGGGGACTTTCCTCTCGCTACGGTTGCGCGCAATCACGCCAGCTACCAGCCATCGACCATGTGGCGAGGCCCTGTCTGGTTGAACATTAACTATATGTTCGTCGAAGCGCTAGCGCGCACTGCACATAGAGATCTGGCGGTACGGCTGCGCTCACAGACGATCGATATGGTCAACGACCAGGATGGAATCTTCGAGTATTACAATGCCGATTCGGGCAGTGCTCCCGCCAGCGCAGCCCCGATGTTTGGCTGGAGCGCGGCGTTGTTTATCGACCTGCTCATCCAACAATCCAGAAAGTCTATCCAGTCATCTATTTAGTGGTGGTCAAGGGGTGGGGGAAGGTCCGGGCGTGACCGTGGCCAGGTAATCACCCTGCAACCAACCTTCACGCGTTTCTCCCAGTGGTGTTATGTAGCGCACCTGCCACCAGGTCGAATCTTCGATTACTACGGGTCCACCCAGGATGAGCATGTCGCTGCCCTCGTTTACAAAACCAACATGTGCGGCGGCCGGGTCAGGGGTGATGCGCACAACGGCTCCAGTGCCGCCTGTTTGGCTGACGAGCGCAGGGTAGGGGGTTGCCGTGGCCGTCGGCGAAGCCGAGGGCGTGACTGTGGCTGTCGGCGTGATGGTCGGGGTTGGGGTGATGGTGGGGGTGAGGGTGATGGTTGCTGTCGCCGTGACCGTAGGGGTTTGGGTCGCAGTTGCGGTTGGTGTTGGCAGGGCGGCGAGGACGGAGGCGCCCAGGCTCGTTGCGCCAAGCACGGCCAATAGTCCGAGGAGTACGACGGCGGCGGCCAACGAATAGGACGCACCCGTAAGCGGTCGGAAGCCCAGTGCGGCCAGCGTGCTGGCAGAGACGACGATGGTCCAGGCCAAGTGGAGCCCGAATGTGAGCAGAGCCCCTTGCCACAGCTCGGGATCGGCCTGGATTAATCCAACTGCGCCGACGGCTAATGGAAGGAAGAGCTCATAGGCGATCGCCGCGCTGGGGAGCGGTGCGATGCGTTCTTGGCGGGATAGCTGAACGGTGATTAGCACGGCGGCGACCATCACGACGCCAAAATCAATCAGGTTGAGCTTAAGATGGCCTTGGGCCAGCAGGTAAGCAGGTTGGTCGCCGAGGGGCAAGCCTCCGATAAGGCCAGCCACGGTGCCCAGGATCAAACAGGCGATAGCAAAGCTGGCGAGCATGCGCAGGAAGAAGCGCGGAGAGCCGGAGACCGAGGAAAGTGCGATTCCTAGTACAGGTGCCAGGCGTGGTGCCAGGAGAGCGCCGACTACCAGAAGCGCACGCTGATCGAAGCGGAATCCAACGCCAAAGGCAATGCCGGCAAATAATGCCAGGATGAAGAATTCGAATCCAGGCGAGACCAGTTTCGCCAAGCCCTCCAGGAAGGCCTCGCGCTCATCGGCGCGCAGCTGCGTGAGCATACGCCGGGCTCGCCGCCGTCTGGCCCGGGTGTGCTGCTCTAGGGGATCAAACGCTTCGCTGGGTTCTAGGCTCATTGGCGTAAAGTCGCTACGAGGCGCACCGGGTGCTCGAGCAGTTCCAATGCGCTGAAGATATCCGTCGCCATGATGTCTGCGCTCTGCAGTGCTCCAAGAGACAATCCTTCTTGAGAGAGCAGGGCGATACCGATCGCCGCTTCTCGCAGCATACCGGCGTCGTTATTCCCCTGCCCTAGCGCCACGACAGTCTCGGAGCCGAGTTCAATCACGTACTCCGCTTTCGCTCGCGACTCATCTCCTTTTGCGATACGTACGGCCTTCAGACCTAATTGCTCATCGATGGCATCCTGCCTGCCGAGCGTGTCGGCTGTCAGCAGGTGCAGCTGCAAACGGTCACCCAGAGCAAGCAGCGCTGAGGATACGCCGGGGATCAAGTGGCCATCCTGCGCCAACGTTCCGTTGACATCAGAGACCAGGTGCTGCAACTGGATGGTCCCGAGACCGGGGATGTTCAGCTCGATCAAACTGCCCTCCTCAGGGACGAGTGCGATTATAGCATCGCGCCAAGAGGGGGACAAAAAATCCATTGACAGGCTGACCCTGGGTTGCAGAAGCAATCAGATCCCTGATTGGGGTACTGGCGCGCTGGCAAGGTGGGCCGATGGTATTTAATCTACCCAGTTTATTTATGGTTGATGACGATCAAGGCAGTGTCGTCGAAGTGTAGCTCACCTGCTACAAAGTCATCAATACTTGCCAGTAAGGAGTCAAGTAGGGCCTGCGCAGATTTCCCTTTGAGACGTGCAGCCTGTGCGTGCAAACGCTCAACCCCGTAAAATTCCCCGCTGGCGTTATTGGCATCAGTCACGCCGTCGGTATACAGAATCAGCGTTTCACCGGATTGCAGGGTTGTGTCGATTTGCTCCCATTTTTGTCCCTCAAGCACACCAAGGGGTGGGCCGGTGCGGCCTAGGGTTTCAATCTTCCCTTTGCCATCCTTAAGGTGCAGTGGAGGCGGTTGTCCGGCATTGCAGTATGACAGTTTTCCCGTGGTCGGATCCAACACTGCATAAAAGCTGGTCAAGAAATGGCTACCACCTAAGTGCAGGAGAAGTTTACGGTTTACCTCTTCAAAGACGGTGGCTGGCGCATCAGGATGTTGGAGGGCATAGCTCCAGATTAGGCTCCAACTCATTGCCATCACCAGAGCCGCTGGAACGCCCTTATCTACAACATCAGCGATTAACAGCCCCAGGCGCTCCTGGGGAAGCTGAATGACATCATAAAAATCGCCTGAAGTCTCCCGCGCCGAGGTCAGAGATGCAGCGAATTGCCATGAAGGAACCTTGGGCATCTCACTGGGCAAGAAACTGGATTGGACCGCTCCAGCGAGGGTGAACTCCCGTTGCATGCGCTGATTGACCTTCTCCAGGCGCTCTTGCAGCCGACGAAGTGCCAGATGAGTCTCCGTACGGGCCAGCACCTCCTCGACTTGAAAGGGCTTGGTGATGTAGTCAACGCCACCATAATGGAAGGCTTGCACTTTATCTTCGACCTGATCCAGCGCGCTGATAAAGATGATGGGGATGTGGGCTGTGCGCTTATCCTCTTTTAGCTGGGCACAGACCTCGTAGCCGTTCATCCCCGGCATGCGCACATCGAGAAAGATCAAATCGGGAGGCGCGGTGCGGACCGATTCGAGCGCCCGCTCTCCGCTGGTCACAGTACGAACACCATAGCCTTTCCCGGCAAGGGTCTGAGAAAGCAGCCGTAGATTCGAGGGTTTATCGTCTACGACAAGGATGTCACCCAGCGAAGCTGTGTGCGAGGGCTTCATTCCTTCGTCTCCACCTGGTCGAGAAGCGCAAGAATGGTTTGATGATCATAAGATTCAGCAAGCTGTCGTAGGTATTGGGCAACTTGTGGAATGCGTGGTTGAAGCGTGTCGATCAGCGTAATGATTTGATCGGCGTACCCGAGCAGGGTAGCCTGGCGCAATTCATTACGCCAGGCATCCGGCAGGTCGGCCATTTGCTGAACGATTTCGGTTAGGTCTACATCCATGGGCTCGGGAACTTGTCGAGCCACTTCCTCATATGTGAAAGTTACACCGAGGTATTGTGTGAGCGTCTCGAAAAGCTCTTCCTCCCGGAAAGGTTTCCGCACATAGTCGTTGCAGCCCTCTGAGAGAATGACTTCTCGGTCTTCTTCCAGGGCACTGGCGGTGAGGGCGATGATGACTGTTGCCTGACCCTTCGTGGTCGCCTTGATGCGCCGCGTGGCTTCGTAGCCGTCCATGATGGGCATACGCATGTCCATCCAGATGAGATGTGGGGACCATGAATCCCACAAGTCAATCGCCTGACGGCCGTCACTGGCTTCTTTTACCTCAAATCCCAACGGCTCGAACAGTCGAACGAGCAGCTTTCGGTTGGCATCATTATCGTCCACGACCAGCAAGCGGTAGGAGGGTTGTCCGGGGGTTAATCCTGAGACGACCCGCCTTGGTTCGATCTCGGGTGCATCCAATTCATCGACGAAAACAACAGGCAGGAAAAGTTTAAAGATGCTGCCCTTCCCGGGCGCGCTCTCAAGTGTGAGCTCGCCTCCCATCAACAGTGAAAATTGCTGGCTGATGGACAACCCCAGGCCTGTGCCTTCGGTGAGTTGCTTACCGGCATCCGCCTGCACGAAGGGCATGAAGATCGTCCCTTGATCTTCCTGAGCGATACCGGGCCCGGTGTCCTCCACTTCGAATGTCAGGTTCGTGACTTCAAACCCGTTTTGGTTCTGACCCGTTGTGGTCGGTTCGACGTAAACCCGTAAAGCGATTCCACCTTCTGCGGTGAATTTGGTGGCGTTACCGAGCAAATTCATCAGGATCTGGCGTAATTTGCTTTCGTCGGTGACGACGAAGCGCGGCACCTCGGGCGTCATGTCAAAATCGAGCGTGAGATTTTTCTGTTCGGCACGAAGTCGGAACATTTGCTCGAGACCGGATAGCAGCCGGTGCAAGTCGAAAGCCTCTTCCTGCAGGGTGGCTCGTCCCGCCTCAATCTTTGAGAGCTCGAGCACTTCGTTGATCAAGCCCAACAGATGTTCACCGCTCTGCTGTATCATGCGCAGGTTTTCACGCTGCTGCTCGGTGAGGACGCCGCCACGACCCAGTCGGGCGGTACGGATCATCAATTGGCTAAAGCCGATGATGGCATTCAACGGGGTTCTCAGCTCGTGGCTGACATTGGTGAGGAAGACACTTTTCGCACGGTTGGAAGCTTCGGCAGCCTCCTTGGCAATGCGCAGTTCATGTGTACGCTCATCGACCTGACGGGCTAGTTCACGCCTTTGTCCTTCAATGATGCGCAAGCGCAGCGCAAGACCCCCCACAACGGATCCGGCAACGAATAAGACGGTTAAGCCGATGAACCACCATGTCTGCCAGAAGGGCCGCGGGATCACAATGCGGATCGAATCGCCGACCTCATTCCAAACGCCATCGCTATTGGAAGCGATCACGCGGAAAGTGTAATCACCGGGTGGGATCCCAGTATAGCTTGCGAAGCGGCGGTTCCCGACGTAGTTCCAGTCACGGTCAAAGCCTTCCATGATGTAGGCGTATTGATTCTCTTCCGGGGTGGAGTAGTGCAGGGCGGCATATTCAAAAGCCAGGAAGTCATCTTGGTAGGTGAGGAAGATTTCATCCGTCTCAGGGACGGCCTGCGTAAGGATCGATTCCTCGCCGATAGGGATCGGTTCATTAAAAAGCAGCATGTTGGTGATCACGACGGGGGGGATGTAGGTATTGTCACGAATATCCAAGGGGTGAAAGTAATTCATGCCGTTGATGCCGCCGAAGTACATCTCGCCCTTTGATCCAAGTAGCGCCGAACTCTGATTGAATTCGATGTCCTGCAGCCCATCGGACACATCGTAGGTCTTGAAAGTTTCTTCAACGGGGTCAAAGCGGGATAAGCCCCGGTTGTTGGGGATCCAGAGCCGGCCAAGCTCGTCTTCCAGGATGCTGTAAATTGTCTCATTGGGCAAGCCGTCTTTGACTGTGTAGGTCCGGAATTTTCCTGTCGACTCGTCCAGCTTTGAGAGGCCACCGGAATTGCCCACCCAGAGCGTGCCCATGCGATCACGATAAAGGGTGAGAATGGTGTTGTCGGGAAGCGACCCCGGATCGTCCTGGTCGCTTTGGTAGCGGGTGAAAACCTCTGTCTGCGGGTCAAAGTGGTTCAGCCCACTCGCGAAGGTTCCTATCCAGAGGCTCCCATCCGGATCCTCAAGCAACGCGGTTAAGAAATTACCACTGATGCTTGAGGGATCATTGGGTTGGTTGGTATACGCCTGCGTTATCACACCATTCTCGCGATCAAACAGGCTTAACCCAGCCCCGAGGGCACCAATCCAGAATCTGCCATCCTGGGCCTCATGAATAAGAAATACCCCGGCGTTATCGAAGTGAGTGAAGCTTCTGGAGAGGGGATCATAACGATCTAATCCAACTGAAGTTCCCACCCAGAGCGTCCCCTCACCATCCTCATAGACCCGCCAGACCAAATCGCTGCTGATCGTCTCGGGATCGGTCGGATCATTGGCGAAGTGCCTGAAACCGGTGGAGCCCGGGAAGGCGACATTAAGACCACCACCCGTCGTGCTCACCCACAAAGCCCCACGTGAATCAATCAGGATGCTCCAGATAGAGTTATCACTCAAGCTCGTTGGGTCGGAGGGGATGTTGCGCAGCGTGGCAAATTTGGCTTTCTCACGATCATAGCGGTCCACCCCGCCACCGAACGTACCAAACCACAATATTCCAGCAACATCTTCGAAGATAGATTGAATGTTGTCGTTTCGAAGGCTGCGGGGATTAAGCGGGTCGTTCGTGTAGTAGGTAAAGTTGTCAGAGGATGGATCGAGACGGCCCAGACCGCTATTGTTGGTGCCCAACCAGAGGGTGCCTAAGCCATCTTCAAAGATGACATTGATCAGATCGGGCGCCAGGCTGTTCGGGTCTTCCGGGTCGTTGACGAAGTGTTCAAATTTGCCGGTAGCTGGATCAAGGCGACTGAGTCCCAAAGCCGTGGCAGCCCACACCATGCCATCGTTGCCCACTTCGAGGGCTAAAACCCCATCATCGAGCAGGCTGTAAGGATCGGCAGAGTCGGAAACGAAGTGGGTAAAGGTTCCGTTGCTTGGATCGTAGCGGTCTACTCCTGCGCCGGTGGCAATCCAGAGGAGTCCCTCCGGATCAAGCTCAAGGTTAATGATTCCGTTTGCGACCAGTGAGTTGCTATCGTCCGGGTCATTCAGGAAACGCTGTACGTCACCGGTCGCCACATCGATGCGGTTGAGGCCGAACCCCGTGCTGACCCAAAGATTGCCTTTCGCATCTGCAACCAGATCTGATATCGGATTGGCGCTGAGCGAATTCGGATCCTGGGGGTCATTGACGTAATGTACGAAATTTTCTAACAATGGGTCGTATCGTTCCAGGCCGTTATTGGTGCCAATCCAGAGGGTCCCATCAGGATCGACTCCAAGGGCGGTGATCAGGTTATCGCTCAAACTGGAAGGTACATCGGGGTCGTGTTTGAAGATGCGAAATGTATAGCCATCAAAGCGATTGAGGCCGTCCTGCGTCCCGAGCCAGAGGAATCCGCGTGTATCCTGCGCCATGGCAGTGACGACGCTCTGGGAAAGCCCGTCTTCAAGGGATAGATTATCAAAAGAAATCGTTGTGCGAGCTTGAGAAGGGAAGTTGCGCAACCAGGTGGGATCTTCCCATTTTGTCGGCGAATCGTCCCGGCTGAACGTTTCGGTTGCCGTGGGGCGAAGCGGGGGCTCGGTTGCTTGCACGCTGCAACTTGCGAGGAACAGCATGAGCATGGCTGCAGCGAAAGACTTCAAGGATGGCAATCGTGAATGGCGCATGGGTCAATTCCTAGGCAATGCAGGTGGGCATGCGGATCGATTATCGCATATCAAATATCGCCGAACAATCAGGGCGGTTCAATTTCGGTGGTACTTGCATGAAGTGGGTATAAATTTACATCCCTGGCCATACCTGTAAGTGTTCTTGGCCTGGTGTAGAATGGCACATCCGGCTTCATGCAGGCGCAAATGCAAGGACGAATCGAACTGCCCTCGCCCTCTTTCCGGGGAACGCGCACACTTGAAGAAACCCTGGTCAAACAGCGGTCGGATCGTGTACTGCTCAATCGCCCGATCGAACTTGCAGTCGTAGGTCAGATCCTATGGGCCGGTCAGGGTTTTCGTGATCGATCTGATGATCATAGGGCATCATCGGTTGGGAGCCAATCCCCGCTTGCTTTGTATATCCTCACAGAAGAAGGTGTTGGTCGTTACCAGGCTGAAGATCACACCCTTGAAGGCGTGCTCGATGAAGATCTACGTGAAACCATGTATACCGCCGCTCAATTCCAGGAATCCCTCAAGCAAGCACCATTGGTGATTGCGATCACTGCCTCTTATGACCAGGCCGAGCGGCTATTCGGCCAAGTCCATGCTGAGCATCTAACCTTGATTGAAACCGGACATATCGCCCAGAACATGCTCTTACAGGCCTATGCGATGGGTTTGGCTGCGGTGGCTTGTGGGGCTTTCGATGAAGCCAAAGTTCACGATTCTATGCAACTTCCATCTGACTGGGAACCGTTGTACCTCCTGGCTTTCGGCTATACAAGCGGCTGAGCGCGATCGGCCATATCCCGTCAGACTTAGCGGTCGATAGGATGATCTTGGGATGGAGTCTTAAACGTGGGTTCACTGACACAGAATTTCGCGTAGATAAGACTGCCGCTCCGGATCTGGCACAGCGGTCTTACTCAGGTAATCACATTGGCGATGCCGGATGGTTGCAATGTCGCGGATCCACAGAGCCATTTCCTCAGCGTCATCGTTGCGCCCCATCATAACCAGGCCTTTTAAGAAAGGCATCCATTCGGATCGGTCGATCGGCTTAAGCTCGGCATCCAGCGCTTGATCGGCGAGCGCAGCGACGCTGCTCCAATCTTCTCGTTGTGCTTGCAAAGACGCCTTTTGGAAATAGTAGCACCATGTATGCGCTGGTTCCGATCCAAAGATATGTGTTGGGGGTGGGCTAGGAGGGGCGTCAACAACAATACGATCGAGTTTTGATCGGCGCACCGTTGCATAGAGCAGTGCCGAAGTGTTCTGCGGAAAGACGGGATCAATCCCGTCCAGGACATGCCAGCACGAGGTGCGCTCAGGGCGTGAGAGGATAAGACTGTTATTAAAGTCGCGGGTGAACGAAAAGAATTCGCGCAAGCCACGGCTTTCAGTCGTGCCCACCCTGATCTTTTCCAATGTGCTGGGGGAATAAACCTCTGCGAGTACTCTGGGCAATTCCCCTCCAGGATTGTAGACAAAGTTTGCCGGACCCCAGATCTCGTAGCCCTCAAAGAATCCCTTTCCCGGTGGCTCAATCAGGAGCACAGTCCCTTGTTCGAGCTGTGGCGCCCGCCAGCTTAATTGCCACCACAGATCACGTTGATCTTCCCAGAACTGGGCCCATTGGACAGCATTGCCGAACTGAGCGGCCAGTGCTATTCCAATAAAAAGGGCGAAAGCAAGTGCTCTTTGTTGTCTCCGCAGGAGCAAGGAAATCACGCCGACCATGAGCATTGCAACGCCAGCAATCACATGCAGTGTATATTTGTCAAAGCCACTTTCCCAGCGTATGTCTCTGCCCACAGCCACGACGGGTATCAAGGTGCATATAAGCGTGGCGGCGCCAAGCAGGGTCAGCTCTATAAGGGTGCCGGGCTCCTGCTGAACGTCGGGCTCGGCAGGCTTTTGACTCCAGGCTATCAGAAAGAAGGTGGTGTAGATTCCCATTCCGACCAGACCAAAGACGACCGCTCGAAGAAAATCAGCAGGCCCGAGCGTAAAGGTAAAATTGGTAAGCGGGATTATCCAGGCAGAGAAGACGGCTTCAAACACATCAATGAGAAGGACCAAGGAACGCTTTACGATCGTTCGAAACGGTCCGGATTGGTAGGCCGAGAGCGCCACCTGGACGTTCATGCCCTGGCGGCCACTTTCGAAGAAGAATAGGCGCCAGGCCAGATGAAGAAGAAGGGGTATGAGGTAAGGGAGCCAGCGTTTAAAAGTAGCAGATAGATTCCTTGCCCATGATTTATTGGTACCCTTGCGCCAAGTGAGCATTGCAATAATTCCCAGACGCATCCCTTCCATTCCGATCATGTACTCATAGAGGAACCAATAGCCGATGGCGGTGGACACAGCGATCAGGGTAAAGAACACTCTCCAGTGGATCTTCCTGGCCTGCAAAGCCGCCACGGTGAGGCTGATGGAGAGGATCGATAGGGTATAGGTCGTTAGCTGATTGGATTTCGTGTTGGCATTCGCCCATTGCAGGAAGCCGGGATAGATGAAGAGCAGGATGGCGGCGGTGGCAGTCTCGATTTTATGATCAGGCCAAAGCCGGCGCAGCATCCACAGGAATGCGAGCGCGCCAATTGTCCTGATGCCGAGCGCATAAATCTGCCAGAGGAGCGGGTTCTCGCCAAGCAGGCGGTAGCTTAGCGAGTAGACATAACCCACAAAAGGCCGATCAAACGTAAAAAGATCGATGATTGCCTGAGGACCGAAGGCGCGTCCAACCCAGAGCGAATACCAGTCGTCCCGGTAGAAACCTAAATTCCCAATATGCGTGGTGTATGTAAGGATGCCCAGAACGAGCACAACCCCCACGGCGAACCAGGCCTCGTGGTTTTGGTAGCTCTTGCGCATTCGATCGGTGATGGATCTCAACATTACGATCGCGTTCCTGTGAAGTACGCTGCTGAAGAATCTCCCACAAACTGGGAGGGAGTCATTATATACGAAATAGCGAGTGCGAGCGGTGAAGCGGGATCAGGTTGAGGAATTAACAAAAATTGGTTGCCCGGTCGAGCAAACGCGCCTTCAAAAGAGTGTCGCATTTGTGGGCGGAGCGCATTCATCCCGGGTATACTCACGAGCAATTCTGACCGTACCCGCCATGGGATTCGGTTGAAATATTATGTGGATGCAGTCGGTTTAGCGGGAGAACGAGCTTGGAAACAATCACGAAGAACAAAGGACAACTCCTGGTTGTCTTGTTAGCGATACTCTTTCTCGTTGGGATGCTGCTGTTCCACCCCTTCAGATTTCGTTTCGAATTCGACTTCGATGAGGGGGTCAACCTGATCAAAGCCATGCTGAGCATGCAGGGCTATCAGATATACACTGACTTTTGGAGTGACCAGCCACCAGTTCTCACTGTCTTGCTTTCGTTACTATTTCGCGTGCTTGGCTTGAACGTCAATGCGGGAAGGCTGCTTGTTTTGGGCTTTTCTGCTTTACTGCTTGGGGCGGCGATGGAGTATTTACGCAGGAAATGGGGCATTCTGCACGCGATCCTGGGCTTGATCTTAATCATTACGGTGCCGTTTTATACCAAGCTCAGCGTATCGATCATGATCGGGCTCCCCTCGATAGCCTTTGCCATGGCGGCTTTTTTAACGTTGATATATTGGCACGAGAGCGCTGGCGAACCCTGGCTCGTTTTGTCAGGTGCGCTCCTGGCCCTATCGATGATGACGAAGATATGGACCGTTATCCTGGCGCCCATCTTTTTTGCAGGTATTTTGATTCAGAAAGCCGGTTGGCAACAGAACAAGATCGATCTGCGTCCGTCCAGGCGCCCTTTGATCCTTTGGACCGGCGGATTTATCCTTGTTATGGGGATCATTCTTCTCTTTGTTGTGCGGCCGAGCAATATCGCAGAACTTATTATTCCTCATCTTGATGCGAGCCAGACCGATACCATGCAGACGTTGGCCGAAGACGGAAGAGTTATATCTTTCTTAGATGATTCAACCGCCCTATTTTTGCTTGTGCCATTTGGTTTGGTCCAGGTCGTACGATCGAAGTCCTGGCATGCGCTCTACTTGATTGCGTGGGCTCTGGCTGGACTTCTCTTACTCACCTGGAACGCACCATTCTGGTATCACCATCAACTGCTTATCACCTTGCCCTCTGCCATATTGGGCTCCATTGCAATAGGATCAGCGGCGACCGAGCTCAGAGAAAGGTTTCGGGCTGCCAGGCTCTGGAGGCCGCGATCGTTATACTTGCTAACGGTATTGGGATTATCCACAGTTCTTGCATATCAGCGGATTCCCCCGACCCTAAATAATTTTAGGATTGATCTACCGAACTTTGGCACGTATGAGCCCAGCGATCAGGTCGACTTTGAGATCGTCGCTCTCATCGGAAAATATGCCGACCAGACGCATTATCTATTCACCGATCGACCGATGTACGCCTTTCGCAGTGGTATGCGCGTTCACCCTGGATTGGCTGTGATCACACAGAAGAGATATACCACGGGAGAACCATCCCAAGAAGAAATCGCGGCTATTC
>JBFFQB010000078.1:0-16024 GCA_041573795.1 Anaerolineales bacterium
CGTTTGTGTGTCAATGCCCCCTCAAAAACTGAGCTGGGTACCGTATCTTCGCTTGAGTTCATCCAAATTGGCCATCTGGCCTGCCGTGGTTTGAATGGGATTGAGTATATCAATGCCGATTTCCACCAGATCATCGATCAGGTCAAAAATATCACCATCGGAGTGAAAAAAAACCCGGGCGTCTGAAGCTTGCTTTACGGTAGAGATCAATTGAGCGTGGAGTGGTTTCAACATTTGGCGGTAAAGCGTGGGTGATATCAGCAAACGATCCTGTGTTCCAAGATCATCAGCCAGGATGACGATATCAGCTCGATGATCGACCGCTGCTAAAAAGTTCTCCAGGTAGAGATTCAATAAAGCCGTGAGTTTCTCCAGCAACGCCTGGGCAAAGTCAGGCTCCAGGATCATATTGCTCAAGAAGCGCTCCATACCCTGGAGCTGCATGGCCCGCTCAAATGGGGATATCAACCACGGGGCAGCGAAAACGGCAAATTCACCTTGTTGGTCCAGTTCCTCTGCTCGTTGACGTATCCCTATAAAGCACGTGGGATCTCCCATATCAGGCCATGGGTAAGTCTCAAGCGCGTCTAGTGAGGCTTGCTCAAATGGGTGAATACCAGGGAACCATTCCTCAGGTCCGGTCTTGACTTGTCCGACTCCGAATTCGTCTTGGTAAGATTCGTGTGGATCACGCAATTGGTTTAACTCTTCAACCTTAGTCGGCTTCCTGTCCCACACGCCGCGCCCGTCGCTACCGAGAATTCTTAGAACCTGTTCATCGACGCGTGCGTCGCCTAACTCCTTCCAGGTCCCATACATATACTGCTCTTCCACTTCGATCTCGAGATGCTTGGTCAGGGCCTTATAAGCCCGGCGCATGATCCCGGTCGTGAGGTCGACTCCGAAAATAAAGGGGACGCGATCGGGTTCCTGATGCTCGAGTGCTGTCAGAACACGTTCACGTGAAGTCATGGAGGCCATGTACCTATCCTAACAGGTTCTCACCTTGGAAAAGAAATGCATGGCAATTCTGCGGTATCTTATTACCAGGAAAGGATACATGAATTTAACCTGGTTGTTGGAGGGCTTAACATGACAAGGGAGGGTCTGCCAAGCAGGTTGAAAAGGTTGTAAGGAGATATCAAACAGGCGCAAATGAGCCAAGGACGGCTACGTAACTTGAGTGGAGTGTGGAACGATGGAAAAAGATGCGGAGAAACAAGGGGTGGAGCGAGCGCCCCTTGCAGCTCGTTTATTCTTTAGATTTTTAATCTACAGTGCCCTGCTCGTAGCTATCTGGCGGATCACAAGTGGCAGCTGGGGAGGGTGGCAGGGTTGGGTGTATATTGGCCTCGATGTTGCCCTGGGAATCATGGCCGCCCTATGGGTGCCTTTGACCGAAGAAATGGAACAAGAACGTACATCGATCAGGCGGGGAGTCAAGGCATGGGATAAATGGATCGTGATCCCACTCAGCTTCTGGTATCCATTCGGCCTGCTTGTACTGGCTGGCTTGGATGTACGTTTCGACTGGTCTGGTGTGATTCCCACATCGGCCGTAATTCTGGCGATACTCTTAGCGAGTGCGGGTCGCATCTTTTCTACGTGGGCGGCGGCGTCGAACCCATTCTATGGTCGCTTCGTGCGTATCCAATCGGATCGGGGGCATCGCGTTGCGGAAGGGGGGCCCTACGCCATCATCCGCCATCCAGGGTACAGCGGCTTGCTGGTTTTTCTCCTTTGTTCAGGAATCATCCTGGGCTCATGGTGGACATTCTCGGTCAATATCCTGATGGCAGGGGTTTTGGTGCTGCGGACGCACCTTGAGGACAATACACTGCTGGAGGAATTGGAGGGTTATTCCAAGTACGCAGCGCGAGTCAAGTACCGGTTAATTCCCTGGATCTGGTAATCGTTCTATCTTCTTAGCGGATTGGTTTTAGAAATTCAGCTTGACAGTCCCTCAAAATTCCTCTAAAATAGAACATATGTTCTATATCAGAAATCCATCTAGGTCGGATGGATGATCGAGAAACACTCACTGCGTATCAAAGGGAGGCAACTCATGAAATCTATCTGCGAAACTGTCAATCGTGAAACCATGCCAAGTTTGGTCGTTCGCACCCGTTGCAGTATTGAGCAGCTCCCCGAGGTTCTGGGACAGAGCTACCAGCGCATATTGGCCCATCTTTCCTCAATAAATCGAGAACCTGCAGGCCCTCCTTATGTTGGCTATCACAATGAGGATATGCAAGATCTTGATCTTGAAATCGGTTTTCCGGTAGGGGCCGATGTTGCTGCTGAAGATGAAATTATGGCCAGTGAGATTCCTGCCGGCCGATATGCTACCACGATGCATATCGGCCCTTACGCAGAAATTGCGGAAAGTTACGAGCATCTTACAAGCTGGGTAGAGCAGCAACTCCAGCGCCCAGCTGGATCAGCGTATGAGATCTACCTAAATGACCCTGCCACCACGCCGGAAGAGGGCTTACAAACGCTCATCATCTTTCCCCTTGCATGAACAACAGAGAAGTAAGATTTCCCGCACAATTATTTGTAAGGAACACCGGTCGCCGTTGGAAGACGAAGGAATAATGGACCGAGCGTGAAGCTAAAGTATAATGGCGAGGCTCGATTTCCCCCGGAGCGTAAGATCGCTTTGGGGGAAGTTTTCTGATGCCAAAGAGATCTGTGCGTTTCTTAAGTGATGTCGAAACGCAAGCGTGAACGCTTGGGATGAAGGTTCCCAAAGATTTTTACAGGAATAAGCAGATGTGGTTGGATCGCCAGCGCGAGAGTCTCATTCATATTTACCGTGAATACCCGCGCCCATTCTGGACGCTGGTCTCTGTGACGTTCATCGATCGCCTTGGCGGCGCATTGTTGTATCCGTTTTTTGCTCTCTATATCACCAGCAGGTTTGGTGTTGGTATGACAGAGGTGGGAATCCTCTTTGCCTTGTTCTCTGTATCAAGTTTCGCAGGCGTTCTGCTCGGGGGCGCACTCTCGGACCGGCTGGGGCGCAAGGGGATGGTCATATTCAGCTTGCTATCAACCTCGATAAGCAGCGTGATCATGGGGTTGGTCGATTCTCTTTCGGCATTCTTCATGCTTGCACTCATTGTTGGTGTGTTCACGGATGCGGGTCATCCAGCCTATCAAGCCATGGTGGCAGATCTCCTCCCTGAAGAAAAACGGGCGGAGGGATTTGGAATCATTCGTGTAGTTTTTAACCTTTCCGTGGCAATAGGTCCAGCGATAGGGGGATTCCTCGCGGCACGATCGTATCTCACCTTATTTATCACGGATGCAATTATCAGCTTGATCAGTGCAGTGATCATATGGCGAGCGATGCCGGAGACAAAGCCACAGCTGCTGGAAGGTAAAGAACCCGAAAGCATCGTCTCTACATTCCAGGGCTATGGCAAAGTCCTGCGTGATTCACTCTTCGTGCTCTTTATCCTGGCGGGTGTGTTGAGCGGCCTCACCTATATGAATTTGAACACAACGCTTGGCGTGTTCCTGCGCGATTCCCATGGAATCCCTGAATCTGGCTATGGATTCATCCTCAGCTTGAACGCAGCGATGGTCGTTTTATTTCAGTTTGCGATAACTCGCAGGGTAAAGGGTTACGCACCCATGGCGGTCATGGCCGTTGGCACGCTGCTCTATGCTGTTGGCTTTGCCATGTATGGTTTTGTTGCAAGCTATGCGCTCTTCCTATTCGCCATGGTGATCATTACGATCGGTGAGATGATCATCGCACCCGTTTCGCAGGCTATCATCGCTCGTTTCGCGCCTGAAGATATGCGTGGTCGGTACATGGCCATAGCGGGGTTCTCATTCGGGATTCCCTATGCGGTGGGTCCATTGTTGGCCGGTCTCGTGCTTGATCATCTGCAGGGCGAGGTTCTCTGGTGGGCTGCCGGGGTTATTGGTTTACTGTCGGCTTTAATGTATCTGCGCTTACAGAAAGCCATGGGAGCTGTCCTGGTCGGCTGAAGCTCGGTTCCGCACGGAATCTGCAGTTGAAACTCAACCTGTTTATCGGCTTCTAAGGAGAGCAACGGGCGATTAGGTTGAAAAGGATTTCATGGGTCAGCCGGGAGACCCCGAGATTTCGCGTCCCCCCTATAGACTCATTGGTTCTCCTGTAGGACGCCAATAGCGGTTATTCTCGCTCTCAATCCTCTAGAGCGGCTGCGGCTCGCTCGATGGGATCCACACCAATAACCAAGTCCATACTTGCTGTTAGATAGAGCAGATCGACATTGAGGTCAGCATCAGCCAGTCGCCGTGCAATTCCTCCAAGTTCCCCGGGGCGATTGATCACATCCACTAAAAGAACCTGCCGCTCCGCTGCGATCTCAAATCCAGCTTCGTCAAGGACCCGTCGCGTCAATTCTGGATCTTGTACGAGGATATGAAGAAGACCTTCACCTTTGCATGGGACACCGCAGATACCATCGATATTCACTTCCGCTTTCCCTAAGACTTCACCCAGGTCTGCCAGGGTGCCAGGTTTATGCTCTAACTTCACCGTTATGTCGTAACCGACGCGTTGCATGCCTTCCATCACTTCACCTGAAGCGGCGAATTAAACCTATTGTCGCATAGGTTACATACCTCTCCAATACGCAGTTAAAGTTTTAAGAGAGCCATCCTTGCTTGGTCAAGGAAAGGGTGGGTGATCAGGGTCCTTATCCTCAGCCAGCTTCTCGATCAGTCCGAGAATAAATCCCAGCAGGATAAACTCCATCGGGGTAAGGTGTCTCATGCTTTTATATGCCGGCAGAAGGTGAACCAGTCTCTGGATAGCATCTTCAAAAGCCTGCCGCGTAGATCCCGTGAGATTGCGATGTAGCGGGACTAGACTCTGGATTACCAACACGAGTTGATCCTGCTCTTGAACAGAAGGGAATGCGAATAAAGGTTTCTCCGGATTGTGCTCCATGTGGAAGAGGATGCCCGTTGCCTGGATAAAATACTATCCCCATCAAGGGGGAAATCTAGGGGGGAAATCTGACTTCCTGCTTTGTCGGAAAGATTAACAAACGGTTGGGGGATTAAAAATAGCGCAAGCCGCCAGAAGTATCTCCCGACGATGGGAGATGATGGTTGGCGGCCTGCAATGAAAAGGATATCCTATTCGATATGGATAATCCCGGCGGGGAACCTACGTTTCTCCTACGATTCGCTCAAGCTTTCGATATTGAGCCTTTTATAAGAATTCTCACTCGATCCAGTTGTAGAATGCGAGTGAATTTGTTTTCCATGAGCTTCCTGCGACCGCCGAATTCATTTGCGCTGCCTCAAACTTGCAGAACTGCAAGGAGCCCAAATTCTTTTCATGAAGGTATGCAATGAAAGTAGTATCTCACCGTACGGCATGGAAGATTTGCACCTGGATGCTTATATTTCTGCTATCTGCTTGCAGCTCAGACCAGTTCTTACCTCTTGATCAAATTCCAGAGAGCACCCGACCTGAAGCGATTATCACTCCCTCACCCAGGGACACAGCGCTTGCGCTCACTGCAACACCAACACTCATTCAGACGCCAATACAATCCCCAACAATCGCGAATCCAACTCCAAAACCTGGTGCCACGATCGGTGATGATTGTCGTGGCGCGACGTTTGTTTCAGATGTGACTATCCCTGATGGAACAATTCAGCAGAGGGACGAGGTCTTCATGAAGATCTGGCGCTTGAAAAATACCGGTGAGTGTACCTGGCCTGGAAAGCTTATCTTAGAGCTTGCAGGGGGGGAACCGTTTGGGGGAGTTCGGATGATTCCCTTCAAAGCCTATCCAGCCGGCGTTCCCCTCATCGATTCGATGGGCGAACGCAATTGGGCAGACTTACTTCTGACCGAAGTCCAGCCAGATGAAGTCGTCGATCTCGCTGTCATGTTCCAAGCTCCCAATGTCGAGGGAGATTATTTTAGCCTGTGGAGTCTGCGATCCCCAGATTTGGATGAAACACTCTTGCAGATCTACGTTCAAATTAAAGTTGAGGGCGAAGAAACCCCGGAGCCCACAATCTGGAGTGGTGCCTGGGTTCAACAAAATCTGCACATTGGTGGACCGCAATCTGTGCTCAACCTGGAGCAAAGCGAGTATCAGGTTCGTGGGTTTTTTTATGCCCCGAACGGTGAACTCTACTTGGTTGAAGGAGGCCTCTTCGATGAGGGGCTGCGTATAGAAGGAACTTTCGGACCTCCCTATATCGATGGATATCCCTTTACATGGCGGCTGACAGAAGATGGCCAATCCTTCCAAGGTCGATACCGCGATCAGCTCGTTTCTGCAGGGGCGTGGTGTGGGGCGCGATCGGAGACCGATTTACCGGTTCCGTGTGGACTTGAACCCTAACTTTCTCCATGATTGAGATACCGCTCGATTCAGCCTGTGTTGGTAATTTCCTTTCCGGATCGCATTTCAATTTCGTAGGTCACCTGCTCACGGTGTTTGTGCATACCAGCCTTATGGTAAAGGCGGGTTGCTCCACTTAGGTTTTGAGAATCTACATCCAATCCCACTCGCCGCATGCCACGCTCAAAATAGGCACCAAAGCTGTGATGCAGTAAAGCCAGGCCAAGCCCCTTCTTCCGCCAAGGCTTACGAACACAGAGAACCTCAACCCATCCCATTTCGGGATCTTCATCGGCATGAGGATAGCAGATCGACATACCAGCGATATCATCGCCATCCATCGCCAGGAACCAGAGCCCCGGATCGAATGCATGGATTTTATGGAAGCGATGCTGCCACAGCCCAAAGCCTTCGTCGAAATCCAAAGGGATATAGCCCCAATGGTCTTGGAAGGCTTCATCCTGTGCTTGATAGACAGCCCGGGCTTCTTGAGGGTGTTGATAGTTGCGCACATGGATGTTCTCTGGCCACGCTGGTTTGGGTGGGGGTGACTGCATTTCGATGAGCATTGCCCAACCATAACGAATCGGCTCCATCCCCAGGTCTTCCAGCAAACTCGTGCTGGGTTGATGGTTAGCTATCGTCCCGGCTCTCGGTGCGAGACGAAAATCTGGTTCCAAACGCGCTTTGGCTACTCGCGCTCGGGAAAAGGCCCAGTTCATCATAGCTGTCCCTATACCTTGATTTTGAAAAGCAGGATCGACGCGCGCCCACATCCAGGGGTGTACAGGCGGGTTGAGAATGTCCCAGACCTCAACCAACCCGACGACTGCACCCTCGTCAGTTAAAACGATCATCGTATCCGTATCTAGATTAAACCCAGATAGGCGCCATTCCTGTTCGTACCTCTCCAATGTATAGCGAGCATTGCCATGCATTTCGCGCTCGGCTGCATTGAACATCTCCACCGCTGCAGGTAGATCTTCAAAACTGGCAGGGCGAACCTGGAAACCAGAGGCAATCAGTTCGCTGAATGCTTCGTCGCTAGATACGGGATCTTTTTCATAAGCTGACATGAGCTTCTCCAAATTAAAAGGTTAAAACTTTGCGGTAATTGACGTATTGGCGTACATCTACATAACCAAGCGACCGATATAAGCTCAGCGCACCGCTCGGGTTTTGGGTGTCCACTCCCAGTGCGGCTTCATCCATCCCTTGCTGCGCTAAATCTAAAAGGCTGCGCGCAATTAGCGCTCTTGCTACACCTTTGCGCCGCCATGGTTTACGCACGGCGATATCTTCTGTGTATCCCCTTTTACGCTTGAAGCGCCGATTTTCTTCTGCGTCAATGAAGCTCAGAACCGTGCCAACAACCTGATCGCCATCCCAAGCAACTTTCCACCTTTCAGGTTGGAACTGCGAGCTTCCAAAGTACCAACGTATTCCAGATTCCGTTAACGGGCGATGGCCCCAATGATCCTGGAAGGCTTCATCCATGGCTGCTAGGATCTTGCGATAATGCTCAGGTTGCGCTGTGCGTATCTCTATCCCATCCGGCACGGGGTGCGTAGGGATGGGTTGTGCCAGGTTTCGCAACATGTCAATGAAGTGGCGTTCGAGCAAGTAAGACTGCTCTTCAAGGATCGCAGATCTGCCGCGATCTGTTTTCGCATGTGTCGTGGAAATATGCTTTGGTATGCTTTCTGAATGGCGTTTGGCAAGATTCCGCAGTCGTTTTTCGGCAAATTGCAGCAAAAGTCTATACACCCTTTGCTCTTCATTTTCAGGTATCAGGCGCGTGAGATGAGTGTATATTCGACGTCCATTCGAACCCTGATGCCAATGTACCCGGGTGAATCCAACCGGCTCCCCGGCCACTTCAGCGAAGATCAGATTATTTTGGGGGTTAAAGTTATCCAAATACTTTAAAGTTCTGGCGACATCTTCAGATGAGATGAGAGAATCTATCCCCACCGCATCCCAGTAGGCATGGCTGATGTCTACGATGATTGAATGATCCTCTGATCCCCTGTCTCGTCTGAGGGTGATCGCAGGATCTCTTGCTGCGCGGGTGGGCAGGCGTGGCTGTTTATGGGCCAGATTATTTCGCGATTTAGGTGTACTCATGCTGGCAATTCCATTTCATTTCGAAGGGATCATCATCGAAATAACTATCCCTGGGAATTATGCCTATACCTGCTCGCCGAGATGGATGGGCATAGGACTTAGTATACGAATGTTGCTTCCGATGTCAGGAGATCGAATAAAGTCGTCAACATATGATCGTCAGTCCTCTCAGGTCCAAGCATGCGCTTCAATTGCTCAACTCTTCCACAGGCAACAACACGTCCATGACTTACAAGGACAATCCGGTCGCAGAAAGTTTCTGCCTCGAATGGATCCTGGGTGGAGAGTAAGATGGTTGTGTTGCCAAAGGCCTTTAATTGTTCCAAGAGACCATAAATTTCGTCCTTGCTTTGATCGCTGAGCCCCGCTGTTGGTTCCTCAAGCAGAAGTATGTCGGGGGGATTGACCAAGGCTTTCATCAGGTCGAGCTTCGTCAGCATAGTGCGTGAGGCCTGGGATAACGGCTTTACCATAACCTCCCCTTCAAGCGCGAGGTAGGCTAATGCCTGCTTATAGCGTGTTCTGGCCAAGCGGCTTTTGATGCTTGCACTGTCAAGTGCGTCGAGTAAGGCCTCCATTACAGACAAGGGTGAGTTGCTGTAATCTATCCACTTATTGGATACAGCTCTTGCCCCTCGGTCATTGAGTGGGTTATCTTTTGCATCAAGCATCTCAGCACCAGGAAATTCCTGTTGCCTTAAGCAATTCAGAATCCCCAGCAACGTCGATTTGCCTGAGCCGGAAGGGCCAAAAATACCCAGAATCTCACCTTTTTGCAGGTCGAAGAGAGATGGTCTCATGGTAGGTTGATCTTTCATGATGATGTCCTTTAACGGGTGTTCCCGTGCATGATAATCATGATCGGATAGCTGCTCGTGAATTTGAGTTTGCATCGGGTTGAAGACAATCATGTTCCACCTCGCATTCGACAAAAAGAGGCCGGGAAATCCGCGGCCTCTTTGGAAGTCAGATTAAATAAAAACCGCGGGCGAGGGAGGCCGCCCGCGATTAATTCAGTAGATTACGAAATCTAGTGAGGGGCAGGCGCACTCCGCACTGGCATAAAGGAGCCGGAACCGATAACGGTTCGGGCACGATTCGCCAAAGTTTTCATCTCGAATTTGTCCATGCGTTGCGCCTCCTTTCTCTATGATGCGCCCAGTCTAATGCGATTTCCCCTAGGTGTCAAGCTGGAAGGCGCCGCCGCGCTCGCTCGCTCAAATTCAAGCGCTGCAATGATTTCCCGAATGGGCATGAGTGGGTTTTTAAGATTCCAGCGTTGATGCGGCTGGTTTGCGTGATTGATCGATAGAATCAATGCGTTTGCTCGCGATCTGATGGAGGCGGAGAAAAGCCAGGATGGCGATGCCGAGAAGAATTCCCCCGGCGTACCAGACCCAGCGGGGATCTAGCTTGTCCATTACCATTCCCGCCATCCAGGGACCCAGCATCGATGGGACAGCCCAGGATAGGCCAAAGAAGGCTAGATAGCGGGCGCGCTTATCCTCCGGGGCGAAACGAGCTGCAAGGGCTTGTGAAATTGGCATCACAATCATCTCGCCAATAGTGATGAAGAGCATTGCCAGGGTGAACAGAATCATACCGCTCACGAAGCCATAGGCCAGAAAACCGACCAGGTAGAAACCACTTCCGAGTGCCATCATCATTAAGGGGGGCCTTCGACTTACCTTTCGAGTGACCCAAAATTGGGCGACAACCACCAAAGCTGCATTCATGCTCAATAGGGCCCCGAAACCCTGTGTGGGCAAGCCATGCACATCACGTAAGAACACCGAAAGCGTGCTGTACATCTGGATATACACCAACGTCATCAACATCGACGCTATGACAAATTGAAGGAAAAGTTTATCCTGGGCGACTTGCCGGTACCCTCGCAGTGTCTGAAGGAGATCGATAGAACCTTCCTGTGCTTCAGTCTCGGGCATGGTTTCTGGAACCAGTCTGAAGATGATACCGGCCGTGATCACACTAGAGATCGCATCGAGGATGAAGAGCAGGAGATAGGATCGGGTGGCAAGAATGCCTCCGATGGTCGGCCCGAGGATCCAGGCAAGATTCCCGATCACCCGCAGAATACCAAATCCTTCAGCTCGTTGCCTTGAAGGTAGCAAGTCTGCAATCATGGCCTGGCGCGCAGGTCCACCTACATCGGAGAGCAGACCCACGAAGAGCGCTAAACCATAGAACAGCCCTAGTTGGTCGACCAGGCCCATCGCCACGCTGCTCAGGGCACTGATCGTCAACCCGAAGAGCACAACCCCTCGTCGGCCAAAGCGATCGGCCAGCGCGCCTCCGAGCATGCTCCCTGCTAATCCGCTGATTGAGAATATGGCCAGCAGCACACCAGCTTGCGTCATGCCTACTTGAAATCGCTGTGTGATGTACAAAGCAAAGAAGGGGAAAATAAGCGTGGAACCCAGTCGATCGATGAAGCTCGAGCCGACGAGGATCCAGAAAGCCTGCGGGTATGCGGTTAACGTACTTCGAATTCTAGCCAGCATTGCCTTAATGATCCAGTCCCTACGTTGCACATGCCAGGCTGCTACAAGGAATAGAAGCTCTAAGGATAGCCGGATTTACGCCGAAAGCCTATAGGTCTACTCCCAAAAAGTTGAGCCAGGTTCAGGGGTTCTTTGGCTGGGATGCATAGACCAAGGTTATACGGTTGCTAGTTGGTAGACTGATATTCCGGCGAATTTTCTGCGCTTGTGGGAAAATGGGTGTGCAAAGTAGATGAATTTTCTCCATCCACCTATGGAGAGGCTTGAGCCTCAGAGCCGAGGAGCAGTTCTTATGAAGCGCCTGACATTAATATTGATGATCCTTCACCTGGCCATTTTCCTGGGTGCATGTAATCTCTCACAGGAAAATCTGATCCCCTCCCCGACAGCTGAGGACAGCGAGATAGTGACAAGTACAGAGCCTAGCGAAAAGCCCATGGACGAGGGAAATATTACCTCCATTCCAGAATCGGAGGAGCCCTCCGTTTCAGTTGAGCCTTCAGGTTCTGAGAGTCCCGGTGAAATTGTCCCCGCGATCAAACGTATCCAAGCAGGGCAAACGTTGATCCTCCAACAGGTCGCCATGATCGATCAGGAAGTGGGTTGGGCAGTCGGTGGGGCAGATGGAAGGGCAGATAGCATTCTACGCTCAACGGATGGTGGGTGGAATTGGGCCGAGGTCTCGCCACCGGAGATCATCCCTGAGGGTACAACGCTGATCGCCAGCGGTAGTTTTTTAGATGCAAGCAACGCATGGGTTCTTTTTCAGCCTATGGGTGACGCCCCCCCAGGGGTAGCGCAAGATATGATTGTCTGGCGGACAAGCGATGCCGGTGCACATTGGCAGGCGAGTGCGCCTGCGAGCGTGGAGTTCATTGGATCAGAGCATTCACCGGCTCTGCTCCAATTCAATGATCCCGACCAGGGATGGCTGTTGGCGCGCTATGGCGGCGCGGGCATGCATCGCTATCCTGTTTACCTGCTACACAGCGTGGATGGTGGGGGCACATGGCAAACCCTGGAAGATCCATATGAAGGCCTGTGGCTTCAATCCTGCCCCAAAACAGGGTGGGATTGGTTATCAAGTGGCGTAGGGATTGTGACGATTGGATTCTGTCCTTTTGATAGCGCAGAGATTCACCTCTCCTTCGATGAGGGACAGTCATGGGAGTCAATCCGATTGCCCTTTCCTCCTGGGGAGGAAGCAAAATTTGGATCGACAAGCTGCGAGGCACATTCCCCCATTCTTTATAGCCCGGATGATGTGATGCTGGCATCAGATTGCCCGTTATGGACGGATGTTCCTGAGACAGCGCACTTGCTGTATACGTCTCAGGATCAAGGGAAATCATGGCAGACCTGGGAGTACCCAGGCGGGCAGCTTTACGCTTTGGAAGGGGAAAAGCTCCTGGCCTTGGGCCGTGATCTATACCGCTCGGATGATAAAGGCCTTACATGGACATTAACCAAGCAAGTAGCCTGGGATGGCCAATTCAGTTTTGTCAGCGCGCTCAGAGGCTGGGCTATCGCCCGTGATGACGAAGAGATCGCTTTCGTGTACACCGAAGATGGTGGAAGAACCTGGCAGCTGATTGAGCCTGGCTTGATCCCGTAGTTGTGGATTCAAGCTCCGGCCTTTCATAAATCGATGATCGTAATTGATGGCGCGATCGGGGAGGGGGGTGGGCAGGTCCTCCGTAGTGCGCTTACATTATCCCTGCTGACGCAGCAAGCATTCAACATTCGCAATATTCGCGCGGGCCGTCCAAAACCGGGTTTGCGCCCGCAACATCTCGAAGCCGTGCGTGCTGCTGTCAAGATCAGCCAGGCTGAAGTGACCGGTGCTCACCTTTCATCCCAAGGGCTGATCTTCACACCTAATAAAGTGAGAGCGGGTGAATATGCCCTCGAAATCAGAACGGCCGGTTCCGCAGCACTACTCCTTCAAACGATTGTAATCCCCCTGTGCTTGGAGCGATCAGGCAGCAAGATATCGATCACTGGAGGGACCCATGTCCCCTGGAGCCCCTGTGCTGAATACCTCTCGTGGACATGGGCGCCAGCGATAGAAGCGATGGGATTCCAGGCGGAAATTAACTGTGAGCGCGCCGGTTTCTTTCCACGTGGGGGGGGAAGGATTACGGTCGCCATCAAAGGTAACGCCAATCCTGCTCCCATCGAATGGATAAAAGCCTCCGAAATCCAAAGTTTTGTGATTTTCTCGGCCATAGCTAACCTTCCAGAACACATCTTGAAGCGTCAGATCAGGCAAGCAAAAGCCAGAGTAGGTGACTGGGAAAAACCGCTCGAGATTCGACATAGACGATACCAGGCCATCGACCCCGGCACTGTTCTGCTCGTCCAGCCGCGTTTTGAAGGAGGGCTTGCGAGTTTCTTTGCACTGGGCAAACGCGGGCTCCCTGCCGAAAGGGTCGCCGATCATGCAATCGATCAGGCTTTTGCATTTCTCGCGACAGGAGGGTGCGTGGATCCCTTCCTGGCAGATCAAATCCTCATCCCCCTTTCTTTGGCATCACAATCATCTAGCTTCACCACTTCGAGCGTTACCGGTCATCTGCTTACCAACGCAGCGATCGTGGAGGCGTTCGGAGTCGCTGAGGTTCGCATCCAAGGCCAAGAGGGTCATCCCGGAAAAGTGGACATCAACCCAGGTTGACCAGGGATTTTCATCCCGTTGAGAGTAGGACACGTTTCCAGCTTGCATGAGTCGGACAAGGTCGGGTCAATACAAAGGGTATTCTCTGACCAGTCCCAAGGACCCATTGAAGGTAGGGATTCCCCACTTTAAAATGCCGGTGACATGCGATGGCATAGTGTTGATGACCTCATGAAAGTCAAATCCAGGGACTTCAAGCGTTGGATGACCCTGGTTTTATTGTCACTTCTGGTTTCCGCATGCCAGGCTCCGCTGGCCATCTTTGCCTCGCCGACGCCAACGCCGACAGATACACCCACACAAACGCCGAGCGCGACGCCCACACAAACTCCCACGATCACCCTGACACCAACGGTTACGCTCACACCGACAGAGACCCCCACACCCACGATAACGCCAACATTCACTGTCACGCCTACTGCCACCTTCGATTTCCCCGATGCGTCTGTGCTGATGCAGGCTCATTGCCGCTATGGACCGGCGAAGGGATACCTTCATGCCGGGGACCTGTATCCGGGCGACCAGGGCCTGGTCTGGAACAGGAATTGGGACGCCTCCTGGTTGTGGATTAAATGGTTTAAACAATCCTGGCCATGCTGGGTATCCGCTTCTGTGGTTGAGGTTGAGGGGGATCCATTTTCAGTGGTTGAATATTACGCACCTTTACCCTGGTCTGAACTTTATGGCCCTACCAAAAGTGTCTGGGCTGAACGCAAAGGGGACAAGGTTACCGTTTCGTGGGAAGCGGTATACATGACCGAGGACGACGATCGGGGATACATGCTCAAGGTACGGCATTGCGTCAATGGCTTCTTAATTGAATCCGTTGTTTCAACCTACAAGACGTCCTACACTTTTGAGGATAAACTTTCCTGTGATCGAAGCTCGAGTGGGTTGGTCTATGTTGTTGAGAAGCATGGTTATACAGAACCTGTAAATATCCCCTGGCCAAAAGAGTGATGGCAAACAGCCGGGGATGGCCAGGCTGCAATTATTAATGGCTACATTGGGCATAAGCCCTTAAAATTTTTCCCCTGAATGTAAGTCGAAAGAATAAACGTTAGGATCTTTGGTGGATTAAACGATCGCGGGGATCAGGATAGATGGTTGGTTCATCACAATCCAACTCCGCTGCGCTATGACATCAAATCATACGCAGCGAAAAGTTGTCCGCCTTCTCCTGGAGCAGAACGGTCCAGGTACAGATGCCTTAGCGATAACTCTGCAGGTTGTGCCAGCAGAGGTCCGGCGAGGATGGTAGAGAAAGGGTCTCCTCCAAGGATTCGTGCCGCAAATGTGAGATACAGCCGATCCAACACTTTCCCCTCGAGCAAAAGGTGCAGGACCCGCGGCCCGGCTGCAGAATAGATCAACTGATAACCCAATTCTCGAAGCCCCTTGATCGCAGCATCACCAGTCACTTGCGTTTTGCCCCCACGGATGACTGTCAGGCCTCTATCGCTGAATTCCCGGATACGACTATCCGATGCATCTTCTGTTGTGATGATTACGACCTTGCGGCCATCCGCAATCAGGGCCTCAGGGAGGGGAAAATTTAAGCTGGCACTGATCACTGCAATAGGGGGGTAGCGATCTAAGCCGTGAGAGAGACGCCAATCGGCGAGATCGGATAAGCTGGGATCGTCGTAAATCCGCAGGATCTCTTGCGCTCGATCCTGGGCATACTCTCGAAGGTAACGACCACTGCTGAGTACGATATCGGCCTGGACCGCAAGCTCCTGGAAGAGACGCCAATCACGCCGGTTGCTAATACTGGCTGGTACGGTTAAGTTCCCATCCGCATGGGGAACGGCGATGCGTCCATCCAGGCTACTAATGAAGTTGGCATAGACGAAGCTTTCTGCGCTAGCACTGATCTCTGCACGCAATTCTTGCTGAAGGTAAAGCCCCTGCAATGCCCTCTCACTACCCTTCTCAGGGTATAGTTCCTCAACATTTTTAAGCATTGGTCATCCCAAGATCCTTCAAGCTAGGCATGAATCTGTAACGCGCGGTTCCGCTGTAAGCATTAACTTGCCTTGGATTTACCTTCAATATATTCCAGAGATTGGTGGCGGAAGTAGGTGTTGTAGAGATCGGCGTATTGCCCTCCTTGAACCAATAAATCATCATGCGTGCCTTCTGCCAATATCTGTCCCTCTTGCAGTACGATGATTCGGTCCGCATTTTGAATCGTCCAGAGCCGATGAGCAATGATCATGGCGGTTCGGCCTTGCATGACTTCTTGCAAGCCTTCCTGGATCTGGGCCTCGGTGAAAGGATCGACGCTGGCTGTAGCTTCATCCAGGATGAGGATAGCC
>JBFFQB010000079.1:0-15703 GCA_041573795.1 Anaerolineales bacterium
GACGAGCTGCAGCTCAAAGAGGTCGAGAAACCTGTTCCTAAGGCAGGCGAGGTGCTGATTAAGATCCATGCGACAACCGTAACAACTTCAGACTGTAACATCCGTAATCTTACCTTTGTGCCGAAGATATTCTGGCTCCCGACGCGCATGCAATTTGGGTTCAAAAAACCGAAGATTACCATTCTGGGGTTTGACCTGGCTGGCGAAATTGAAGCCATAGGCAAGGGTGTAACAGGCTTTCGGGTAGGCGATCGGGTTTTTGGAACTACCGAACCTGCCTACGGCGCACATGCTGAGTATATTTGCCTGCCTGAGGATGGGGTGATTACGAATAAACCGGCCAATCTGACCTATGAAGAAGCCGCCACGATCCCTGTGATCGCCAATACCGCTTTGCATTTCATCCGCGACCTGGGAAAGGTTCAGGCTGGACAACGAGTTCTCATAAATGGCGCCTCCGGAGGCGTAGGCACTTTTGCCGTACAGCTTGCCAAACACTTTGGTGCTGAAGTGACCGGGGTATGCAGCAGCACCAACCTGGAGATGGTGAAATCCTTGGGTGCCGACAAGGTCATGGATTACACAAGAGAAGATTTTACGAAAAACAATGAGGTCTATGACGTCATTTTTGACGCAGCAGGTAAAAGTTCCTTTTCGCGCTGTAAAAACTCTCTCTCCAAAGAAGGGATCTATCTCGATACACTTCCCAAATTATCAACGCTGCTTTTTATGTTTTGGACTTCATACTTTGGCAGCAAGAAAACCATAATGGAGGGGGCACCCGCCAAACTCGATAATTTACTTACGTTAAAAGAGCTTATCGAGGCAGGCAAATTAATCACGGTTATTGATCGCCGATATCCCTTGGAACAAATCGTCGATGCTTACAAGTATGTCGAAAAGGGACATAAGAAGGGGAATGTTGTCATCACAGTAGCGAATGCGTAGGTGCTCTTCTTGCGCGACGAACTCACGAGGAAACCTGATGGGCTTTATCCGAGCTCACCTGCTCCTATTACCGAATGGCTAAAAGCATAGACCTCTGATTAACCCGCAAATAACACGTTCGGGGTATGACGCGCATATCTGCACATACTAAGGTTGAGGTTGAATTTGACAAAGGAGTAGGGATTGAGTTCGGAGACAATAAAATGAATTCATACAAAAAAATCGGCAGGATTGTTGGAGCTTTGTTTCTGACGTCCAATGTCGTCTTTATTCTGGGGGCGATCGTCTTTATCGAACCCTTTCTGAGCGATCCAGAGTATCTCACCCTTCTACACGAAAGTAGAACCATGCTAGTGCTTGGCGTGCTGCTCGAAATCCTTAATGCGGTGGCATATCTGGGAATTGCCGTGCTTGTTTTTCCCATCCTGCGTGCCCGCTTCGAGAGCCTGGCACTCGGGTATGTTGGTTTCAGGGTCATCGAGTTTGTCATGCAGATCCTTGCGGGCCTCAGCGTGTTAGCCCTGGTGACCCTGGGTGAGGAATATGTCAACACAGGAACCCTTACGGCTCCAGCCTTTCAGGCACTCGGAAGTTTATTGCATACCAGCAGGTATTGGGCTTTTCAAATGGTTTCAATCACTTTCGTTCTGGGCGCGCTGTTGTTCTATACCATGTCATATCGGTCAAAGCTGATCCCGCGTTTCATATCCATCTGGGGACTGCTTGGTGCAGTAGTAGTGCTCATCAATGCCCTGATGGAAATGTTCGGTTTCCCGCCAGGAAATCTGGGGGTTGTCATGCTGCTTAACGAACTGTTCCTGGGAGTGTGGTTGATCGTAAAGGGATTTAGTCCCTCGGATGTCGCTTCCCTTTCCTCGAAATCGGATTATTTGAGACAAACCTAGCCGTCGAACATCCCGGAAGGATATTCAGATGAAAGCAGTTATTTATGAAAAATACGGACCTCCGGAAGTGCTTCATCTTGTTGAAGTTGATAAACCCAGCCCCAATGACGATGAAGTACTCATCAAGGTATACGCATCAACGGTCCATACCGGGGATACGATCTTGCGAAGTCTCAATGTTCCTGGTCCCTTGTGGCAACAACTCATGGCACGCATATTCATGGGATTTGGAAAACCAAAGAACCCAATCCTTGGGATGGAGCTGGCCGGGGAGATCGAGGCCGTAGGCAAGGATGTAAATACGTATAAGGTTGGCGATCAGGTTTTTGCCTCGACTTTATGGTCGGATCTCGGTGCGTATGCTGAGTACAAGTGTCTACCGGAAGGCCTGCCAGTCCTCGCACATAAACCAACCACGCTGACTTATGAGGAAGCTGCCGCTTTGCCCTCAGGTGGACTAACAGCCTTGCGATGTATGAGAAAGGGAAAGATCCAGAGTGGACAAACTGTTTTGATTTATGGCGCTTCAGGGAATGCCGGCACCTACGCCGTTCAGCTCGCCAAGGTCTTTGGGGCAGTGGTGACCGGGGTTTGCAGCACAACCAACATAGAAATGGTTAGATCGCTGGGAGCTGACACAGTCATCGATTACACACAAGAGGATTTTACCCAGCGTGGCGAGACCTATGATGTGATCTTTGACGCGGTCGGCAAGCTCCCTACTTCTCGAGGGAAGAAGGCATTAAAGAAATCAGGAATCTATCTGAGTATTAGAAAAGATTCGGGAGACATTTCTGACGAATTCCAAGCTGAAGACCTGCTCTTCCTCAAGGATTTGGCTGAGGCGGGCAAGCTGAAAGCGGCCATCGATAGACGCTATCCCTTGGAGCAAATCGTCGAGGCGCACAGGTACGTTGATAAAGGACACAAAAAGGGAAATGTTGTCATCACGATTGTGACGAACAATTAAAAATCGCAGTGCGCAAAGAAGGAGCAAGGTTGATTTCCCCTTTGCCTCAAACTCAATAACAGGAGGATGACATGCAAGACGCAAGAGAAGAATTGAAAAAGGAAATGGAACAAGAGATTGAAAAAAAGGTGGTTGAAGGGGTGTCGATTGGAACCACGATCTTCGTCGCCTTCACCGTGACCTTTGTACTTACGGTCATCGTTTTCAAGTTCGTATGGGCCTGGGTGATTCCAGATCTTTTTCCCGGCGCAGTCGCGCAGGGCTTGATCAGCGCAGACCTGACGTGGCTGGCCACAGTTAAATTAGCCGTGTTGGTGGCTGCGTTGAGCGGATTTTATCCTTCAATCGTCGATGCCTTCAAGCAGCGCCCATAGGGCTGCCCGCGCTCGGCTTTACCAGATGATTGGCGAGCTCCAATAATTCTGCATCGATGCTTAACTTATGGTCTTGGCTTGCCTGGAAAAGTGCTTTTGTATCAGAAGATCCTCTTCGCTAGAGGGTCTTCGGTGCTTCCAGTGATTGAATCGCTTGCACACACACCGTAGAAGGGAGACAAGGTGATTGATTCAGGTGGAATTCCTATCGCCCCCACAGTTAAATTTGCACAGCAACACTTTAAGAGCCACGGTTGAGCAGAATCAGTGCTCCTTGCGGTCAGCAAGGCGACAGGACAGGATTGTAATTGCGTACCCCACATCGCCGTGGGTTTGCAAGGCGGCTTAATGGCGGGAGAGGTGTGCGGGGCGGTATCTGGCGCCGCGCTTGCAATCGGCTTGCTCTACGGTGAAGAGCAGCCCGAAGCAGCTACCCACCTCACCGAAGTTTTCATACAACGCTTCACCGAACGCAATGGTGCAGTACGATGCATCGACATCGTCGGATTTAATATTGGCAGCGTGAGTAACAGTAGCGAAATCGACGACGTAAAAACGTTGCTTCTCTGGCTTGCCCGGGGTGGGAAGAGAGTATGTAAAAAGGTCGTGGGCACTGCAGTTGAAGTCGTCCTGGAAGAGTTGAATAACTGGGAAGCATAGAAGGGATTACACAGGGTGAATAACCATGCGCCTGCGCATATCGCGGATTGTTTTTTCGTGCGAATGCTTCGATCACATTCTCTGGCAGCAGGCGCGCAGCTGCACCAACGTTTAATACCATCCCCGCAACGCTGGGATAAACCCCCTGGATCCTATTATTGGGGCATGACCACCCTATTTTCTCAACGCGAGGCTGCAGGCAAAGTTTAATTATGTTCTGGGGAAGCCTAACGGTTTCTTGCAAGCAGGAGTAAGAGCGATGAACGCGATAGTATGCACAAAAGGTGGACCACCCGAGGTGCTCCAGCTCAAAGAAGTCGAAAAACCTAACCCTAAGGGCAATGAAGTATTAATTCGAATATGCGCAACAACCGTAACGGCCGGGGATGCGATCTTACGAAGTATGACAGGTATAACTCGATTGGTATTTGGACTCTTTTTTAACCTTGGTAGAAACAGAATCCTGGGGCATGAGCTAGCCGGGGAGGTGGAGGTAATTGGTGGTGAGGTAAGGCATTTTACCGTCGGTGACCAGATATTTGCCTCTACCGGTACCGAAGGTGGCGCTTATGCTGAGTACATCTGTCTCCCTGAAGACGGCATGCTGGCGGTGAAACCTTCCAATATGACTTTCGAGGAAGCTGCTGCAGTCCCGATTGGGGCAAACACAGCCTTGCATCTTCTTAGGAATGGACACATCCAACCCGGACAGGAAGTGCTAATCTACGGTGCTTCAGGAAGCGTAGGCACATATGCTGTTCAGCTGGCCAAGCATTTCGGTGCTGAGGTCACAGGGGTCTGCAGTTCTGCAAACCTGGAGATGGTGAAATCCCTGGGGGCCGACAAGGTCATCGATTACACGCAAGAAGATTTTACCCAGAATGGCGAGACCTATGATGTAATATTTGATGCTGTGCGTAAGATTTCGTCGTCTCGTTGTAAAGGATCTTTACGGAACACCGGCATCTTTCTTTCGGTTCGTTCTTCAACGAGTGATAAATCGGAAAATCTCGTTTTTCTCAAGGAACTGATTGAAGCGGGAAAGTTACAAGCCGTTATCGATAGACGCTACACGCTGGAACAAATCGTCGAGGCTCACAGATATGTCGACAAAGGACACAAAAAGGGCAATGTCGTCATCACCGTGGGGGATCTGTAGATAAGACGATTTCAGGTAAAGAAGAAGGAGTGGCTATGAGAGCTATAGTATGGACAAAATACGGACCACCAGAGGCCCTTGAGCTGAGGGAAGTGGAAAAACCTGCACCCAAAGATGATGAGGTCCTGATCAAAATTCATGCCACAACCGTCACCGCAGGGGACTGTGAAATGCGCAGCCTCAAACTCCCCATTATTATTGCTTTACCCTTGCGCATCTGGATCGGCATGCTAAAACCAAAAGAAAATACAATCCCGGGGACGGAGCTAGCTGGAGAGATTGAAGCTGTAGGCAAAGAAGTAAAGCGATTTAAAGAAGGGGATCAGGTCTTCGGTGCTGCGGGTATGGGATTTGGCGCCAATGCCGAGTATATCTGCTTACCAGAGAGGCCGGGTGATATGGAAGGCGGCTTCAGCATCAAACCTGCCAATATGACCTTTGAGGAGGCCGCCACGGTCCCGTTCGGAGCACGCGACGCCTTGCACTTTCTCAGGCTAGGCGAACTCCGGCCCGGACAGAAGATCTTGATCAATGGTGCCGGAGGCAGTATCGGTACTTTTGCGGTGCAGCTTGCCAAGCTCGACGGGGCTAAGGTGACGGCAGTGGACAGCGCCCCGAAACTGGACATGCTGCGGGCGCTAGGGGCGGACCATGTCGTCGATTACACCCGTGAAGATTTCACTAAGAGCGGTGAGATTTTTGATGTCATTTTTGATGTGGTCGGCACCGTCAGATTTTCACACGGCAATAGAGTCTTAAAGGCAGATGGGACCTACCTGCTCGCCAATCCTGCTTCGCAGATACTCCCAGGGCTATGGACCCAAATGACAAGCAAGAAAAAGGTCATCATGCAGGCTGCGAGTGGATCAATCGGGGATTTAGACTACCTCAAGAAGCTTATTGAAGAGGGAAAGATTCGAACGGTTATCGATCGAGCCTTCCCCTTGGAAGAGATTGCAGAAGCGCACCGATACGTAGAATCAGGGGGAAAGAAGGGAAATGTCGTCATGACAGTGGTGCCAGGCGACAGCACAGCTTAGAAGACGATTATCTGAAAGGTTGGTTTTCATGACAAAGGAAAAGTTTCTAACCGTCCGCTGGAATAACTGGCTCACACTTGGACTGGGACTTCCGACGCTGATCTATGTTGTATTCGCCTTTTCGGGCACGTTATGGATGGGACGAGGTGGCATGATCGGACTTTCGCTTATCGGTGTGCTCTACTGACTGATTCTCGAAGGGCATACCTCCATGCGGTTCGCATGGCTTCGAGAGAACATGTCAAATTACGAACCCGTCCAACAAGCCTTCATGCACCCACTCGCCCTGATAAGAAAGGCCTATAATGCCATCTTCTGGATTTTCTTGCTGCCCTTTTTTACCTTGATCGATTATAGAACGGGCTTCATACTTTTTACCGTCGTCATCGGGATCAGGCTGGTATTGAACCTGTATACCAACAACATCCTTAAACCCACGCTTGAGCAATACGAAAGGTACCCTTTCCGCATTCCCTGAGACACGAGCATGCAGTTGTCTCCTAAAAGCGCATACTCCGTTGGAGTGCTAATGTCACTCCTGTGTCAGGTCGATGGCCCTCATCTGCTTTACCTTAATCGCAGTTTGAGGTTATAGAAGATTGGGGAGGTGACCATGCCTACCATTGAAGCACAGCTGTCCGAAGCATTTCATTGCCCAAAATGCGACCAGCAAGGTGCACACGTTGAACAATTATCTATGTCAGGAACCGGGATTTCAAGGCTGCTTGAGATCCAACCCTACCGCTATGCCTTTACCTCGTGCCACAATTGCGGCTACACCGAGATTTACAACCTGAAGACACTGGCTGGGAAGGACGACGTGGGGGACATCCTGGATATCATCTTCATGGATTAGCCCTCCCGCAGTGTATCCATCATAATCTATCTTCGATCCAGGCTTAAATGGTCAACGCCTGGACAGGCTTCGCAACATATTAATATGCTGTTACGTTAATGCCGAACTTTTTTTCGCCCGATTCCAAGCTACCCGGTCCAGGGGGTGTAATAGAAGCTGGAGGGAAGCAAAGGCGGTCCAGCATGATTGAAATGATCTGGGAATTCGTCGTCAAGGAGAAGGATCGGGGCCAGTTTGAGCTAGCGTTCGGTCCGGGTGGCGCCTGGAGCAAGCTCTTCGCAGGATCCCCGGGTTTCCGGGGTACTACTCTCCTTCGTGATATTAACATCCCGAACAAGTATCTTGCAGTTGATATCTGGGATTCATTGGACCTGCGGGAAAAGATATTGACAGCGCATGAAGCTGAGTATGCTCGTCTGGATGCTGCTCTTGCCGCATGGACCAAGTCGAAGGCTGAAGTGGGTGTCTACAGAGTGCTAGCTGAAGCGACGGTACAACCACGCGGGGGGCGACGACGCAGGAGGCGCGGCGCCTCGCTCTAAAGCCTCGAAGGTTATCGCTCTATCTTAGATCTGACCCGCAACACGTTTGATAGCCCTCACCCGAATACACGCCGCGCTTGCAAAGGCAGCCGGGATTGACCAATAACCTTACGCATCAAGGCACCAGGAAATTGCAAGCTTAAACCGGCTGGCTGGGCTGATGAAGTGACCCTCTCGATCGAGAGCGAGGCGAATATCATTTGCTACGCGTGCTGACGAGAAATTGATCGGGCAGCACGGCATGGTTGCACTGGCGCTAAGACATGCGATTGATCAAGCTTTGGGCCGTCTGGGACGGAACCCGCTTTGCTGAAAGCATGCTTCAAAACATGACTTGAGTAGGTAAACATCAAACACTATACTCATAGATAGTCCGTTTGTGAATTTTCGCATGATCACCGAAGACATCCTCACAACCAAACTCTACATCCCACGCACGCGCCCTGAAATCGTGTCGCGTACACGGTTGATTGCGCAGTTGAACGATGGTTTGTACAAAAAGTTGACCCTCATCTCGGCTCCGGCTGGCTTCGGTAAAACGACACTCATTAGTGAATGGGTTGAAGAGTTGAACTCGGCCGACCAGGGAGACCAACAAGCAGGAGTAATTATCAGCTGGCTCTCGATCGACAAGGGTGACAACGATCGAGTCCAATTCCTGGCCTACATCATCGCCGCCTTAAAACAGAATGATCATTTAGATCCTTCCTTTGGGCAAACGGTGATGAGCATGCTCAAATCCCAACAGCCTCCGTCGAACGAAGCCATCCTTAATGTTTTGATTAATGAGATTGATGCCATCCGGATCAAGGTAATCCTTATCCTTGATGACTACCACTTGATTGAAACAAAATCCATCCACGATGCACTCACTTATCTTGTAGAACATCTTCCAACGCAAATGCATCTTGTCATCGTATCGCGCGAAGACCCCCCTTTGCCATTGGCGCGCCTGCACGCAAGCGATCAATTAACAAATCTTCGTGCGAAAGAATTGCGTTTCACATCCTCTGAAGCCACTGAGTTTCTCAACAACGTGATGAAGCTGAAGCTTTCACCAGAGGAAATCCGCAAACTGGAAATAAGGACCGAAGGATGGGTTACTGGATTGCAACTGGCTGCCATTTCGATGCGGGGTTATGAAGATGCCACCGTCTTCATAAATTCCTTTACCGGCAGCCATCATTTGATATTAGATTACCTGATTGAAGAGGTGCTGGAACGTCAGTCTACCAAGGTTCAGACTTTCCTCTTGAGCACCGCCGTGCTAGACAGACTTTCAGCCTCCTTATGCGATGCCGTAACCGATCAAGAAGAGAGTCATGAGATTCTAGAAAAGCTGGAACGAGAGAATTTATTTATCATCCCCCTGGATAATGATCGAAATTGGTATCGCTACCATCACCTCTTCCAAGACCTGTTGCGCGAACGGCTGGAGCGAAGCTCGCGCAGTAAAGGCAAAGAGCTGCACCGCCGGGCTGCGGTATGGTGGGACGAGCACGGATACGTCGACCAGGCGATTGAACACGCCCTCTATAGTGAGGATCCTGGTTGGGCAGCTTCTATGTTGGAGAATCATATTGACGCACTTTGGCACAGCGGCAAGGGAATGGTTGTCAGACGCTGGATAAACCGATTGCCGATCGATATTGTCGACTCCAAGCCAATGCTTTGCATTATGCGAGGGTATTTCCTGCACGGCGGTGGAGAACAGGATCAGGCTGAACACTCCCTACAGCTAGCTCAAAAGTTAATAAGCCTCGAAGAAAATTCTGGTGCTCCTTCTGCAGCGGTAGCCGTATTAAAAGGCAAATTGGCCGTGATTCGCGGGTTGATGCACTCGTTCTGGGGCAACCTACCTGAGACCAGGCAATTTACCGACCGTGCACTCGCATACCTACCGCCTGGCGAGTTGGGTTGGCGAGCTCTGGCAGCGATCGCCCAAAGTGAGATACATGCGTTCTTATGTGACACCGCCGCTGGGCGTGCAGCCCATTCAAATGCTGTCAAGGCAAGCAAAGCAGCTGGCAATGATTACTTTGCATTGATCGCCAGTTTACGCTTGGCTGCAACATTAAAAGAGCAAGGCCAGCTGCAAGAAGCGCTAGAAATCTGTCAACAGCAGCTTCAGATCGCAGAAGAACGTGGGCTTTCTGAATCCTCGACGGCCGGTTCTTTGTACTTGCTAATAGGCGAGGTTCTCGCTCAGACCGGCGATATCGATTCGGCGTTAGAGAATGCATCTAAAGGGATAACCCTTGATGAGCGTAGCGAGTATCTTCCGGTGCGCCGCTGCTGGAGCTATTTGACATTAATGAGAGTCTTGCTTTGCCATTCCGATTTTCCCGGAATCGAAGATAAAGTTCAGAAGATGCGAGCCCTGGCTCCGAAATCAGAATCACTAGTATGGATCGCGAGTCAGGCGGAAGCCTGGCAAGCGCGTGTCTGGTTAGCCCAAAATCGGATCGAACTGGCAGCCATATGGTTGGAAGAACGAGGGCCAGCCAAGGACTGCAACGCCAACGATTATGGCATCTTCTGCCTTCAAGAAGACATCGTCGCTGCCCGGGTCCTCCTCGCTCAAGGCAGGTTGAAGGAAGCTGATGATGTATTGACTCGCTTAGCTGAATTTACGCAAAAAAACGGACTGGTGGCCAGAGAGATTGAGATTAGAGCCCTGAGCGCAATGGCACATCAAGCAGATGGTAATGTAGGCGAGGCCTTGATCATGCTCGAGAAGTCGCTTGTCCTGGCCGAACCAGGGAATTTTATCCAGATCTTCGTGGAGGAAAGCCCCTCTATGGCTCGCTTGCTATACGCAGCCCTCAATCGCGGCATTAGAACAGACTATGTTCGTCGCTTACTGGCGGTGTACCCGGTTGTTGAACGATCACCGTCTGACCTGAAACAGTCGCATGAGCAACCATTGGAATGGATCGAGCCCCTGAGTGAACGTGAGCTTGAGGTGCTTCATTGCCTTGCTGAAGGGCTAACGAATCGCGAGATTGCCAATCGACTATACCTATCTCTCAACACGGTAAAAGTGCATACCCGCAATATCTACAGCAAGCTCGGAGTAAACAGCCGTACACAAGCGGTTACCCGGGCGGGAAACTTAGGGCTTATAGTCAGCCAAAGCCCATAAAAGCGAACCAATCCCACAGGCTACTGGTGACGGGTTGCGGCTCGCAATCCGTCAAATTTCTATCCTCGGTCGCCCACGCATGGAATCAACCCCACAAATAATGCCTGCGGGGTATGAGACGAATACCAACTATTTGCACCAATGCAGATGGAAATCCATTCAAATTCGTATGCAACAAAAAGACGCATAAAACGACTTAGAAAAGTTACTTGCCGCTTGTATGCTTCATGCTTGGATTTGGGGTTTTCATCGTCGCAAGAATGAGCAAGCTGATCCCAACCATACCATTTGCGAGTCGCTTTGCCTCCATTTTCATCCTGCGCTGCAAACAGAAGAAGGATAAGGCATAAAGATCAGGTTCTGGCAGATCAATTCCCATCCATTGATGGATATTGACTTCTTAGACTTATCCTGCTTTCAACCCCCGGCTGCGTGCGCCAGCGCCGAGGGCGTCTGGCAGCCGACAATCGCCGGAGCTTCGCGGATCAACTCGTCATTCTCTAGAGCTTCCACCATGAACAGGGCAAAGTCCACACGGCGTGTGATCTTGCTTGCCAGAATGGGATCGCCCACATGCCTGCTCCACACCGGTAGACCCTGGCTCTCGCCCTCTTCAAGGTCGCCCCCACGCACGACCGTCCATTGGGTGTCGCTGGCAAATACCCGACGGAATGCTTCCACCTGGTCATCAATATCCACTGCTCGCACAAGGCGTCCGAGCCAGCCGAGCACCTTCTCACTAGCTTTGAAGGACCTCGAGTAGAGATCCTTTCCGTCCCGCGAAATATGCCATCCACAGGAAAAGATGAGGCGTGCCCCTGGACGGGCATAGTCAAGCACCGCCTGGGCGGTTCCCGATGAATAGTTGTTCATACCCCAGGGTATCAGCACAGTGAGCACCCCATCACAGCCTGCGACTGCCTTCTCGATGACATCGCGGTCATTTGTTGCACCAGGAATAATGCTGATGCGTCCCTTGAAGGCGTCCAGTTTGCTAACGCTACGCGCACGGCAGACACCGTTGATTTCATATCCCCGATCCAGCGCATGCTGGATCATGTACTGCCCAAGCTTTCCGGAAGCGCCCACGATGCAAACTTTCATAATAGCTTCCCTCTCGCCTCCTTACGCGCAAAATCCAAGGTTGTGGATCGTAATCCATGTGTTTCACTGGCTCGCGCTATGATGCCACCTGATCCTACAACATTCTTGATGTAGCCTGGATTCGATGTCTTTGTCTTCTCGGGAATACCGCCGGATTGGTCCAGGCGGATCGCACTGACTGCACATATAGCACACCTGGTAAAGCATTCGCTTCAAAGGCGAGCGAACCCACGCGCGTCAATCCTAGCATGTTCCTCCCGCACCAACCAGCGTCAGAAAGATATCCAGATCCTTGCCGTTAATTAACCCGTGAAATAACACCTTCGGGGTATGACACTACTACCCTACGTAGCTATGCTATTTGTGTTGATTATCACATATCCGCCGTGTGCTGAAGAAGGTGATGCTTAAATGAATACGTTCCGAACTACGACGGGAAATTTAGAAGATGCGAAAGTAGATGTAAAGATAAAGCTTTCGGCTCTATGGGCAGCGCTCATGTTCCTTTACACCTACGGCGATATCCTGGGCTTTTATACCCCGGGGGTTGTTGAGCAGTTGATAGCGGGAGAGGTTGGAGCAATTGAGATAACTGAAGGATTCTTGATCGTTATGGCAGTATGGATGACGATCCCGAGCCTGATGCCCATCCTATCCCTGGCATTGAAAGCCCGTGCGAATCGCTGGGTAAATATCATCCTGGGATTCGTTTCCCTGGCTGTACTGGTCGCCAGCTCCTTCGCAGGAGAATTTAGCCTTCGCTATGGCTTTACCGCCACTGTAGAAGCTGTGATCATGGTTTTCATTATTTGGTATGCCTGGAAGTGGCCCAGACAAGAAATTGTGGATGTGGCAGCATAACCAAAATCGAGGAGGTGTAACTGTGACGACGCATAACAACGTTGTAGCTAAACGCAATCGTATTTACTGGATGGACAACCTGAGGACGATCATCATCCTTTTGGTCGTTCTCTACCATGTTGGCGGCGTGTATGAAGCCGCTGGTTTGTGGGGTTGGTTCTGGATCGTGGATGATCCCACTACCATCACCTGGGTCGGAATCGTTGGTATCGTTTTCGACATCTTCATGATGCCGACCTTGTTCTTCATCTCCGGCTATCTGGCGATAGCATCCCTTGAAAAGAAGGGCGATTGGGAGTTTGTGAAGGGGAAATTCAGGCGTTTGATGATCCCCTGGGCGATCGCGGTTTTCACACTGATTCCGCTCTACAAGGTGATCTTCCTTTACTCTCGTAATCTGCCCCAGGAACACTGGAGCACTTACTTCCATATCACCAATCCCAACAGCCAGAACTGGCTTTGGTTTTTGCCCTTGCTTTTCCTCTTCAACCTGATCTACTTGGCACTCTCAAAGGTGAAGAGCCGGCTGTCAGGGATTTCAATGGGATGGGCTGTGCTGGCTACTACGCTCATCGGATTGACCTACAGTTACGCTATTGGTAGGCTGTTCGGCTTCCGCAACTGGACGCTAACGCCGTTAATCGACTTCGAAAACGAGAGATTGCTCATGTTCTTCATGGCCTTCCTGTTAGGCGGACTTGGCTATAGACAGCAGATTTTCATAAAGAAAGCAAAGAGCAAAAAACTGTATATCATCGCAAACTCGATCGCCTGGATCCCGGTGAGTGCACATATCTTTGCACGCTTGTACCCATTCTTCTTCCCACAAGGTTTTGCAATCACACCCCTGTACCAGTTCATCTGGCACCTCAGTTTTTACCTTTCACTGCCTGTCATGGTATACGTGATGATCGAGAGCTTCAGGCTGTACGCCAATAAACCCGGAAGGATCTGGTCTGAACTGAATAGGAATTCATACGGGGTCTACATTATCCACGTGATCGTGATTGGCGTATTCGGCACGCTGCTGCTGAATACCCAGCTACCAGCCTTGGCGAAATACCCGATCCTGTTTGTATTGGTTTACGTGATCAGTAATTTAATCGTTTCGTTCTATCGAAGATTGGGATCTCTTTTCAATAAACGGGATATCCAGCTTCAGACGCAGCACAGCAACATGTAATTCTGAAGGAGTCTGGCGGGCTCGTAAAGAGCCCGCCATTTTTCTTCCCCTGCACCTGCATAGCGCGGGTCGCAAGGACCTTGCAAAAACGATAAAAATCAAACCTTGATGCGTTGAGAGAGGAGCGGTCCCAATGTTTCATGGAACATATTTTTGGAGCGAATGGTGGATCATTTTCCCGATCTTCGGGTTTATCACGATGATCTTCTTCACGATCATGATGATACGGCGGATGAGTTATTGGGGATATCGGAGGGGATACTGGTGGGAAGGACGAGGGCAGCGGGATTCAGACTCGGCATTGGACATCCTCAATAAACGCTACGCCCAAGGAGAGATCTCCAAACAGGAATACGATCAAATTCGAGAGGATCTTTAGTCATGGTGCCGATCAATTAACCGAAATTGCATAAGCACAAGGAAAACAACCTATCGAAGACTCCCGATGAAAATCTTCACAGGACAAAGGAAAGATCAAGCATGGTGGTTGAGGACGGGGCCAGGGGCCATGGAGGCAGAAGAAGCTGTGCGAATATTAGCCATGGAAGTTGAGAATAAAATGATGCCGGCCGATGGAATCGAGCCGCTGTTAAGAGACGAGGCGGGCAAAGTATGGGAGTTCTATCAGGACGATTTCATCCGAGAGATTTACTTTCGCGCGGACCAAAACACAGCCGTTTTAATCCTTGAAAGTACCAGCGTTGAAGAAGCCCGAGAGAGGCTCGCTGCGTTGCCTCTTGTCGCAGCGGGATGGATCGATTTTGATATTGTGCCCCTTATCCCCTATCCAGGGTTCTCTCGATTGTTCTCTGCATAGCCAGCAGGGCGACCCGACGGAGAACCCTTTCATACAACAGCAAGAGCAAGGCTGCTGATCGAGGGCGCAGCCCTGAACACAAATGAAAAACTCTGATTGCGTTGATAAAGCTGCTAACGGAAGTAAGAATGCCGGAAGTAATGCTTGTCAGCGTGATCATTTACACCGTCTGCGCACTTCATAAGCCCATTAACCCCCCTGAATAACAACTTCGGGGTATGACACTAATACCACTAGCTTGCTATCCTTTAGACAAATAACCACAAATTCTAGATTCAAAAAAAGGAGTGATCGAAAGGTGAGGAAAATGTCTGCCAGATTGAAAAGAACACTATGGATCGCCGGGGCTATCATCGTACTGATAGCTGCCTATCTGTCTTATGTCTTTGTTTTCAAGCCCCAGCCCGAAGCCTACACACCGCCTATCACCGACACTGAGGGGACCGTGATCCCCGGCAGCATCGCCGTTATTGAAACCGTCACCCTGGGCGGTATTGAGCAAACCATCACCATTCGTGGTGTGGACTCAACTAACCCCGTCTTGCTCTTTTTGCACGGCGGTCCGGGGATGCCTTCCTCCCCATGGGCTACCTGGAATGATTACCACGCCGGACTGGAAGGTTACTTCGTGCTCGTACATTGGGACCAGCGCGGGGCGGGGAAATCCTTTTCTGAGGATCTGACCCCTGAAGCCATGCATCTGGAAGACTTTGTTTGCGATACCCTGGAATTAACGGATATTCTGCGCGAGCGATTTGGCAAGGAAAAGATATTCCTTTGGGGGCATTCCTGGGGTAGCGGTCTTGGCTTCGAGGTTCTCCAGGCGAATTCCGAGCCTTACCATGCCTTTTTTGCCAGCGGCGTCAGGCCGGATTGGAATACTGGAATTGAGTTGGCTCACGAGAAAGTGCTGGAGATGGTCCATCAGGCTAATGATACAGAAGCCATTGAAGCGCTTGAATCCATCCAACCCTTCAGAAGATGACCCAGAAAGCAATATTATTTTTTGCCGCCTCCGGAACCGCCCCCTCCACTGCCGGAACCCGAGCTTCCGCCATCGGTTCCACCGCTGTCTCCACCGGAGCCGGATTCCCCGCCGCCGGAACCTCCCCCTTCACTGCCGGAACCTGAGTCTCCGC
>JBFFQB010000080.1:0-15551 GCA_041573795.1 Anaerolineales bacterium
GTGTAGATCCTTTAATCGAGTTTGGGGATAACGCCCCGGCTCACCTTTTAAGAACGAATAGCTTCCCCCATGTCGCCGATATCATGGTGAACAGCCTGTATGATCCCCATACCGAGGAGGTGGCAGCCTTCGAAGAGCTCGTGGGTTCGCATGGTGGGTTGGGCGGGGATCAATCCAAACCTTTCGTGCTTTTTCCAGCAGAATGGGAGTTGCCCGCTGCGCCGATAATCGGGGCCGGTCAGCTTCACAATCAATTGAAGACCTGGATCCAGGCGTGTCCAAAGGCGCTTTCCAGGCTCGAACCCAGGCAATAAGCTTCTTCCTGGCCTTTGTCCTTTCGAAGAAATTGGCCTTGCTTGTGTAGGGATGGAGAGGCATAAACGTTGGTCAAGAACGACACGCTTTAACTCAGGAGAGCATGCCGATTTTCGGACAGACTTGATCGCCCAAGCTGTAGTTTGACGGCTAAAAATACGAACCGGTCTAGGATGCTCCCTTAGAGCAGATTGGGTTCAAAGAGAAAACGGCTGGCCAGGCGATTGCTACACCTACTGCGCCGGGATTAGAGTGCGCAGAAGGGCAGGACGCAATAAGGCGTCAATGCAATCATGGGTTGGTGTTGGAACACTCAGAGCCCGACCCAACTGTGTGATCTTGCCACTGAAAGCCTCAAGCTCAAAGGTTTTCCCTCCGGCAACATCGCGTTGCATAGATGATGTGATTGAAGGCTCTAGACTATTGACGAGAGCCATCACCTCATCCACCACATTAACATTAATCATAATACCCTGCGCCCGAGCCAGCGATTCAATCTCAACCATTGCAGTGCGCAGCAAGCCACGGGTTTGCAGAACCTGTAGGATTTCCCCGATACTGGCACGGGCAAGCGAGGAAACCCCCCCAAACGATGCAATGAATAAGAATTTCATCCAGATATCGGCAATGATGTCCTTGGAATGGATCGCATCAACACCACAATCTTGCCAGGCAGCCAGCAATCGCTGCAAGCGTGGATCAGGTTTTCCATCAAGCTCTCCGGCTACCAGCCTGCGTAGCTGGCTCGCATGCCGGATCACACCAGGTGACTCAATGAATGCGGAGAGGCTGCACAGACCTCCCACTACAAAACCTGTCTTCAGCGTGGAAACAAGGATTTCGTGTGCATCAACGCCGTTCAGCAAGGGCAGTATCAATGAATCCTCTTCCAACAATGCGCCCATGCTCTTCGCTGCATCTTCAAGCTGGAAATGTTTCACCGCAACGATCAGGTAATCTACTGGGCCGACCTGTTGCGGCTCATCCGTGGCAAGAAGATTAGTGAGGATGAAATCGCCATGCGGGCTGTAAACCTGCAGACCCTGCTCTCGCATTGCCTTCAGGTGATCGCCTCGGGCAATAAAAGCGACATCTTTGCCCGCGCGCGCAAGCAAGCCCCCAAAGTAGCCCCCAACACCTCCGCTGCCATAAACAGCGACCTTCATGAAAAACTCACAGACTGGCCTTCGTCGCCCCCCCATCAAACATAAGAGCATGACCATGAATAAACGCCGCCGCAGGTGAAGCAAGCCAGGCGATCGTCCTTCCAAACTCCTCCACGGTTCCCATACGCCCCAGAGGAATGCTGGCCGTCACTTGGGTAGCTTCCTCTTCAACGCTGACCCCACTTCGACTGGCGCGATCCTTCATCAATTGCTCCACCCGCTCGGTCCAGGTCCAAGCGGGATTGATCGAGTTGACCCGTATCCCGCGTGGTCCCAATTCATTCGCCAGTGATTTCATCAATCCGATCACCGCCATGCGCAGCGCATTCGAAAGAATCAAGTTGTCGATGGGCTGCTTCACGGAATAAGATTGTGTAGCTACGATACTGCCCGAGCCTCGCTCGAGCATATGCGGCACGACTGCGTAGCACAAACGCACGGCACTCATAAGCGTCAGCTGCATGGCCGTTTCCCAGTCGCTCGGTCCAAGGCTCAGAAAACTCCCCGGAGGCGGCCCCCCGGCATTAATCACCAGAATATCAATCTTGCCAAAGTGTTTGAGGCTGCTCGCGGCGAATTTTTCAATATCCGCAGGAAGGGTGAGGTCGGCTTGCATAGCCAAAACGTCCACATTTGTTTCTTCTCGGATCTCTGCAGCGGACGAATCGATCTGACCACTCCGCGAGCAAATCGCTAGTTTAGCTCCCTCACGTGCTAGCGCCATGGCCGCCGCTCTCCCCAAGCCTCGGGAAGCTGCGGCAACGATTGCTACCTGATCCTTCAACCCTAAATCCATCTCATTGTCTCCATTCGTCTTGCAATCCAACAATGCGATCCTTGGAATGCGCTTGCGATGCTGACTATCAGCCCCTCGCTTATGGATTTAGCCGTCAGTATGTGGCAACCCACACTTTTCCAGATCGAAATTTGCCTGCGCCTATTTTCTACCTTTGCGCCTTTCTTCCAGAGCCCTCTTGGCAGCCTTGCCGTACGCCGAACCGGGATAGGCTTCAGCGGCCTCCTTGAAGTGTTGGACGGATTTTGCCTCATGGCCCAGCTCTCTCAAGGCAATCCCGAGGTTATAGTGGCAAGCGGCCTGGTAACGTACTCCCAAGCCATCATGATTCGCCTGCTCCAATACTGAAGCCAATAGGGATTCCGCACTTTCCGGATTCTTGCGTAAGAGCTGCACAATTCCCATATTCGTCAGGATGATCAGGCGGGTTTGATGATCAGGAAACAGATTCAAGGCCACTTGGAGCACTGCTATCGCGTCACGCTGACGGCCACGCCCTGAGAGCCAATTGGCGACATCGGTGAGTAGACGCGAGCGCATCGTCACCAGATAGAGAAAGATCAGAAAGAGGATTGGACTAACACCAGTCTTAGTAAAAAAAACTACGCCTGCAATCAAGAGTGTAAGAATTACAGCCTCCAAAGTAAATTGGAGCGAGAAGCCTTCGTGCCGGAGATAGGAAAGGAAACCGAAAAGCAGAGCATAGGAAAAGCCGACAAGAATAAGCATTGAATATAGATTCACGCCCACAGCTCCTATTGACCCGGTTGGGCAAGTCGCCAAACAGCGGTTTAGTTTGTTCCGGTTACGCGTTTATGCAAATAGATATCCTGCTGTCCTCTGCAGCATCTCTACTCCGCGTACTTCAGTTTCAAAAAGTGGAATGATCGCCCGCACCGATCCGTTGAAAACTTTGTCAATTTCTTCCATATATTCAGATTGCATCGCAACACGGTTCTTAACGAAGTCCGGTGAATTCTCGACCACACTCTCTTGATCAATCAGCATATTAACGACCACGCCTCCGACTGGGATTCCGAAATCCTTGAACCAGTGAATGAAGCGTGTGATGACAGCGATGGGCAAGGCCTCTGGCAAGGTCACAAAGAAAAAGGCAGTCTGTTCAGGATCGGTGAGCAGCTCTTTTGCGTTCTCCATGCGCTGCTGGAAGTTAAGCAGGTATTCCATCAACGGATCTTTCTGCTTCTTCTTCCGACTGTAAGAGAGCAACTCACGCAGGGATACGGCTTCCTCACGGCTTTTCATCATCTTGTTGACCCAGAGCGAATACACGGAAGACATCCCTAGCAACCGGCGCGCATTTGCAGTTGGAGCCGTGTCAAACACATACACTTCGTATGCATCTTCGAACATCAGATCAATCATGTTCTCAAACATGGCCGATTCTTCGAACGCAGGGTTCATCGTTGCCGATTCGACAAACGCATCTGCCTTAGTTTTAATATCAGCAAATTTCAAAAACCAGCTGATCTTCTCACGGATTTCTTTTTTGGAACGTTCTATCGTGTCACGCGTGTCGATCTCGTAGGCTGTCAAGTTTGGCACACCGGGCACGACGGTTGGATGGCCGAACACGTCCATATCCAACAAGCCAGAGAGACTATGTACTGGATTCGTGGATGCAAGCAGTGTTCTCTTGCCCTTGTTTGCCAACCATAAGGCTGTAGCACCAGCAAGTACCGTTTTACCAACACCCCCTTTACCCCCAAAGAAAATGTATTTCAACCCGGGATTTTCCCTCAGAAAGTCTTGCGTGGACTTTTCAATCATGCGAATGCTCCTGGGGTCAGCTCTATGGCAGTTCCGGTATCGCAGGAACAGTACCAAACATGGCTTCGGCCATTTTCTTTATCATCGGCAAGCCAGTGACATCACGCTCGAACTCTGGAATATAGGCCAGCACCTGATCACCAAATTGCTGATTAATGTGTTCCAGATGGGTGCGCTGCATCTTAAGGCGGTTGCGTAGATAGTCAGGGATAGTCTGATCCCCGAGTTCAGGGGGAATCACCCGGTTGACAATATAACCACACAAAGGAACATCGTACTTCGCGAAGAGGTCTGCAGCCTTGGCGGTATCCAACAATATCATTTCTTCGGGGATGATAACGAAATAGAAGGCAGTTTTCACCTTATCTGTCAGGATGCCTGAGGAGGTGTTGATACGATGCTTGATATCCATTAATTCGGTAAGGATCATGTCCTCCTCAGAAAATTCCTCACGCTGGATAAGCGAGGCAACCTTCGAATATTCTTCCATTTCTTGGCGCAGCTCGGTGATCTTATCAATCCATTCATCATAGACGCTCGCCATGCTGAGATAGTAGAGGGCGTGCCCGAGAGGGACAAGATCATAAATGTAATAATCGAACGCTTCAGCCATGACAATGTCAACGACCTGGTCGAAAATGGCACTCTCTTCCATCGCGGGTTCGGCGGCAGCAGCCTGGATATAGTCTTCAATCTCCTCGGGGATTTGATCCAAACCATACATATCGAGGATTTTCTGCCGGATCTCTTGCTGGTATTCGCGGATATGCTGATCCGCATCGATTTCTTGAGCGAAGAGATTGGGCATGATCTCTACCGGACCTTTGCCAAAGATGTCCTGCTGGAAAATATCCGATAGGGAGGCTTGCGGGTCGACAGAGAAGACAAGCACCCGATGTCCGGCTTGCGCTAGGTGGTAGGCTGTGGCAGCGGAAAACGTTGTCTTTCCAAGCCCACCTTTGCCGCCAAACATGATGTAGCGACGTTCTGGATTTTCCTCAAACATCTTTATCAGTGACATGCGTGCATCTCCTAGGCCAGTGCATCGGTGAGATCTCTCTCACGCAACATGCGGCGTTTCCATGTTGAGATCTGGGGAACAACGTAGGGCAGTAACCGTAATGAGTAGTACGGTGGCAAGATGGGTACTCCCAGTAAATCCCCCATGGTGATGAGGATGAAAAGATGCTCCATGCTGCCACGTGTCTTCAATGCAAAGCGGGTCATATCATGGCCTGCCATGCCGTAGATAAATTGAATGAAAGATTGAGCAATTTTTTTGATTGGATTTTGCTTCTGTTCAGACATAACGTTTCTCCTGTACACCTGCAGGGTTCGATCTCGTTGATATGCTTTAAACCATGCTGGAAATGATGCGCAAGCCTCGATGTGACTTGCTCACCTCAGGCCGGATCCATCCAGATAAGGTTTGGAGGATCATGATCTTTCCAGACCACCTGTCATTATCCGATCTCCTGGTCAAACAAATCCGTAAAATCACGTTCGCGCAGCATACTTCTGCGCCAGTTCTCGTAGCCAGGAATGAGATAGGGCAAGAGTCGCAATGTGTAATATGGAGGCAGGATTGGAATTCCCAATAAATCCCCATAAACGATCAGGGTGAAGAGGCGATCCCTCTCATTTCGAGCCTTCTGCAATTCATGGACCCAATCATAGATTGTCATTCCATACAGGACTTCACGGATGGTTTTGATGGTTTTTTGGATCGACTCCACGAGTCCAGACTCTCGAAACATTGAATTCGATCTTCTCCCTGACTCTGCCTGTATCGCTGGCAAGAATGTCACTCCGCACTTCACAGGTTTCCACAAACCGCAAATTCACTGCCTGTGGTTTCGACTCGTTTTAGCCTCCCCTACCCTGGACGGATCGCTCTGCCACGGCTTGCGGGAGGTATGCATGTAGAATCCGATCCAGCGCCTCTCGATCCCACCCGACATACACTTTCCGGTGCGCGATGATGAATGCCGGGTAGCGCCGCACCCAATGACGAAGTGAGAAGTAGAAACCCTGGATCGATTGCGGATCGATCACTTCAATCCGCAGATATTTCTGATGTGATTGCTGCAAATCATGAAGCCAGTCCGCCAGGTCTAGCGCATCCTGGAGGAAATCCTCGGGATACTGACCACCAACCGAATCATGAACTGGCTCACTGATTCCGGCTTGCCTGAACAACTGCTCGCAGTGCATGCAGTGAAAGAAGTTCGTCGGCACTTGCGCTATTACTTTTAGGTCAATGCAGGGCATCGCAGACGATCTCCACCTTGATCCTGGGGGCAAGCTGTTGCCATTCGGCGAACCCAACTCACCCCCAGCTCCAAGGATTAATACGCATCTATATGTCGCTGATCGATCGGTTAATTCACCTCCACCGAGATTGGTGGTCAGACTTCTGCCGGTTTTGACGCTCTGGCCCGCTGGAGCGCCTGAATAGCGTCCCAGATCAAGAGCAGCGCGGCGACAAGCAGCACCAGGCAAATTACCCCGATCAGAGCCGATGCAATAACCGCCTGTGTCGTTTCAGCTGCCGGCAGTTTAATGAACAGATTTACATACGCCACGTACAGCAGGGCGGCGATATCGGTCACAATCATAAAGATCGCCGGGTAAAACGCCCAGTTGTACTTTCTGCCCTCTGAAAGTAACCACAACGAGACCAACAACAGAGCGAGGCCAGCCATAAGCTGATTCGAGGCACCAAAAGCGACCCAAATCGTCAGCCACGGAATGATCCAGACAAACAATGCTGTCAGGGCCAAGGCAACCAGGCTACCCACGTGGATGTTCTTCATCGCCGGGATCGCATCGCCCACCATCTCGGCGCTTGCGACACGCATGAAACGAACCACCAACTGCATGATGGTAATCGCCATGATGGTCAGGAACACCGAGCCATAGGCGACACCAAAGCCCTGAGGGATGCCAATTCGACTCAGGAAACTGGCAAGGCCACCTGCAAACACAGCCAAAGCAGCGCCTGATCCGCCAGCATCAAGGAATCCCTGATAACTTCCGAAGGCCACCGTAGCGGTCAAAAACGCCATGATCGCAAAACCGGCTTCCATGAACATCGCGCCGCCACCTACGGGAAGTGCGTCAGTCTCCTTCTCCAGTTGACGGGCCGTCCCGGAGGTCGAAACAAGGCTGTGCCAGCCAGAGATCGCACCGCAGGCAATCGTGACAAAGAGCATTGGCCAGAGCGGACCCACTGCAGCTGTAAATCCGGTAAACGCCGGAAAATCACCCATGCCCGGACGCCAGATGAGCAAACCGAGCAGGCCACCAACCATTCCCAGAGTGACAATCCAGAAAGAAACGTAGTTCACTGGTTGGGCAAATGACCAGATCGGGAGAACGGATCCCAGGTAGCAGAAGAGCAGCATAAGCAAGGTGCCTACAACAGCCGCCTGCGTGTTTCCTAGAAAGACGATTGGAGAATCTGCACCGCCATATAGACTGGCAAAGAAGTTGGAAACAGCCGGTAAGGTTCCAACCCAAATGCCCACAAAGGTCAGGATGACTGTGATCACGCTGGTCAGAATGATGTCTTGTTTCCATTTGTAGGTCATCTGTCCGGCAATCACGCCCATTAAAACAAGGGCGATCATGCCAAAGGGCACCTGTGGTTTGACCATCAAAGCCTTGCCAACTGCATTTCCGAACGCACCCATGATCAACAGGAGATAAAAGTAGATAAAGATCAATAGGATGGTTCGAGCACGCGGGGAGATCAGCTTGTAACTAAGCGCGCTCATAGTCTCTCCCTCGCGACGCACTCCCATAATCAAGCTGCCATAGTCCTGGACCCAACCAATGAAGAAGACGCCCAGGATAATCCAGAGCAACGCCGGCAACCACCCCCATTGGAGAGCAACAATGGGACCCGTTAGAGGTGCTAATGCAGCAACAGATTTGAACTGGTAGCCGAAGAGAACATTGCGGCTGGCAGGAGTGAAGTCAACTCCATCCATGTACATCTTGGCAGGAGTGGCTTTTGTATCGCTAGGTTGAACAATATCCCTATTGATCCGTCGGGCATAGACACCATATCCGATCCCTATTCCGAGTGCACCCAGTATTAGGACGAGTAAAGAATTCATAGTAGTTCACTCCTTTTGCCTTTCAGAAAAAAATATTAATCAAGCAAGGTGTCTCCAAGGATTGTATGAAATCGTTTCTCCTTTCCTAATCGATGCCCAACCCGAAACAAGCCACATGCACGGCTGAGCTTGCATCATTTGAACTGCGATTCACCATGATGACTCGCAAGAACGCAGTTCAATCGATTGTAGAAAGAATATGGATACCGCTCAATTCACAAAAGGTGTTCTCTAACCGCTAAAACCCATGACGCGCGGGTGGGAGGTGGTGAACTGTTCGGTTGTGGTGAAATTGAGTTGTGGAGTTCATCGCCCTGTTCACTGTTGAACATCTAGATGATCGTCAATGATGGAATCTTTCACCAATAAATACTGATATGACGAACCTTCAACAAGTTTTAGGGGTCTCGGCCGGAAGGCTTGAGAACGGTCGGGGCCAAATGTATAATATGACGAAATACAACCTGTTGCAACTTAGTCCAAAAATTCACAAATTGTTGCTTGCTTGCCAACACTCCCATCCTCCGAAAAAGCCATCGCCTCTCCCCTACCGGAATACCCCAACATGGACAATCGATAAATATCTCACGCGGGTAGGCACATCCAACCTGTCGAGTTTGAGCAGCCAGGGCATCCCATCCGTTGAAATTAGAAGGATGTACCAGTCAGCTAAAGCTCAGATTATTCTTGATCCCACTCCTATATAATCGCTTCAGCAGCACCGGAATCGATTATGTCTCAATTTTCAAACCTCCTTGAGAGCAAGCTCAAGATTCCCCATCTCCCGACACAGATGGTGACTCGGCCGCGCCTCTTCAACGCTCTAGATAACACCCTCCAACCTTTCCAGCGCATGACATTGATCTCCGCCCCCACGGGTTATGGTAAGACCTCGTTGGTCAGTGCATGGATCCAAGCGCGCAAGCTGCCGGCAGCCTGGCTGACACTCGAGGAGCAGGATAACGACCCCGCACGCTTCACAAGCTACCTTCTGGCAGCTCTGGAGAAAGCAAACCCCGAATTCAAAGCTCCTGAACTCTTGACCGGACCTTATACTGGGGCTGAACTTGAAAGTTCAACCTTGATCCCCTTACTCAATCTGATCGCGGGCGCAGAGCGCACCGTACTGATTGTGCTCGATGACTATCATTGCATCAAGAACCAGAGTGTGCATCATATCGTTGGCTACCTCCTGGAAAACATGCCTTTCTGCGCACATCTGCTTCTACTTACGCGTGCAGATCCTCCCTTACCTATCGCCAGATTGCGGGGACGGGGCCAATTAAATGAACTTCGCATGGAGGATTTACGCTTTAACCCGGAAGAAACGAGATCCTTCCTGGAGGGTTATAAGGATCTTCGCTTGAATGGTAATGAGATCAAGATCCTGAATCGACGAACCGAAGGTTGGATCGCCGGCTTGCAGATGGCAGCAGTATCTCTCCAGGGTCATAGCAACCAGCAAGCTGTGATCGAAGACTTCTCGGGAGATCATCACTACATCATGGATTTCCTTCTGGATGAAGTCCTGCGCCAACAGCCCCCCGAAATTCAGCGGTTCTTGTTATACACCTCCATTCTGAATCGATTAAACGGCTCGCTGTGTGATGCGTTGCTGGCAGGGCTCGAACCCCGCCTACCGGCAAGTAAAGATGTCTTGCAGGGGCTGGAGCAAGCAAACTTATTTATCATCCGCCTTGATGAAAAGCGAGAGTGGTTCCGTTACCACCGGCTCTTTACTGATTTGCTCCAGGGCCGGTTACAGAGCCGGGAGGCTGACACCATCGGGATGCTGCATAAACGCGCCAGCTCCTGGTTTGAATCGCAAAACCTTTATGATGAAGCCATTCAACATGCGTTCATGAGCGAGGATACCGGCTTGGCGGCCGATCTCGTGGAACGCGTTTCCCAGGATTTACTCATGCGCAGCGAGACTGCAACCCTTCTTCAATGGCTGCAGCGATTACCCAGGGAGCAGATCACTTCTCGGCCGCGTTTAGCCGCCTACCAGGCCTGGGCTTTGCTCTTCCAGGGTGCCCCTTTAAGTGTTGTCGAAGCCCAGCTCATCCAAGCTGATCAAAGCCAGCACCAAGATCCTCCGGGCGCTGCAGCTTTATTAGAAGCCTTTGTAGCCCTCTCGCAGGGTAAAGTGGCGTTGGGATTGGATCGCTCAGAATATGCTCTCGAAGTGCTCCCCCCGGATGAACATTACCTACGCGATTTCGCTACATTCTGTGTAGCTGGCGCGCGCATCGCCGCGGGCGAATTGGAAAGTGGCATTCAACTGCTTGAAGATACCACCAAACTTGTTGAACGTGCTCGCAATCCTTCCTCTGCGGTGATCTTTCTCACCGAGCTGGCCGAAATGCGATGGAAAGAAATGCAGCTGGATGAAGCGATAGCCTTTTATCAGAGAGCGCTCGCTGCCGGGACCGATGAATCAGGGAAGAAACTTCCAATCGCAGGTCGGGCACTGATCGGACTGGGCAATTTGGCGCTAGAACGTTATGACCTGGAGCAAGCCGAAAGCTTGTTGCAGGAGGGGATCCAATTGACAGAACGTTGGAGCTTGATCGGCACTTTGGAAGCACATGTCTTCATGGTCATGCTGCATTTTGCGCGAGGCGCTCGCGAGAAGATCGAGCAGGAATTTAGGCTGCTCTATGACCTGGCCCGACGCTTCGATGCATCGCAGATTGATGACCATGTCGTCGAAATGGTCGAGGCGGATATTAATGTGAGGCAAGGTGACCTGGAAGCCGCACACGCATGGGTCGCCAAACGCGGCCTTGATCAGGCTCCTTCGAAGCTCCCGCAGGTATACACCGAAGACTATCTCACCTCTCGCCTTTATAAATACGAGCTGCCCATCCTCATTCGTCTATTTATCGCTGAAAAGCGCTACGAACAAGCTGATCAAGCGATCGAGCAGTTGATCCTACAATCGAAAGAGGCCAACCGACCCTTTCTTCTGCTTGAAGCGGAGATCCTGCGCGCATCCTTACTCCAGGCAAGGTCCAACACTGATGCGAGCCTGGCTGCACTACGTCGAGCGCTCGAGATGGCACGGCCTAGCGGGAGCGCGCGCTTATTCCTTGCCGAAGGAGATCACCTGCTGAAACTCCTACGAAAGGGGCGTTCCACATGGGATTCGCCGGAATTACTCCAGTTTGTTGATTTCCTGCTTCGTAAATTCGATCCTCGCAGCGTAATTGACCCCAGCAAACTCGACACGCTAAGCCAGCGCGAGCTGGAGGTTCTCCAACACCTCCCAAGTGACAAGACCCTTGAGGCAGTGGCAGAAGAACTCATTATCTCGGTCAATACAGTCCGCAGTCATGTAAAGAGCATTTACGCCAAGCTGGAAGTGCACAGTCGCCTTCAGGCAGTTGAAAAAGCACGCCATCTAAATTTGCTTTAATCCCTCGCCTCATCCATGGGTGATTTTTCTGAGGATCACCCTTTTATGTGAAGACTCCAGCCAGCGCTGGTACTACTATGGGGCCATGTTGGACGACAAGCCTGGCTCAAAAGTGGGCTCAGATATTCGCTGGAAATATGAAATCCGTCTGCGAGGTTCGCTCAATCAGCACTGGGCTGAATGGTTCAATGGATCCACAGTCAGAATCGAAAGTTCTGCAAAAGATCCTTCCATCACTACGATTTATTGCCAGGCATTGGATCAGGCTAAATTACGTGGGATCCTGAATAAATTATGGGATTTGAACCTGAAGCTGCTATCGGTTCGCAAGATCTGCGATCCTCCTGCTGACAAGAGCTTATCGGAAGGTTCATAAGAAATTCAATCCTGGGTTGCACTCAGGGACTGGAGAGAGAAATGTCTCAACAAATTGTACTTTCAATCAATGATCAAGCAGCAAACCTTGAGAAAGTCGGCGGAAAAGGGGCTTCTCTCGCCCGTTTATATAATGCGGGCTTCCCTGTGCCGGGTGGTTTTCATGTCAGCACAGAAGCCTACCGCAGGTTTGTAGCGAAGAATGAGCTCCAGCCGCTCATTGAAGCTGCGCTTGAAAAAGTGGATCCAGAGAAGCCGTCAACCCTGGAAGATGCTGCACGCTCGATCCAGAACGACTTCCTCAACGCCTCAATCCCAGCTGATATCGCCGGTGAAATCGCTGACGCCTATGGGGACCTGCGCGGCACGAACCCCGCTGTAGCCGTGCGCTCCTCCGCAACTGCCGAAGACCTGCCCGAAGCCTCCTTCGCCGGTCAGCAGGAAAGCTACCTTAATGTCTGCGGCGCAGACCACGTTTTAGAAGCAGTTAAAAAATGCTGGAGTAGCCTCTGGACTGCACGAGCAATCGGGTACCGGCTGCGCCAGGAAATTGACCAGCAAGGTATCGCCCTGGCGGTCGTCGTCCAACTTCTGGTAAACGCCGAAGTCGCCGGTATCCTCTTCACCGCCAACCCCATAAGCGGCGTAAGAGACCACTCGCTGATAAACGCTGCCTGGGGCTTGGGAGATGCAGTCGTTGGAGGCCGGGTGACACCCGACGAGTATGTGGTGGATAAAGCCAGGGGCTGCATCATCAGCAAGAAGATCGCGGAAAAAGAGGTGATGACTGTCCGGATTGATGGCACAACCGAGGATCGACAGGTTTCAAAGAATCTGCGCAAAGCGCCAGCCTTACAGGACGAAGACTTAATCGCCCTTTCAAACATGGGCGCTGAAATCGAGAACCTATATGGCGGGCCCATGGATATTGAGTGGACGCTCGCCGATGGGAGCCTCTCCATTGTTCAGGCCAGACCTATCACGGCACTCCCCGAACCAGGAACAGCCCCTACCGATTGGCCGATCCCAGATCCTAAGGGGCGCTACCTGCGAGCCAGCATCGTCGACATGATGCCAGATCCGCTCTCGCCGCTGTTTAGCACGATGGGTATCCCCAGCTACAACAAAGCCATCATCCAGATGATGGTAGACCTGGCCAACGCGAAGGAAGACCGGCTTCCCCCCGAGATCATCATCACCATTAATGACTACGCTTACATGACCGCCGGTTTCTCGGCCATAGAGTGGTGGGAGATGCTGTCAAAGCTGGCCCCCAAGATGCCGCGCCTTATCCGCGAGGGTCCGGCTCACTTTCGCGAGCAAGCACTGCCAGACTACCAGGCAGCAGTGGCCGAGCTCGAAAAAACGGCTATTGGGGATTTGTCCGCCAGGGAACTCTGGGATGATGCCCACGATCTAATACGCGCCGCCGTTTACCATCTCTCGATTCTGCAAGTTGATACGCTCGGTGCGGCTGCTGGTAGCGAAGGTTTATTCACTTCGCTTTACAACAAGTTATACCGCCGGGAAGGAGACCCCCCTGCACCAGTTTTCTTGATGGGCTACGATACAACACCGATTCAGTTGGAAAAGTCGGTTTTCGACCTGGCGCAATCGGCAAAAGGGCATGAAGATCTGCTAGCCTACTTGCTCAACACGCCATCTTCAAAACTCACTGTGGATCTCCAAAGCGAGACACCCCCTGTAGATGTCACCACAGAAGCCTGGAACACCTGGAGAACTGAGTTTAAAGCGCATCTGAAACTTTTTGGCCACATCCTCTACGACATCGACTTCGCTAAGACGATCCCAGCTGAAAACCCAATTCCAATGCTCGAGACGATGAAGATGTATCTGCGGGACGAAGGTGCCAATCCCCATGAACGTCAGGGTAGGTTGGCCCAGGAACGAGAACAGGCCATCGCCGATCTCATGGGCCGTGCGCGTGGGTTACGTGGTTGGGCGATCAAGAAATCGCTCGGTTGGGCACAATCGTTGGCAAGAGTACGCGAGGATAGTGTCGCCTCGCTCGGCCTGTCTTACCCGCGCCTGCGGCAGGTGCTGCTCGAACTGGGAGGTCGCATGAGCGCAGCCGGTGCTCTTGAATACGCAGAGGATATCTTCTGGCTGTACAAATCCGAGGTTGAATCCACGCTGGAAGCCCTTGATCGCCAGGACCCCCTGGAGTCTCTCGATTTGCAGGTGAATGCGCGCAAAGCACGCATTGAGGCAGAAAGACAACTCATGCCACCCAGCCAGATCCCCGATTCCAAGACCTACATGGGACTTCCGGTGGAGGCATTCGTACCGCATGAAGGTGAACAGCAGGAAGGCAAACTGATTGGCGTGGGGGCAAGCGCAGGGAGTATTACAGGAGAAGCCTGCGTCTTGCACGGGCCCGAAGATTTCGACGCCATGAAGAAGGGCGGCATACTCGTGGCGAAGATGACCACCCCCGCCTGGACTCCACTTTTTGCGATGGCCGCTGGGATCGTCACAGATATTGGCGGACCCCTGAGCCATGGATCGATCGTCGCCCGCGAGTACGGTATCCCGGCTGTCCTTGGCACCGGCATGGCAACACGGATGATCCAACACGGCCAGCAGATCACCATCGATGGTGATGCCGGTCTGGTGATCTTGGTGGAAGGCTAGGAGATTAATCATGGATGAGGCGAACACCACTTTCACGAATGATTACCTCTGGACCAACATGATGGTGGGCGAAGTTTTCCCCACGGCGACGACGCCGAGCACCTGGTCGGTATGGGGGGATTTCTTCAACATGCTCTCAATGGGCGACGTTCCCACGATCGACTGCATTGCGGGTCGGCCCTACCTCAACTATAGCCTGACATACTCCTTCATCCACAAGATCATGCGCTCGCATGAGCGCGCCATGGCCATGATCAGAGATTCGATCGGAATCCCACCGGCTGGCGTGGATATACCCGCCTTCCCTGTTTCCTGGAAAACCTTCCTATTCGAGATTCTGCCGCGTGAAGCCAGGAATCAGCGAAAGAAGAATAAGCTTAGAAAAACTGCATCTGAATTCCTGCCACGAGTACGAGAACGTTGCCAGGAACTTAAAATCCGCATCAAAAGCGCATCAGCAGACGAGTTGATCGTTCTGTGGAGCAAGGCGATCAGACCCCTGTGGATTGAAATTCACCCCCTGCAAGATAAGATGAACGAAGAACTCAATCAATTGACTCAAAAACTTAAATCTGAATTGAGCAAACTTCTGGGAGAGGAGCAAGCCAATGCGCTATTGACGACCATCAGCAGTTCTGGGGAACTGGCCAGCTTGGGTCCTCTCCTGGGTCTCTCCAAAGTCGCAGGTGGGGAAATGAGTCGTGAAGAATATTCCCAGCGCTATGGCCACCGCGGCCCGCATGAAAATGAACTGGCTGCGCTGCGACCCTACGAGGATCTAAATTGGCTTGACACGCAGTTGAAGGAATTCGCCAAGTCACCCATCGATGTGATCACGTTGTTTGAAAAACGCAAATCTGAATTCGAGGCTGTTCTGGATAGCACCACGCAACAACTTCCAGGCAAGA
>JBFFQB010000081.1:0-15509 GCA_041573795.1 Anaerolineales bacterium
GTGTCGTCCCTGGGGGAAGCGCTTCAAGTACAATCTCAAGCTCCTCTTCTGTGCGGCTTCCCAACACCAAACGCCTTCCAACACAGCTGATGGCGATTGATAGGACCGGAGCATAGCCATTCAGCGGATCCCTCGCCTGTACGGCAGCTCCCATGGCACCATCGATGAGGCGATCAAAGTTGGCTTTCATCATCTGTGCCAAGGATCCCTCCGGCATGTCGCCAGCAAATGTCATCGAGTGGTCTGCTTCATCGACACCAAGGACGGTTCGTACAACCCTGCGTTCTTCCGGATCTGTCAAATGAAGAGAGAGCGGGAAGAGCAGTGCCGTCGCCGGTAAGCCTTCGGCGCGGTCACCCAGGTATTCCTTATAAAGTTCGAGCGCAGGTTTCCCATCAAGCTCATAGAGGATATTCGCCTCTGATCTTGTAATCCTGCGTATCGGCCCGAAGATATCCCAGCCGCCCATCGAACCGAAACCTATCCTAAGTTTTTCACCATAAAACCCCACTGCCGTCACGGCACGTTCTTCTCGAGAAGATCCATGTAAGACCCATGTCTGTTCGAAGCGCTCGCCATCAGCGGCAAGCCCGCCCGTAACCGGTACCTCGGCGGGAATTTCAGCGTTAATGCCTTTGACCAACTCGGTGCCGTTTACGTCCGTACCCACAGAAAGCATAAATACTGCCGTGAGATCAGGGGCATGTAAAGCTTTACCAATGCTCGCCCCGCACGCATACGAATCCGAAGCCTTGGGGATATGCTGTGTGACGCTCTTGATTTTTGTAGATTCAAATTGAGCAATAGCCATGGTTATGCTGTCATCAACGACAGCTGCGTCGTGGATCTCACCTGCGGTTGAACAACCAATTAGATGAGATTTCGATAAACGCTCCCCGATTATTTCAATAGGCTCAAAGTCTTCAGTCATGTCCGGGGAGGAGAAGATGAGAGCGAGCGTTTGCTTTGAATCCATACTTGCCGGAATCTCTTTGGACCATCCATCTTGGCGATTGTAGGTTAGGGTTTCAAGCTTCACCGGGCACGTCCCTTCTCTCGTCACTTCGATACATTTTCTCATCCCCCTGATTCTCGGTGATACAGCAGATCAATTGACGATCCTGGCCGTGGCGCCCTCATCACGGCTGTGTTCCAGGTAGCTATCCAACATATCTAAGGGGTAGCGGCGATGTCCGCCAGGGGTGCGGAATGGATTAAGCAACCCGCCTTTCTCCATGCGGTATAGCGTATTCAAGCTGATGCCCAGATACTGTGCGGCCTGGCGTGAATTCAGGAGTTTCCGCTCTGTTTCATCCATTGAATCGCGCATCCTTTCAAAAATAATGCACCCATGGTTCGATATCGTTTGAGTAGATTTGGGTGCATTTGATGAGTTCCAGCTTACGCGAGGTTTTGTAGTTTAAGGGTGCTTTGCAAGTTTACTGTAAGGTGGGGGCAACCGTAGTTGTAATCGTTACTCCAGGAAGATCGGTGACTGCCGGGTATGGATAATGGAGATTGTGCGGTAAAATCTGCGGCTATGTCATATTCTTCAAGCCTAAATGCGGATTCGGTGCAGCACATCCAACGCGAATTTTCAATGGAAGAAACGCAACCAACCAAGGCTAACCGGCGGCCTCTGCAGCGGAAGCGCAAAAGCGCGGTTACTTTGGGAATGGTGCTGGGTGTCATTCTGGGGATCTATCTCATCTTCCCGGGCCGCATCAACGTTTTGGTCTTGGGAATCGATCGCACTCCGCAGGGATCTGCAGCAGGGCGCAGTGATACGCTCATACTCACAAGCGCCAGGCCCTTCTCAGGCTATTTTGGGATGCTCTCCATTCCTCGAGATTTATGGGTGAACATCCCCGGCTATGGTGAGAACCGATTGAACGCAGCGCATTTCTTCGCTGAAGCTGAAGTTGCCGGCTCTGGACCAGAAGCGAGTATGGTAACGATCACGCAAAATTTTGGAATTGATCTTCAATATTATCTACGTTTCCGCTTCGATGGATTTCAAGCATTCGTGGACGCGCTTGGTGGTGTGCCCTTGAAGCTAGAGTCACCGGTGGGGAAATTGCCAACCGGAGATAATCACCTGAATGGAGAGCAGGCACTTGCATTCGTGCGGGATCGCAGCAGCGGAGATGACTTTACTCGCATGAATCAGGGTCAGATCTTTATGCGGGCCATCTTGAAGCATATGATCAACCCTTTGACCTGGCCACGCCTTCCCCGGGCGATGACTCAATTGGCTACAGCGGTAGATAGCAACCTGCCGATTTGGATCTGGCCTCGCTTTGCCTTCGCCCTCATCCGTACAGGTCCTTCAGGACTCGATGCACGCGTGATTTCCAGAGACATGGTTACTGGTTTCACGACCAGTGGCGGAGCGCAGGTTCTAGCGCCGAATTGGAGTAGGATCAATCCTTTATTGCTAGAAATGTTCGGACAATAAGCCCCACCCAGATTCAATTCCCCAATCCCTGAAGAGCTGTCTGGCTGCATGATAGCGACGTCAGTTTATGCCGGCTGAATACATTGCCATCCTGCTCCGAGACGTTCTACAATGAATTCGAAACATCCCTTTTCTAAAAACTTGGTCTAGGAAGAACTTGCCTGGGGGAAGTCTTTGGCACAGGATCGCTGGGCGCTTGCGATTTCTATAACCTCCATCTTGAATCTTACAGATCAAAACCTCATGCATCATCCTACTCCCGGTTTTGCCGAGGCGACTGCAGCGAAAGAGGGCATCTGTGCTCTAGCAAGTGAGCACCAGGCGAAGTTAGAAAGGCATAGCACGCTTAATAAGAAGCTCCTATATTTGGGGGTGAGGCGACATTCTGCCTGCTACCTTGAACAGAATGGTTGGCGAGTGGATACTCGCCGGGTAACTTCATTCTATGCCGGGATCGAAGCGCACATCAAGCAGATAAAGTCCAGTCGTTGGATCACCATGCAAGCGGCACGCTACATAAGTCTTCGGGTTCAGCCCCGATTTGCCGCTGCGGCTACTCGAGAAGTCGAGCCGCTCCTAAAGGCAGAAGCCTATAGGAGCCCCAGGTAGGTAAGAAGACATGAATATGAATGAATGGTTCTTGCGCCGTTTCTTCTGGCTGTTGACAAGCATCATGTGCCGGATCGATGATCGCCAGGTGAGTCAAATTCCCGCACGAGGTCCCTGGATCCTGGTGACAAATCATGTAAACGTGTTAGAAATCCCAGTGCTATATACCCGATTGCGCCCACGTCCAATATCAGGCTTCTTTGCAGCTTACCGTCTGGAAAGTATTTGGATGCGTTGGTTGCTGCACGCCTTTGGTGGAATTCCAGTGAGACGGGGCGAGCCTGATCTTCGCGCACTGCGGGAAGCCGTTATACAAATCCGTTCGGGGGCAATCTTCGCGCTGGCGCCAGAGGGAACCCGAAACCCCCAAGGCGTACTGCAGCGCGGGAAAGCTGGCGTTGTGATCCTTGCGCAGCGCAGTGGGGCGCCCATTCAACCGGTCGTACATTTTGGCGATGTACATTGGCAACAGCGCTTGAAACACTTGCAGCGTGTGCCATTTAACATCGCGGTTGGTCGCCCGTTTCGTATTGCTTTGCCGGATCAACGTGTATCAGGTCAAATCCGGCAGGCGATCACAGACGAAATCATGATGCAGATGGCCGCACTCCTTCCAGAAGAGTATCGGGGATACTATGCTGGTCGCCATCCAACGACTCAATTCCTCCAGTACCTCGAAACTGCTGAGCAGGATTCTAAGCGTTTAAACTGATGCTTGCGCGTGAGATGACCTTGGCTGGTGAAGGTCTTATGGGCAACTTGTGAGGTAGAGCAAAAACAAGCCATTCACATATAAGTTTACGTTTATTAAAACCTCAGGGATTGATACGGAAGGTGCTTGCACTGGTATCGAAGATCGGCGCCATTTCTTCGAAACGATCAAGCCTGCTCGTGAACCCGAGTTGATAGGCGCGATCGCTGAGCAGGATGATGTAAATCAATACGAAACCGCGCTCCCCAGTCTCTGTATCGGTAACAATTAAGTGTAGGCGAGCGGTTTCATTGACAGTATCGGTAACTCGGGCAATGCTCACGATTTCAATGGGATTTTCTTGTTCATCCAGGGTGGCTTGAATTTGATCTTCAAGTGAGCCCGGCTCTTCCAGCGGTTCACTGAAGAGGAACGCACTGGTTTTCTGATCTTCTTGCATGGCTAACACAAAGTCAATATCAAAGGCAGACTCAAGCTCGCTTACGTCAAAGGGGGTGGGCGTAATCGGGTCAGCGCCGAACTCTTCCCCTAAATCGGAAGCCAGCTCCATCATCCCTTCCATCAAGCCGGTCATAAGTGCCGCCATCAGCTTTCCGAACTCGGTTCCCATATCGAGAACTTCGAATGACATCGGGAGCATGAAGGAGGCTGTCGCTCCCTCCACCCGTTGCCAAGAATCGGTTGGCATTAAGTCAGTTACCGGCGTTGCTTCAGGCAGGGAGGTGGCGAGGGAAGTCTCACTAGCGTTTGAAGATTGATTCAGTGGTTGCAGAGTCGCGGTAGCTATAGCTTGGGTTGAAATCGCAGTCGGGGTCCAGGTTGGTGGAAAATCCGCCTTTTCCTGTGCTGGCTCTAGCAGGGGCGCTTCGAGATCATTTTGGGCGGCGATACTCCCTCCTGAACAGGCGCAGAGACTCAATGCGATCAAGATTATCAAAATTCGCGGCCCTGTGATCATCGTAGATTTCCTCCTTGCACGAACTCATTGGAGGCTGAGTTCAAAGCCATCTTGGCAACAGGTCAGAATTCTATATGAGTTTCTAGCATAAGGTTAAGGATGGCGCACAATTCTGACTGACCTCAAGACGCCGTATAGCTGACATCGGCGGTTCTAAGACACACCTCTCGTTTGTGCGCTTGTCGGAGCCATGGCACACTCTATGCACTATCAAAAAAGTTGTGTGATAATCTAGTTCAAACTAGGTGCTTCCAGCAATAATAAAAGCGATTTGCAAGGAGAATCTCAAGTGTCCGACTTGATCCCGAAGCGGATTCTGATTGTTGAGGACGAAGAAGCCAATATTGCCGTTCTACTCAATATCTTGCAGTTGATGATGGATCAAGATGAAGTCTTTGTCGCGCGGGATGGGCACGAAGGTATCCAATTAGCCTACGAACATTACCCTGATGTGATTCTCATGGATCTCAGTTTGCCTAAGCTTGATGGCTGGGAAGTCACACGATCCTTGAAGAGTAATCCTCGTTTCGAAAATGTCCCCGTTATAGCCTTAACTGCACACGCCATGATCGGCGATCGCGATCGTGCCATGGAAGCCGGTTGCGATGACTATTTTGCCAAGCCTATCGAAGTTGACGAATTTATCCGATTCATGCGACCATATCTGACGGCTTAATCTAAAAACTGTCAGAGGTGTTGCATGAAAATGATCAAAGTCTGGTGGCACATCCTCACCAGTGCTGGAACGGGAATGCGCGCCGGCCGCCAGGCCGATCAACTCTTCCGCTACTATGTTTTCCAGACGCTGGAAGATCTGGGTTTTTTTGAGTATTTAAGACAGCCACGCACGTACGGAGAAATACTCGCGAAATTTGGTTTTATCGATGGCTCCTACACACGTGAGATCGTAGAAACACTGGTCAATGACCGCACCCCCAGCATTCTGGGGAATGATGGCAAATATGTAAATAATGCTCAATTCACGCGCCCTTCGTTGAATGAAGTGCTAACCAAGACAGATCCGCGTATCCGCCCCTTCATCATGATGGCCGAAGGTATGTCCCACAATATTCTTGATCGATTGCAAGCCGACCATGTAGGCTTTGCAGAGGTTATGGAGCGGGAAGAATTCGAGCTGCTCTCTAAATTCGATACGGTGCTCGGAAACCATATTTACAGCAGTATGCGCTCAGCTGCCTTTGCCTACCTGGGCCGAGAGTATTTTAAGAGCTTGCGGGGGAAACATCTTCTCGATTGCGGTTGTGGCAGTGGCCGAGAGACTGCCGAGATATGGCTAAAATTCAACGGACAGATCAAGATTACCGCCATCGACCCTGTTCCCAGCATGATCAAGCTGGCGCAAGAGAAGTTCGATTCTTACCTCGATGAGCTCGATCCAGGGCATCCGCCTGTGACAGCAGAAAATCGCCCTGTCTTTCAGGTCGGGAACGCGACCCAGCTTGAATTCTTGGACAACAGCTTTGATGCATGTTTCTGGCTTTTTATACTGCATTGGACCTCAAACCCCAGAAAAGTCATCCACGAAGCCGCCCGTGTTGTACGCCCCGGCGGCGTGATCTTTGGTGCCCAACCGTTTAAACCTGAGGCGAATCCATACTTCAACCTGGTGATCCGCAGCAGCCGTAATTCCCACGGGTTCTTCTGGCGAGAGGAATACCATCATTGGTGGTCGGAGGTTGGCATCAAAATCGAGCTAGCTACCCCAGCTGGCATGTTTCGTGCAATTATTCCCCACTGAATGAACTCCACCCCCCTAGCGGGCGGAGAGAGAGTATAGATGATAAATCGAAATCCCTTCAGTACAGTTTCGCCGTACGAGGAAGTGGAACTCGCCAGACGCAAGCGTCTCATCCTGGGGACTGTTCAGCGAGCGATGTCCTATGGGATTCTGCTCGCCCTGGGTTTGCTTGCCTTACTGATATACCGCTTTTCGATCCAGCTCTTTGTTGCGACGCTACTCTGTATAGGTATTATTCCCAACCTGATCCTCGTAAGGCGCCTGGCGAATGCCGGCAAGCAGGATTTGGCAGCCTATATCATGCTTAGTTACTTGATGTTCACAACCGGTGTGAACGCGTTGGTCATCGATGGTTTCTATCCGATCCTGGTCCCTGGATTCCTTATCCTGATCGCTGATTCGGGGATGATATTGAAACCGCGCCGGAGTTTGATCGTCGCATTCATTGCTACGCTCTTCTATCTGCTTTCTCAAACTCTCCGCTTTGGTGTCATTCTGCCGATTCAACTACAGGGCCCATGGGCCTTCTTGATAGCGGTTGGTGTTGTGATAATCGCCTTCTTCTTCGTCGCGCGAACGATGGAAATGGCGAGTGAAGACTTGCGCCGGTCATTGGATGACGCCACAGTCCAGTTGATGGAAGCCAATCGCAAACTCGAGCAAGCCAGTGAGAGAAAATCTCAATTTACCGCGCGGACAAGTCATGAACTTCGCACACCCCTCAGCGCAATGATCGTGTTCACGGATCTGGCATTGAGAGGCGCGTATGGGCCACTTAATGAGAAACTCGAGAACGCGCTGGTACATGTGATCAATAGCGCCCGTCACTTGAAAACGATCATTAATGACATCCTCGATCTTTCAAAGATTGAAGCCGGGGAACTGGAGATTGTTGAAGAACAAGTCGAGATACGTTCCCTGGTAGTAGCAGCCGAAGCAGGCTGCCTCGAGGCAAATGAAAGCAAAGGGTTAAATTGCAGTATTATCCTGGCTGAAGACATGCCCAAGTATATTTGCGGGGATGAAAGCAGATTGACACAGATCTTGTTGAACCTTGTCGGAAACGCAGTCAAGTTTACGAAAGAGGGGCAGGTCGAAGTGCGGATCGAACCCCATGGTGAAGATCAGTGGCGTTTACTCGTCCGCGATTCTGGACCGGGAATCCCCGAAGATCAATTTGAAGCGATTTTCCAGGCCTATCGCCAATTGGATAATCTCGGGCGGGAGGCCCGGGCGAAGGGAACCGGACTTGGCCTGGCAATTACTCGGCACCTGGTTGATAGCATGGGTGGAGAGATCAGCGTTTGCAGCGAACTGGGCAAGGGCTCAACATTTGAAGTTATCCTACCTTTAATCAAATACATGCCAGAAGAAACCACCCTCGATCAGCAAGCCATAGGTTGTTAGAAACCTTATTGGAACGACGTGCCCGGGTCTAGCACCCGGGTTTTTCTTTAATGCCAAGAAGACGTGCATAAGAATTGAACTCTTAAAGCCTGGCCAATCCCGAAGAAGACGTGATCAACTTTCATACATGCGGTATAGAAGGTATGCAGCTTGTGCGACATAGGCATTGAAGCAGTGAGATCTATGGTTGCTTCGCTTCACTCGTTATAATAGGAACTCCTGTAGATCCAGAAACGATTCAACTAATGCCAAAAAAGAGGAGATGAAATAATCGTGGTCCGAAATTTACTCCCATTCGTAATTATGCTGATAAGCCAGATGCTTTTTGCTTGCGCTGCTCCAAGTGCGGAACCTTCCCCTCCAGCGATGTTGAGTGCGACGGATGTACCGCCAACACTCGCTTCTGAACCTACTGCCTCGCCCACCATGATCCCCCCAAGCCCGACAGCGATTCTGGAACCGATCACGCAAGAGAATCTATGGGATCTGAATCCACGGTATACCTTTCCAGGTCTTGGAAACAGCATTCGGGCCGTTGCCTTTGATCCCTCAGGCCTGTACCTGGCTGCGATCACAGGAGGGAGTAGCCTGGGCACTGATCATAGTATCCGTCTATGGTCGACGGCTACGGGTGAATTGCTCAAGCAAAGTGAAGAACTCGGGACAGATCTCTGGGATATCGCTTTTAGCCCTAAGGGGGATAGTTTGGCGGTAGGCCTTCAAAACGGGGGCTTGACGATTTATGCAATCCCCGAGCTTAGCACCATTCAATCCTTCGGGCATACGGGTCAGGTTAACACTGTTGCCTACTCACCGGATGGAATTTACATTGCCGCAGGTGTCGCCGAAGCCGAAGGGGGCATGATCTATCTGTGGAACACCGAGCAAGGCGTTCTCGTTCGTCGCCAATGGGCGCATCCCTATAGCGTACCCAGCCTGGCGTTCTCAAACAATGGTCAGTATCTTGCCTCCGGAGCGGTTGATCGTTCCGTTAAAATTTGGCAGGTAAGCAACGGTCAACTCGTTCGTACGCTGGAACAAGCCGGACAGGGCCTGAGCGTGCGCTTCTCGTTGGATAGTACCTGGCTGGGATCAGGCATGTGCGCTCAATCAACCAGCGCTTTACGCTGCATTGATGGACAAGTGTGGTTGTGGTCCGTGGGTGATTGGGCACTGGACAAGAAATTGACGGGGCCAGTTGATTGGATCGAAGCAATAGCCTTTTCTCCAGATGGCTCTCTTGTTATGGGGGCAGGCCGGGATTTTGCTCTATATTTCTGGGATCGATCTTCCGGGGCGCTGCTACGCTCGATCGCTGGGCACCAAGGTGTTGTGCAGGGACTTGCCCTTTCTCCGGATGCCCGCTTCCTAGCAAGCGCCGCTACGGATGAAAGCGTCATCTTGTGGGCGATCTCCCCATAGGGGCAAGCGCAAACCGAACAAGTTGTGGTTTCATCCCCTGCTGTGCTGACTACTTTCCTATCGTCGCCTCACTGCTCTTCCAGCATAATGGATCCGAGGGATCATGCCTGCTATGGGCTCAACCTGTATGAGAGCCGCACGCTCGGCGGGACATGGGAGGGTTGAATGAACAGGCGAACCCAGGTCAACTATGCCCGCATAATTGCGGCAATCCTGGTGCTATTCGTACTTGGTGGCTGTGAAGTCATAAGAGAGCTGCCGCTGCCGATGGACCTTATCTTTGGCACTGCGACTCCCGTACCCCCTCTTGCCCCGATAACCGTCGAACGCATCTCCAGTATTCCGGATTTACCTCTTGACAGTACGCCAATCAAGCTGAGGGAAGAGGCGGCTTTGATCCTGCGTTCGATTCCAACGGCTAACCCCGGGGCACCCTCTTTAAATTTAGGTCTGGTTGATCGTTTTCAAGCAGATGCCGGATATTTTTTAGACGATGGTCGCTTTGAAGAAAAAGCGATCCTCCTGCATGACATTGAATTGGTCAATCATTTACTCGATCTGACGCGACACCCATTAACCGATTCCGGTGCCATTAACCTGCTGACCGATGCCCTGGGAAAGATCCTGCTGGCAAATCGACAGATCGCAACGTATGCAGCCACTGACACTGAGATCATCGTCGCTTCGATACAAACCCTGGACGAAGAGACGATATCGCCAGTAGCAGTAAGCGCGGCAGAGGCTGAGCTGGAACGGACTCGAGTTGCGCTCGACCAAGCTCTAAGTAGCTGGCGTGGTGGAAGCGCCATACAGGGAATGAACAGCGCGCTTCGGTGCTGGGAGGCGGGAGACGCTGCCCGAACTGCAGTGAGTCTGGAATTTGAAGGAGATAGGGACGCCGATGGCGTCGTGGATCTGGTCGAATTAGGATATGGTGCCAGCCCATTCCTCCTGGATAGCGATGGCGATGGCCTTGACGATCCCTATGAGGTTGAGAATACCGTCCCCTTTACTTCACCCGGGTTGGCCGACACGGATGGTGATGGTATAGCGGACGGCGACGAGGACATCGATTTTGATGGCTTGACCAACCTGATGGAAAGAGATCTGGGCACCCATCCACGTCTCCTTGACAGCGATGGCGATGGCATCGGGGATCAAATCGCTTTGCTGGGCGAAGACATGGGTGCGACTACTGGCGACTCGGATGGTGACGGTTTATCAGACGAGAGTGAAGCACGTCTGGGTACAGATCCGGCGCATGTTGATAGTGATCGCGATGGCACCCCTGATAGCCAGGAGTTCCATCTTCAAATCATGACCTATGAGGATCTAGGTCTCGTGGTTGAACTCTATGGCATGGGAGATCAAAGTGGGGTGTTCCAGGTTGAAGGGATGGTGGGAGCACCCGGTTTCGCAGGTCAAATTGGTGCGGTTGGGAACTTTGTCAATCTGAGCACACCCTTACCGATCCAAAGGGCGAAAATTCGCCTGAACTTTGATATTGAGGCTGTACCAGGTGGCGATGTGAGTCGGTTACGCTTGTTCCTCTATGACCCCACCATCGGTAATATGATCCTGCTGGCAAACCAATTGGTGGATGAGGGAGCCAGCCAGGTTTCTGCAGAGACGAACCGGCTTGGGCAGATCGGGATCCTGTATCAACCGATCTGGCAAGCAGTCATGCCGGAATATCCAGTCATGGAGTTTGAGTAGCAAGTTCCCCTATCCAGATTAATAAAACCCCAGGAGATGGTCTAAGCGCAAACCACGTGGAAGCGTGATTTGCTTCTTTAAGGTTGAGAGGTTCGTGCGGTGAGACGGAAGAGAAAGGCCAAGCAGAGTCCCATCCCTAGCAGGACCACCCAGGTAGAAGAGCGCAAGATAACTCTAATCCAAACCGAGCCAAACTCCGGTGGAAGGAATTGGCGCAGAAGGCTGCCGGCTGGGAGCGATAGTACCAGGATGCTGAGTAGTAGATAGAGGCTGCTGATGACCAGAATCACCTGCGGTGATCCCTCCGGCTCAGCGCGATCCCAAATCATCAGGATTAAACCAACCATGATGACGAAAACCTGCAGATCATAAGCGCGGTGATAAGCCACCATGAGGGACCAGAACGTAAGTAGCGTCAGATTGGTCGTGCGCAGGATCGTATGCGAGGCCAACGTAAGTTCTTGTGTTTTGTAACGTCTCTTCAGAATTGCGAGCGGAATGCCAACGCCTGCGGTCAACCCCAGCGCAAGAGGAGGCGAATACGCATCGATCCCAGGCAGCAAGGAAGTGAGTTGGATACCTTCCATGGGGGCATGATGTAAAAACAGTTGGATGTAACCATTAATCGCCTCCATAACGCTTGCTTCACCCAACCAGGCCAGGCCAAGGATCCCCAGGATTTGGACGCCAGCTGCCGTCAGGCTGAGTTTTGGCCTCCATTCGATGAATGAAAAATAGATCCAAAAACCGAGCGCGAGTGAATACTTAGAGAGGGCAATACCAAGCAACAATCCGGCCAGGACTGGCCGATCCTTTGCCCAGATCCAGGTTAGAAGCATCAAGGCGATGACAATGATTGAAGGTTGACCGCTAATGGAGGCATAACGAGTTGAGCTAAACCCCATGAATACCGCCAGGATGAGAAGGTAGGCAGGCAAGGGGGTCTTCTTATGGACGAGCAAGGCGCGAAGCAGAAGCGCTGGAATAAGTAGATTTGCAAGAATGAGTAAGATAAACCATCCCACTTTTGCAGACTGAAAGCTGAGCCAGGCGAACGGTGTGAGCAACAGGATAAGGGGGAGTGTCAGCCCGGGGGCCGGCTGCAGCTCCGGACGCACGATCTCTCGCTTATCCGTGGCGAGACCATCAAGGAAAGCGATCGGGAGTACAGGATCCTTCCCATCCAGGAAAGCACGATACGGATCGGATCCCTGCCGGATGTGCAAACCGGCATACCAGTAAGTGTAGAGATCATTGCCGCCATCGTCATCCAGTGCGCTGCGGAGGATTTGAAGGCTGCTCAGCGATCCCCACAGCAAGGCCAGGATGATTATGAGCCATGATAATGATGATGGGCGACGATCAGATATGAACCCTAGCAGTGAATTGCTCCTCGTGGGTTTTATGAATGCCCAAGCATAGCATAACTTCTGATCATGATTTGCGCTTCGTAGGAAGAAGCGGGTGATTCAAATGACGGTCAATCAACTTAAAGAGAAAGTGAAAGGGCTCTTGCCAACTTGTGCAAGTTTAAATATTGCGTCCCTTCCAGATACGTTGCCCCGATGCTCGACGGATCAACCCCTCGGCGTTAACGATGGCGAGCAGCAGATTCGAAAATGGGAGCAGGAGCAAATATCTAAAGGGAACACGGTATGCCTGGAACGCCAGCAGGTGGGCTGCGTACCAGCTGGCTGTGCCAAGACTTGCCAGAAAAGCACTAAGGAACGACATCCCTTCCAAGGTCTCAAGTGCGACGCGAGTCTGCCAGAGCGGGTAAGCCAAAGGCAAAATGGCTGTCAGGGAGGAAGAAATGATTGCGAAACTCGTTAGCACCGGACCGAAGAGTTCCGATCCTCCGCGGGCTAATCCTTCCCAGAGAGCCTTAAGTCCTGAATACATACGTGTGCGGATGAGCTCCTCACCCCCAAAGAGCTTGAGGTTATAACCGGCGGATTTTACCCGGCGCGCGAGAGCAACATCTTCCAAGACTTGATCGCGGATCGCTGCATGACCATCGATGCCATCATAAACTTCTTTTTTGATCAGGATGAATTGACCGATCGCCATAGCCAGGGAAGATGAGCGATCGTTAATGCGCTCGGCATCTAGCAGGATCATCAAGCTCATAAAGGAGATTGGCATTAATACCCGTTCCCAGAAGCCCATCATCTCCTGGCGTGGAAGCAGTGAAAGCAGGTCGATATTTTCACGCACGGCTCGATGCACAGCTGAGGCCAATAGTTGAGATTCGTGGCGGGTATCCGCATCGACAAAACATATCCACTCTGTATGTGCGTGTTTAGAACCTACCCAACAGGCATGGGATTTCCCCAGCCAACCAGATGGCAGGTGACCTGCTTCAATGAGGCGAACTTCGATCGATCGACCCTTGTAGTGTTGGGTGATTTGTGCTGTAGCGTCGCTTGAACCATCATCAATCACGATGATCTGAAGTTTATTGGGCGCATAGCTCTGCTGGGTCAAACTCTCCAAGCATGGACCAATGTTATCCGCTTCATCACGGGCAGGGATGAGTACAGTAAGGGTAGGTAATGTGCTCGGGTCGGGGGTGCTGGCTTCAAGTTCGATTAGTGCTGCGTATCGACGTTTCAGCAGCAAGAACGTACCCATTGTCAGCAGGCACCATAAGAGAGACAGCAGCAACCAGATCATAGGCGATGGATTTCTTTAAGTCCTTCCCGTATCGTATCCTTCACAGATCTCATCATACAGATTTCCCTGGGATCGCAAGCTAGGATCAATATCCCATAGAATCCGTGTAATGTTAAAGCGAGGATATCGTTATCGTAATTGCGATCATTCAAAGTGTGGGGATTCTATGAGTAAACCGCTTGTCTTATTAATCGATGATGAACGCGCCTACGCCGAAGTGATCCGCGATGCGCTGGAATCCTATGGCATTGAAGTGCGCCTAGCCCATAACGCCATGGAGGCCTTGGAGGTCTACCAGGATAAGGTTCCTGATCTGATCCTCCTTGATGTCATGATGCCCGAGATTGACGGCCTGACTCTATTAAAGTGGTTACGAGAACACTCTGAGAAAGATAAAGTGCCGATCCATATTGTAAGCGCCAAGGCGCAAGATAAGGATCGGGATGCAGCACTCAAGGCGGGAGCCGATGGCTTCATGGCCAAGCCCTTCACCATGGAAGAGTTGAAAGAGTTGATCGCGCGTACACTCTCCAACGGACATTTATCTAAAAATTAGAGTTGACTTATATATTACAGGGGCAGCGCACCAATTGGTGCGCTGTTTTATATTCCGGTCGATACGTCTGATGATCATGAGTTGATATCGTCAATTGCGCTGGTTAAGGCACTGTGTCAGGTTTGGCTCGAAGCTCGGTAACCCTCGTTAAGCCTGCGTCCTTGCAGTAGGATTTGGAAAGAAGTTCAGTGCATGCGTGCAAAACATGTGATTGCCCTCAGTTTCACCGCAGGCTTCCGGCTGATCTCCTGCCAACAGCAGCTTTCTCCTAAAGTGCAAGCTCCGAAACTCAAGATCCCCTGAAGATGGACACGTGTGAAGGGCCAGAATCGCCCAAGAATTGTCCCGTTGACTGTCCGGCAAAGCAAACAGGCGGAACACCACGTCTGCCAACCCGGGCACCGAACTCGAGGCATGTCGGCCCGGCGGTCGAGCGGCCTTTACCTTACCTCGACATTATGATCCACCTTGAAGGGTGGGGGGATGACCGCGACCAGGAAAAATTCAAGCGCCATGCTAAATCGCTGCGGACCTACGCCGCCCATTCGGGGACTATGCTGCCAAGCTGACGCTTGAGAGCAGGGAGCGCAGCGTGATTTGTAATTTTATACCCATCGATTAAACTTGGTTGGGTATGGTTTGAACGCTCGTGCGTTAGGGAGGGTAGCCTGATCTTTGCCCTCATCCGGGATCTCAGAAGCGACGGTTAGAGATGCGATCAAAAATTCCCTTTCGAACGCTAGCAATCTTGGTAGCTGCAGCGATCACTATCTGGTTGGTGTTCAGCGAGGGAACGCTGACCGCCATTCTCGTGGCCGGCATTTTCTTTTTTCTTGGATCCCTATTGGAGGTTTTTCAACAGCGAGAGATGCTGGATCGACGGCGTTTGATCATGTACACCGTCATCTATACCCTTCTGTTGTTCCTGGTTATCGTCGTGCTCACCTGGCGCTATCGGGCGATTTTGCTCGGGTAGTGCTTTGCTTGCTTGGATCGTAGTTCCAAGCCTTCGAATGAGCCCTCAAAGCCCCTGGCGAGTATCCTGGCTTCAAGGCTGGGTCAAGAAGAAAGTGAGCAATCCTTTACCAGGAAGCTGCGATCAAGGATTGTGTAGATGCGGGCGAGATCCCAATTTGAGAATTAGGGGGCTTTTATTAGGAGATTGTCGAACTCAAAAGTACCAAGATCACCGGCTTCTTCTAATCCAATTGCCAGGCCAACGACCCCGGCCTGGTA
>JBFFQB010000082.1:0-15299 GCA_041573795.1 Anaerolineales bacterium
GTGTCAGCTCATGCTCGCCTGGCCATAACTTGACATGTGCCCCTATAATGTGATCTATGCTCTACCTCGCACCCTTCCTTGGATTCGCCCTTGGTATAACAATCAATCTTCTTGCGGATAGCTTGCCCAGGGCGCGTCGCTTGCGGGGAAGTCAATGTCATGCTTGCGGTGGGCCACGTCGGACCCTGGCGTGGTCGGCGCTTGTAGGACTGATGATGGGGCAGCGAGATTGTGATTACTGTGGAACCAGACGAAATCGGCGTGATCCCACGGTCGAGATTCTGGCCATACTTGGCGCCCTGGGTTTAGCGATTTTTAATCGCGAAACCGTCTACTATATCACTACCCTCACGGTCGGATTTGTATTCCTTCTCATCGTTGTGATTGACATTGAGCACCGTCTCATTTTGCACGTCGTAACTTTCCCTGCTGGACTTTTATTTTTCTTACTTGCCGGAACCAACCCTGATCTAACCTTCGCTCGAAGTCTGATTGGAGGCGCTTTTGCGTTTATCCTCTTTTTCGGCTTGTATCTTCTGGGTGGGTTGTTCGGGCGCTGGATGGCTAGCCGGCGGGGAATGGATCCACAGGAAGTAGCCTTCGGATTCGGTGACGTAACCCTGGCAACCGTGATCGGGCTGTTGCTGGGCTTTCCGGCTGTGATCGAGGCGCTCATGCGCGGCATCCTCTATGCAGGCGTGTTCAGCATCCTCTACCTTATATATCTGAGACTTCGTAAGCGTTATGCCTCCTTTATCCCCATACCCTATGGACCCTTTTTGATCCTGGGTGCGTTGTGGGTTTACTTTCAGGGCTGGACCTCGTTAGAGCGCCTCGTTGGCATGTAATCGACCCTTTATGTCTCATTATTGTTACAAACGCGTATCATCTTCCTGACAGAATAGCTCTTTGGTTCCTCGGTACTACCTCACCGCTTGTTTGCTGAGCCTATAATGTAATCTAGCTAAAGTAGATTTTTTCGATCCCGGGAGGGATGGAGCAATACATGCGGCTGATATTTACATCCAATCGCAACTGCCACCCGAAGCGAAAAACATTCGGACAGAGCATTGTTGAGTTTGCGGTCCTGCTGCCATTACTCGTCATGATGCTATCTGGCTTGATTGAGTTCGGCTTCATGTTGAATTACTACCTGGATATCATCGACGCCGCTCGAGAAGCCGCCCGCTTCGCAGCCAATGATGATCCACTCCACAATGATGCAACTGGCGTTTACCAGGATCCCAATCCGGGTTTCTACCTGCGAACGCAGACCGTTGCCTTGCAGTCGCTCACCATCGGCTCAGGTGGTCAGATCACATTAAATCCTGCTACCGATGATGTCGTCATTTCTGCCTTTTCGGTCGGTGGAGGCTCAACCTCCTCCGTTGTTGAAGAGCGCTACCCCTCTGGGACAGGGGAGGTTTCACTCTACAGCAATAAAAATTCTGAGTTAGACGTCACGACGGATATCAACCCCACCTTAGTAGCCGCAGCCCCCAATACAGGTATGGTCTCGGTTGAAATCTTTTATGAATACCACATGGTCCTTGGATTGCCATGGATCCGTGCATTCGTTCCCGATCCGGTCACACTCTACGCCTATAGCATAATGCCGAATGTCAATGTCGAACCTACACCTACTGATATCCCGTAACACCAAGCCCTCACTTCGTGAGCGCGGCCAGGCGATGGTGCTCATCGCAATGGCATTTATTGGCCTGGCAGCATTCATCGGCCTTGTGGTCGATGCAGGTATCCTCTTCATACAAATCGGACACTTACGCCGGGCGGTCGACTCTTCCTCGATTGCAGCGGCCAATCAGTTTCGTGAAGGCCGTACATTGACCGAGATCGAAGCTGCTGCCGACGAATTCATCAATTTGAACAGCCTCAATCCAGCAAATGCGGAAATCTTTATCTGTGACATCTCAAACCCCACTGCAGGCAATACTAACCCGTATCATGATCTTGAGCTGTGCCCCGATGATACCCCGCCGTATGGAAATGGCGATGGCATCCATGACGACTCCGCATTTCGCAAATATGTACGCGTTGTTGCCACGATGCCGGTCGACTTTTCATTCCTGCCCATCATTGGGTTCAACTCGATCGATATTCAAGCCAACGCCATCTCTGAGGCTGCCTCGGTCGACGTCGTTCTCGTAATTGATACGTCTGAATCGATGGCTTACGATGCAGAGTGTGGCGATGGAGAAGATGATGATGCCTGGGCTGAATTGAACCTCCCTGGAGGTCTTGGATACGCAGATGGAAAAGATGATTGCACCTCTACAGCTGATCCTGTCGAGGGTTTTCCCGACGATTACTTGAGGGATCCTGACAATTGTAATGATGTCTACCCCGCAGTCGCTGGCGTGCAAGGTCAGTGCTATCCATTCGAGGATGTACGCGCAGCGGCTACGTCCCTTGTCGGGCGCATGTACTTCCCCTATGATCGTATGTCGATCGTGATTTTCGATCGCAACTCGCCCTCACCACCACCACTCAGCCTTAATGTGGGCGATAATGCAAGCTCAGCCATCTCAGCGATTGACAGCCTGACGGTCTTCAAATTAGGTAGCTGTCCTGGATGGGCCACAGGCGATCCGAGCCTATGTACTTCGACGAACGTCGCCGATGGTTTGAAAGTAGGAGGCACGCAATTCGGTTTGCACCTGCGGGAAGAAGCCGTTCTAATTTTAATCATCTTGAGTGATGGTTCCGCCAATGCTGCCACCGATGTCAGCAATAATCCGATATGCCCGTCGGGTGGTGCCGGCTTACCCACCTGGGTTCAACCGTTCTGCAAGGACGCAGAATTCGAGATAGGCCCAGGGGATTATGGATATGATGCTGAGGATGCCGCCGTCGATCAGGGCTACTTTGTCGGATGCCCTGAGGCAAACTCTTTTGATCCTTCCACGACTTCCTGCACTGCACCTGGGCAGGGGGCGGTGGTCTTTACCATTGGGTTGGGTGACAAGCTGATCAATGATGATAAATGTGATCCTGCAGCCTATCCAGGCGGATGCGAGGTTGATCAAGCCGAAAAATTGCTGCGTTATATCGCAGCCATTGGAGATGACGGCGACCCTTCCACTGATCCTTGTAATGGTGTAGCTGCGGGAGAATCGTGTGGAAATTATTATTTCTCGCCCACCGGAGCAGGTCTGCTCCAGGTCTTTGAGGCGATTGCATCGCGTATCTTTACGCGCATTATTCACTAAGAGGATGAGATAGGCATGAAGCGCTTGCCAGCCAGCCCTATACGCTCGATGCCAACCTCCCGGCGCCGCTTCCGCGGCCAGACGATCGTTGAGTTTGCGCTTGTCTTACCGGTGATGCTGCTGGTTATTTTCGTCATCATCGAATTGGCGCGCTTGCTGCACGCCTGGCTCGCGGTTGAAAACGGTGCCAGGTTCGGTGTCCGTTACGCCGTAACCGGGGAGTATGATAACGTCCACTGTGCGTTATTCCCGAGTGCGATATGCGATGACCTGACGGAGGAAGAGGCCGCCCGTGTCGACTCCGTCTTTGACGCGGCACGCGTCGGTGCAGTCGCGATCCTGCGCAATGACCTTGCGCCGGTGAACACGCCTGGTTTCTTCCAGATCACCGTATGCTCAAGCAAGCGTCTTAGTGGCGCATTCCTCTACCAATATCATGCTGCTGTTACGGGAGCGCACCAACCGGCATGGTGTGAGCATATCGCCACCGGCAACCCTGTGAACGATCCGGGCGGCCCAGGTGACCGTGTCTCAGTCACTGTTGATTTTGAGCATCCGCTCATTGTGCCCATCTTGAGCAACTGGTTGCCCCATGTCCACCTTTCCGCCCGCCGTGAGGGTATCGTCGAGCAGTTCCGTGTCGCCCGTGTCGTGGGCCTCCCAGCGACGATTTCTGTTCCAACCTTCACGCCAACAAATACAGCAACACCGACAGACACACCCACAATCACCACCACGCCATCGCCATCGGCAACTTTGTGCAAGGTTCCTCCAATTGTCAACATCCTCACTCCGGTTAACGGCGCTGCCTACATCGATAAACTCCCAGCACAGGCCCAAGCTTACGATCCGGATAATTCTGATCCGCTCAACTGCATTGGTGCGGGGGTGGATGGAGAAGGCATTGTCCAGATTGAATTTGCCTTTGATCAATGGACCGGTTTGGGTTGGATGCAGGTATACGCCACTACCGATTTTACCCAGGCATATTGTGGTTTCGGCGGAAATGCCCCCTGTAGCGAGCATCCCACCACGGCAGCGCAATGGCCAGGCGGTACGCCCATGGTCAACGGTCTGCACCGGATGCGCGTTGTGGCCACGGATGATGAAGGGGATACGGCTACTGATCAGGTCACATTCAATCTCAACGTCCCTGCAACGCTGACTCCCACACCGACGTTGACGCCGACAATTACAAGCACGCCGACGATGACACCGACGCTTGACTGCAGCGACCTCGTTCCAGCATCCTACTATACTAGCGGCGAAAACCTGTACTTTTTGGTGCTGAATTCGAATCCTCGCGCAGTTTATCTCACCAATTCAAATACAAACTGGAGTGAGATGTCAGCCTCCCATTATGTGAATCAACTGCAGTACAACTGGTTGCAGTTCTATCCCGGCGATGATTATGACGCTCCGACAATTGCCGGACCGGCTGTCCCTGCAGCCTTTCCACATCCAGCAGGAACCTGGCAATATTTCTGGGCTGATTTCAACAATACGCCCGGGGGACAACTGTATGGCAATTTCAATACCACACTGACCTTTGATGGGATCTGCAATGTGAGCCAATCACTGACGATATACACGCCCACACCAACGGCGACCACGACGGACACGCCGACCCCAACGGTCACGCGCACCATCACTGCGACTCCCCCGCCGACGAGTACATCCACGATCACGCCTACACCCTCATGTTCAGGTGTTGGTTTCGGTTCAACAACCTTCTTAAGTGATGCCCGCTTGCTTTTGCAGATCAACAACACTACCTATCCCGGGCTGACCGTCACGGGTATAACAATCAACTGGGGACCGTTGAACTCTGCCTCGAACCTCTATGGTTGGAATGAATTCATTGATTGGGTGACATGGAACGGCGCAACCGTCTTTGGCGGGAATGATTACACATCGACCACTACCTTTGGGCTTTCGCGTAGCGTAAATAGCACGAATTCCTTGTTGATCGACTTCGATGGTGGTTTCAATGGCTATTTATACAACCCTCCTCTGAACCTGGCATGGAATAACTTTGGCTACTCTATCAACTTCAGTGATTCTAGCTGTGACATCACTCGAGGCGCTGCACCACGGACATTCCCGACAGCCACTTATACCCCCACGCCGACACGCACGCCAACTCGTACCTCTACAGCGACCATCACACGGACACCAACGATCACTCCGACGGTGACGGACACGCCAACCCGCACGGTCACGCCAACGCGGACGAACTCACCCCCGCCTCCACCTACGACGACCCATACCCCGGTCACTCCTACCGCCACGCCAACGAGTACGGAAGTGCCCGACTTCGACTAGGGATCAAGCATACGGCCCTGTGTGCCACAGGGCCGTACTTGTTTAATCTTCTAAGCTGAAGTTCTATTGCCTGCGCAATCACGCTGGCATACAATCCTCCTGATGAGACGAAATACGGATCTGATCAAGCTCTACTGGCGCTACTGGCCAATTTTTGCCAGCGTATTGATCATTTTCTATATCATCTGGGTATTCTTCACACCCGAGTCATTCGGCAGTGGTTTTTTCCAGGCAACGCTTGTCTTCTCGCTGCGCGTCGCTGCAACATATGCCGCAATGAAGAGTATCCCGCAGATTAAAGACGAAGCCCGGCGCCGAGCCTGGCGCTACTTCGGAGTCGGTCTATGGATCTGGACGATTTCCGATGCGGTCGACATCACCGCCTGGGGGCTACGCGGCCAACCCTGGGCTGAACCAGCCCTTCCTGATCTACTGCATCTGGCCGGATATCTGGCGGTGTTGACCGGATGCGCAACCTACCCCCTGGCGCAACCAGGGCGCTTTGGGCGAATCCGAGAAGTGTTGGAAGTTTCCATCCTTTCCATATCAGTGTTGTCGATCTCTTGGCTGATCTACTTGAATCCCTCGATTGCGACACGCACATTTCAAATCAATACCCTTTTATGGTTGACAGTCTCCCCCATCATGGATCTTATCCTGACAACGCTAGGCTTGCGATTAATTTTGCTTCAACACCAGCGTCATGAACGCCTGGCATTTAGCCTTTTCAGCATCGGTTTCATCGTCCTGTTCATCAGTGATATGACCAGCAGCTATAGCCAGGTCGTTGCCAGGGCGACGATCCCCTCCCTCACACAAGCCGGATGGATGGGGGCAGCGACTCTGTTGGGGCTCGCATTCCAATGGATGACGGGACAATATGCTGACAAAGATGCCGTAGAAACCGGTTGGAAGAGATCGCGCTGGATCTGGCGGTTCGAACCGCTTATTCCTATCGCCCTGACCTATACCGTCATTGGCTATGTGTTTTTCGATTGGTGGTTCTCGGAAGGGTTGGATTGGGTCGCACTGGCAGGAGCCGCTACTCTAGTTGTTCTGCTCTTTGCACGTCAAGGCGTCATAGCCGGTCAGCGTGAGATGAGCCAGTTTGCAGCATTGGTAAATAGCACTTCCGATTTGGCTTTCATCCTCAATGAGCAGGGTGTAGTGAAGATGGCAAATCCAGCATTTCAGGCTTCCCTGGGAGCACTGGAGGAATGGTCAGATGGATTGACACTTGAACACATCATTCAAGTGGGGGAAGGCACAGAGATTGAGACCATCCTCAATCAAGCCATAGAGGCAGGCTGGAGTGGTGAGGTTTATCTCAGGCGTGCAGAAGATCAAGCTACCCCATTTTTACTCTCCCTCAACCCCGTGACCCAGGGCTATCAAGGAGATCGTCTCTTAGCCGCCACGGCGCATGACCTCTCACCCATCCGCCAGAGAGAGGATGAACTCCGTCAGGCGTTAGACGAAGTTGGCCAGGCCCGGAAGGAGTTAGAGAAGCTCAATATTGAGCTGGAGGATAAAGTTTCCGAAAGAACACAAGCATTAGCAGAGACCGTTAAGGATTTAGAACGGCTGAATAGAGAGCTAAAGGAGATAGATAAGCTTAAGAGTGAGTTCGTTGCCCTTGTCTCACATGAGCTGCGTGCACCCATGACCAACATCCGAGGCGGTATCGAACTACTGTTGGAGCGGTATCCAAAACTTGAACAAGCGCCGAAGCAGTCTCTCGTGCTGGTGCAGGAAGAAGTGCAGCGCTTATCTAGATTTGTGGAGAGTGTGCTAGACCTTTCGGCCCTAGAGGCTGGCCGCTTCCCGATTGAAATCGCCCCAGTCGGTATGAAGGATGTATTTGAGCTGGTCTTGGAAAGGTTTCCGGAGGATAGCCAGAAGCGTATCAAGCTGACAGCTTCTGAAGATCTCAGCCTGGCGCTTGTCGATGACACAGGGTTGGAGAGCGTTTTCTTTCATCTCTTGGATAACGCGCTGAAGTATTCACCCGAAAGTGAGGTCAGGGTTGCAATGTTTGAGGATGAAGATGGTATTTTCTGCAGTATAAAAGATTCAGGCCCGGGGATCCCTCCCGAGGAACGAGAACGAATCTTTGAGATGTTCCATCGCCTTGATACTAGCGATGCACGTGAAGTTTACGGCTACGGGCTTGGGCTACCTATGGTAAAGCGGTTGCTAAACGAGATGGCTGGCAGCATAGAGGTGCAGGCTGTGGAGGGAGGCGGAACCGAAATGCGCTTCTGGCTTCCTAGAGCAGCAGAAACCGAGCTCACGTAGGGTGCAGCAGGCTCTTTTCCGTCATGCTGCAGGCCCTGATATTGCACGCCTGGGAGGGGGAGCAGAATCATGATTCCGAAAATCCTTATCGTTGACGACGATCGCACGTTGATCCAATTTCTGAAGGACTATCTTTCCGGAGAAGGATTCGAGGTTATCAGTGCCGATCGTGGTCAGAAAGCCTTGCGATTGTTCTTTGATGAACGTCCCGACATTGTCGTACTGGATGTCATGATGCCCGGTATGGATGGCTGGGAGGTTTGTGCACGTATTCGTGAATTGGCAGATACCCCCGTAATTTTACTGACGGCGAAAACCTCTGAGGCGGATAAATTGCGAGGTTTTCGCCTTGGCGTGGACGATTATGTCACCAAGCCCTTCAGTCTGGCAGAATTGGCTGCACGCGTCGAGGCAGTCCTTGGAAGAGTACAAGCAAAGGCGGGAACTGAAAAGTTCATCCAGGTGGGGGATCTCCAGATTGATCTACGCAAGCGTGAGGTCCGTATTGGAGAAGGGGTTATTGATCTAACACCAACTGAGTTTCGACTGCTGGCTCTGCTGGCAGAGCATGCCGGAGAGGCCATAACGCAGGATGATCTAATCACAAAAGTCTGGGGAGATAATCGCGTTAAGAGTGGTAGTGCATTACGACGCTATATCTGGTTATTACGTAATAAGATTGAATCAAAACCGGAAGAGCCAAGCAGGCTTTTAACGGTTCGTGGGTACGGCTATCGCCTCGAAAAATAAACTTCTTCGACGTTAGATCCGGCATTGATCTTCCCTATGTACTAAGGTCCTCTTGCCCCTCGCGAACATGTAAGGCGACTGTAAGTCCCTGCATATCCTAACCCTTGTAGACTAATGACAAGTTATCCGACCACCAGCGTCGAGTGTTGTGCATTTGCAGGAGATGAGCAGAACGCCATGAGACCTATGAAAAAACCAGGGCACAGGTTCAAGGGTCAGACGATTGTTGAGTTTGCTTTGATCGTGCCCATCATGCTGTTGGTGCTGTTTGCGATCATCGAGATTGCGCGCCTGCTGTTCGCCTGGGTTTCGATCGAGAATGGTGCTCGATTTGGTGTGCGCTATGCGGTGACCGGTGAATACGATAACTTAAATTGCTCCATCTTCCCAGGCGCAATCTGCGATACGCAATCCGAGCGCGATTCTGCCAGGATCCCTTCGATTAAATCAGCAGCACTAGCAGGCGCAGCAGCAATCTGGCGTGATCCTATCGCCGTCGACGGGCAGCGTGGGTTCTTAAAGGTAACCATCTGTTCCAACAAGACAGGGGTGCTCTATTACCCGCCAAATTCGAGCGCAGGTGTATCTGCCGATTGTCAGCCCTGGGAAGACCCGGGAGGTCCTGGGAACCGGGTGTCGGTCACACTCGATTTCGACCATCCCATCATCGCACCGATCATCAGCTCCTGGCTGCCTCAAATTCGACTCACGGCTCGGCGGGAAGGCATCGTCGAGCAGTTTCGAGTTTCACGTGTCATAGGATTGCCCGCAACGATCTCCGTTCCGACTTTCACTCCAACCTTGACAGCGACACCGACGCTAACACCAACCGTCACGACCACACCTATGCCGACAGATACAGCCACGCCGACGATTACGCCTTGTAAGGTACCGCCGATAGTTGTCATTAACAGCCCATCTTCGGGTGATCTCATCGATGGGCCTGGCGCAAAGTTGCGCGGCTGGGCTTCGGCCTACGATCCTGATAACGCCGATCCTGTCACGTGTTTAGGCACAGGTGCCGATGGTCTGGGGATCTTGGAGATCGAATTCCAGTTTTACTGGTGGGATGGATCAGGCTGGGCCTGGCGCTATACAGCGGTGGATTACACCCAGGCCTATTGCGCCTTTGGTGGCAATGCACCCTGCAACGGCCATCCAGTCAACACCGGCAACTGGCCCAATGGCCGGGCGGTGGAACCCGGATTGCACAAGATGCAGGTACGTGCGTTGGACGATGAAGGCGTTTGGAGCGATTGGCGTCAAGTTACCTTCACATTAAATATTCCCAACACGCCTACACCCACGCCCACAGCAACACCATCCTGTAGTGGTGTCGAGTTTGGCATGTTTCGTGTATTCAGCAACGCACGTGTAGCGCAGTGGATCAGCAACACGACCTATCCAGGGCTCCAGGTGACTGGGGTTACCGTTAATTGGGGTCCGCTCAAATTAGCCTCGGATACCTACGGGTGGAATGAGTACATGGATTGGATGCGTTTGTATTCCACCCTGGTTCATAATGGCAATCCGTCGAGCTCGCCAACAAGTGCCGATCGGGGTCTACCCCAGAATTTCCCAGTCGGGATGAACTCATCCTATATCTATATGGATTTTGATGGTGGCTTTGAGGGGTATTTATCATCTGATCCGCTGCGGTTCAACCAGGATCACTTCGGTTTTACGGTTGAGTTTAGCGATCCTGCCTGTAATCTTTCTCGCGGTGTAGTCAGCTTCACGCCTCCCACTCCGACCTTTACACCCACACCAACGGGAACCCCGACAATCACACCTACGCCTCCGCCAACCAGCACCTTTACCATTACACCATCGCCGACGGTCACGCCGACGGTTACGAACACTCCGTTGCCAACGAACACACCCGTGCCGAACTGCAATTTGATCCAGAACATTGGTACGCGCTTCAAGAATGATGCCTTCGGCATCCGGCTGATCAACCACAACGCGCAAACGGCCTACCTGGTTTCCTCGACCCAGGTTTGGAATACAGCCAATGCCCCGCCGATGTATTTTGATTTCTTCAAATTCCAGGGGACTTCATACGGCAGTAGTTCATATAACTCGCCAACAACTTCGTCGGCTCCCAATATCGGTCTAACAACAGGCTCAGACAGATGGTGGGAAGCATACTTCAACACCGCTGGCCAGCCACTCTATGGGCTCTTCCGAGGGACGATGACGTTCGAATTCCTGGGTTGGGGTAGCTGCGTGATCGAAGGTAGCTACTGGGCCGAGCCGCCACCGACACCTACAAATACACCCGATTGGACGGCCACGCCAACCCGTACCAAGACACCCACACCGCCGCCCTATACGTACACACCGACGGCGACGAATACGCCAACGATCACGAATACACCCCCATCGTTCGACTGATATTGCGCATAGCCAACAAGAAACCACAAGAGCCCTGCAGCGAGCAGGGTTCTTGTTCGTTTAATGGGTCTTGCATCGGCTTTGGCGCTGACATACAATCTTTAAGATGAAACGGATCGAATGGCTCGATCCGCAGGATACGTTTAAAGGGCGTTCCGAAATCCAATAAGAAAAAGACTAGATCAGCCTGAGCAACAGGACCGTCTCCAGGTTCGTGTTACCGTTCTCCTATCTGCGTGGTATTGATGTAGGGAGGTTGAAAGGTTCGATCAGGAAATGTTCCAGTAAGATCAAGATGTACAGTTAGGCCTAATTACTGGGGCTTTTGGCCTAAATCGTGCATTGTAATGGAAATGAATCTATGAAAAAAGAGAAAGGCGATACCCAACCGTTAGGTCGGATATTAATCGCGGAAGATGATGCGGATTTCCGCCGCATACTTTCGCGTCGTGCTGCGCGCATGGGTTTAGAGGTAGATCAGGTGCCCAATGGCAAGGAGGCTATCGAGGCTTTTAAACATGGTCAATACGATGCACTCGTCGTCGATCTCTACATGCCTGAATTTGGAGGTTTGGAAGTGATCGAAGCTGCTCGTGAAGTAGATCCAGATATTGAATCACTGATCCTCACTGGCAGTGCTTCTGTTGAAACAGCGGTGGAGGCTTTGCGTGCGGGAGTCTATGATTACCTCACCAAACCACTTGAATCGATGACCGAGTTTGAAATGGCCTTATCGCGGGCGTTGGAGCGTCGGCGCTTGATTAAGGAAAATCAACGATTGTTTGAGGAGAATAAGCGCCTGGCTGTTACGGATCCACTAACGGGCTTGAGTAATCGGCACAAACTGCAGGAGAAGCTGAACGGGGAGCTGGAGCGAGCCAGCCGCTATGGTCGACCCCTTTCGATCATTATGATCGATATGGATGAACTTAAGGCGATCAATGACACGCTCGGCCATCCTGCCGGTGATGAGGCCCTAATCATGGTAGCCAGGGCGATCGAGCGCTGTATCCGCAAGGTCGATCTGGCAGCCAGGTTTGGCGGCGATGAATTTGTGATCGTCCTTCCAGAGGCCGATATCTCCGTGGCTGTATCTGTCGCTGAGAGACTTCATCAGGAGGTTGCGAAGTTGAAGCTTGAAGATCGTACATTAGGGATTAGTCTGGGTGTTGCCTCCTGGAAAAAGACCTACACTACCCCCGAGATCTTCATCGATGCGGCCGATCGAGCCATGTACCAAGCTAAGCGTTCGGAGGGGGGGCGAGTCCAAATCGCCGACAAAGAATCGAGCAGTTGATCGAATGGAACTCTGGCGTCGCATACGAGGGCGCATCCCATCGCATTGGAAAGAGACGATTAAGGCCTGGACCGAGGCCTTGATCCGTCGCGTTCCTATTCTCTCGAGCTTAAGAGCCAAACTGATCTTGCCCTATGTGCTCCTCACGCTGATTATCGCGCTCTTGGGCGTCTTTATCATCACCCGGCTGGTCGCTGGCTCCTTCCAGGAACGCTTTGCGAACCAGCTGGTTGAGGCCGGGCGTGTCACTGCTGATGGAATCGTCCGACGCGAACAGGAGCATCTGGAAAATTTACGCTTACTGACCTACATGCAGGGGGTTTCTGAGGCGTTCATTGCTCGCGATGAATTAGCCCTGCGGCAGGTTTTCGAAAGTCTTGCGATCAACAACAAGATCGAGGTCTTGGGAGCGATAGACAGAGCTGGGCGTGGCATCGTCACACTCGTTTATCAAGAACTGGAGGATGGTACCCAGACGGAGTTTTTCCTTGGGGAAGATTACACCCAATTTGATCCCGTTCGTAAAATTCTCGACGGTGAGGCTGATGAGAGAGGTGACAAGTATGCCGGACTGCTGACTACCTCTGTAGGGCAGTTGATGATCACCACAGCCCCGGTATTCAGCGCTGAGTATGAGTTCGCCGGTGTATTGTTCATTGGATCCCGCCTTGATACCTTGCTGGTTGATATCAAATTGCAAGCGCTGGCAGACATTGTCTTACTCGGGACAGAGGGGGAGATCGTTTCCACAACGCTGGTAGAACCCGAATCTGGCTTTGGAGATCTACTCCTTCCTGCCGACCTTATAGATAGCCTATCTTTCAATTCGCTCAATCGTGATGTTGAACTTTACGAGCGAGAATACTCGATTTTATATGCCCCGCTGGAAATACGCGGTGAGCGCTCCGGGGTTATGGGCATCGCGCTGCCGAACGACTTCATTATCAATACGCTCTCGATCAGTAGAAACAATTTTTCCATGATATTCACGTTGGGCACGCTGGCGGTGATTTTACTGGGATACATCCTGGCGCAGCATATCGCCCGCCCGATTTTGCGATTGCGGGCCATGTCGCAAGCCGTAGCCGGAGGAGATTTAGAACAGAGCAGCGGATTATTCCGGTCGGATGAGATCGGTGAACTGGCCAATGCATTCGACATCATGACATTACGCCTGCGGGAGCGCACGGAAGAAGCTGCCCGTCTTTATAGTGAGGCGGTTCAGCGGGCGAAGGAACTGGCCGAGATCAACACTCGTTTACAGGCCACACAGGCACAATTGGTTCAATCGGAAAAATTAGCTTCTGTTGGTCAACTCACAGCCGGTATCGTACATGATGTTAAAAACCCGTTGGCAGTCATCAAAGGCCTGGCAGAAGAATTAGCGGAAGAACCAGATCTTGATGATTACAGCCAGGAGGGTTTAAGGACGATCCGTGAAAGTGCATCCAAAGCGAATACGATTGTCACTGATTTGCTGAAATTTGCGCGCCAATCAACGCCTGAAATGCAGCAACGCGATCTGCGTGACACCATTAAATCCGTGATGCGTTTAACCGAGTACCTTACCCGCAAGGGTAAGGTCGAGGTGGACGCCATTCTGACAGAGCATGCCGTGATGGTGACCTACGATCCGCAGCAGATTGAACAGGTCTTGATCAATTTGCTTACGAACGCTGTGCAGGCCATGCCGGAAGGCGGGAGGCTCACCTTTGAGCTTACCGAAAATCAAGACGAAGTCGAGTTGAAAGTAGCGGATACAGGCACGGGGATCCCAGCAGAATATTTACCTCGAATTTTCGATCCATTCTTTACCACCAAACCTGAGGGTGAGGGGACAGGATTGGGTCTTTCAGTTAGCTACGGCATCATCACGCGCCATGGTGGCCGTATCGATGTCGCCAGTGAGGTCGGGAAGGGGACGACCTTCACGATCCACTTACCTGTGATCAGAGATGTGCCAGTTGAGCCGCATGATGACGAAGAGATCATGAGCGAAGCGGAAGAAGATGTCACGAGTGCTGGTCGTTGACGACGAAGAAGCCTACCTGGCTTTGATGGCTGGTCATCTCGAGCGTCAGGGCATGAGTGTTTCAACTGCCGGAGATGGTTCCTCCGCGCTCGAGACCTTCCAGAACCATGGCCCCTTTGAGGTCGTCGTAACCGACATGATGATGCCGAATATTTCTGGGCTTGACTTGCTTCAAGAGATAAAAGCGCGTGAGCCGGAGACAGAAGTTATCGTGATCACAGCCTCAAATGAAGTTGATAAAGCTGTGGCAGCCATGCGCGAAGGTGGTGCTTACGATTACCTGCTCAAGCCGCTGGAAAGCATTGGTGAGCTTTCACTTACTGTTGGCCGCGCAATTCAGCACCGGAAGCTTTTAGAAGAGCAACAACGATTGCATGAGGAACTTGATCGCGAGGCGAGCCTGCTTCAAGCGCTCGTGACGTTTTCCGGGGAAGCGATGTTTCTTGTCGATGAAGATGAACGAGTCACGATCGCCAACCCAGCCGCGCTTGAATTACTCCAGCGGGATGACCTGGTGGGCGCGAGCGTTCGAGATGTCCTGCCTGGCAGCTTGCTTGCCCTAATTGACTCATGGCAGGGGATGGGAGCCCAGGAACCATCTGTCGCAGAGCTGGAATGGCCTGACAATGCTTCGCATCTTGTCAGTATTGCCCCGCTCGGAATAGCGCAAGCTGATCAAACTGGCTATGTGATGATCCTGCGAGATATCTCGCACTTGAAACAAATTGATGATCTCAAACTTCGTATGTTGAACGATGCTGCCGGAAAGATCAGATTGCCTCTGGCTGAGGCTGTTTCGAAATTGGCCGACCTGAGTACCGGAACAATAGAAGGGGAAGAAGCGCGTAATACGGCCGTGTACCAACTGGCGACAATTCTAGGAAGAATTCAAGACTGGATGGATGAACTGCTCACCTTGGTGCAAGTTGAAGCAGGCGTGGGTTTTTCGTCGGAGATCATGTCCCTGGAA
>JBFFQB010000083.1:0-15255 GCA_041573795.1 Anaerolineales bacterium
ATATTGACACGGGCCGATTATATACCAGGAGGTCGATGGTTCACCCGTAAGACATAACTTCTCCTGTTGGGGAGCGAATGGCAAGACATCCCTGCGCCGAAGATAGATGCTTGGGACAAAGAGAACATCCAGGGGCGAAGGATAGGATCGATTGCGGATAGGGCAGTATTGTGCTACTGCGTAGGAATTGCTCCCGCACTGCCCCTTGATAAGCCCACACACCGGCTGATTCAACCCGCCACTCCCCGCTGAGACCTTTCTCGAGCTGGGAATCCCTCAACTCTGCTGCTAGACGCCTATGTCGGGCAGTAGCAAGGCGCTGGTGTTACGAAGGCAAACAAGGATGAGACGAGTGCCTCGATGTGCACTTTATTGGGGCTTCAGCGCGTATTTATTCGAAGAAGTCTTGGAAATTGCACTCTGAAAGAGTTGACAACCTATATGCTCCCATGCTACATTAATCCTTGTAGTATCGGGGTACTATAGGGGGAAAGAAAGGGAAGGGGGATTGCATGAGTGACACTTTCACTTGCATTGCGGCGATTGCGCCGCGTTTTGATTCCCCCAATCTGACGACAACCGCATAAGAGTATGCGCAACCAACACCCGCTGGAGGCGGAGGGATACGCAAGATAGTAGCAGCGGGTTTCAAACTGTCACCTGTGAGGGGGATAGGGGGTTTACCCCCTCAGCGGTGCCCTCCCAGCCACGTGACGACCGATATGATCTCTGCGTGATACGCGGACGTGGCCAGGGAGGGGAAGGCGGCGTAATCCGGGATATCAGCGTGATTACGCCGCCGATCTTTTGTTGGACGAATGTACTGCCTAACCCTGACATTCTGCTCTAAAAATGCCCGGAATCGTGCTCAACCATCTGTGACCTTTGACGCAACCTGACAGGCATGGTAAACTTCGTCCGTTCTGCAAAACCCTCTGCATTGGAATCGAAGGAGCGTAGATGCTCGAACCCTGGGTTTTCATTGCATTGCTACTGGGTGCTGGAATGCTCTTGCCTGGTGTTGCAATTGTTGCGAACTGGATTCTTTCCCCCAAAAAACCAAACGCAGTAAAACAATCGATTTACGAGTGCGGGATTGAAACTGTGGGGGATACCTACGTCCAACTCAAGGGCGCCTACTATATCTATGCCCTGATTTTCGTGGTATTCGATATTGAAGCCGTCTTCTTGTTCCCCTGGGCTGTTGCATACGATAAATTACAGCTCTATATGGTGTTGGAAGGCGTCTTGTTCATCCTCATCCTTGCTGCGGGCTTGTTCTACGCCTGGCGCAAGGGAGTCCTTGAGTGGGTGTAACGTAGAATTATGGAAATATCTGGCTGATGTGAGCTCACATCAGCTATTTATTTACGTTTGCTGGAGTGCAGCATGATCGATGTCTTGAAGGATCCGATTGCTTGGATAGGCGATTTACTACGAACCTGGTTGATAGGCTTTGGGTTGTTGCCGGAATTCGTAACCTTCTTGCTCCAACTTCTGACGGCTTTGATCCTGGCCACAGCTGTCTTACTTCTGACCTTCCTGCTGATCTGGGGTGAACGTAAGGTTATCGCCCGCATCCAGGATCGGTTGGGTCCAAATCGTGTCGGCCCGTTCGGTGTCTTCCAAACTGTAGCGGATTTGCTGAAATTGGTGACCAAAGAACTGATCACCCCCACCGGCGCCGATCTTGTACCCTATAATCTCGCCCCCTTGATAACGGTTATGTCTGTCGTCGGTCTCTGGGCGGTGCTGCCACTCGCCCCGACTGTTCTGCCGGCGGACATCAACGTCGGTGTGCTCTACATCATTTCGATCGGGGCCATTGGTACGCTGGGTATCCTCTTAGCTGGCCTGTCATCCAATAACAAATACGCTTTGCTTGGTGCTTTCCGAACCGTCGCCTTAATGGTCTCTTATTCTGTACCGATGGTCCTGGCGTTACTTGTCCCGGTGTTGCTCTCGGGATCGATGGGAATGCAAACGATCGTCGAGGCTCAACGCCCGATTCCCTTCGTGCTGCTTGCGCCTGTGGCCGCGATCATCTTCTTCATCAGTTCGTTGGCTGAGGTTGGGCGGGCTCCCTTCGATCTACTCGAGGCGGATTCAGAGATCGTCGCCGGATACAACATCGAGTACTCCGGTTTGAAATTCGGCATGTTCTTTGTCGCCGAGTTCTTGCACGCCTTCACAATTTCAGCCCTCACCGCCACGCTTTTCCTTGGCGGATGGAGTGGACCCTGGGTCGATCTCTACCCCATACTGGGGATGCTCTACTTTTCAATCAAAACCTCGATCGTCTATTTCGTCGTCATCTGGATCCGGGGCTCGTTCCCGCGTATTCGGATTGACCAGATGAATTCGCTTAACTGGAAGTTCATTACGCCTGTGGCTTTGTTTGGTCTTGTTTTCACTGCGATTGCCGAGAAACTGGCCATTCAGCTTGGCTTAGGGCGCTTGATCACCCACCTGGGAGCCAATGCATTGCTCATCGTGCTCACACTTGTGGCACTGGGGTTATATGCCCGGGCGGCCCGAACCAAGTTCGAATCCGCTGCGGAAGCAGGATAGATTGAAACATTGAGAGAGTCTGTATGCTGAGCCTACTCCAAATCGCATTCCTCGTCGCTGCCTTTTTGACCATCGTCTCTGCCATCATGGTTGTTTCAACGCCCTCGATGGTCCACGCAGCCTTATGGTTGATCTTGACCCTGGCCGGCGTCGCCGTATTCTTTGTGCTGCTCAACGCGGGTTTCCTTGCTGTCGTTCAGATCGCTGTATACATCGATGCTATCGCCATCATGATCATCATTGTCGTGATGCTTACGCAGGAGGCGACACGCCAGCGTATTCGTCAGGTGAGCAAGACCTGGTGGGGCGCCGCCATCGCTGCCTTGATCTTGTTTGCAGGCTTGATCGCCCTGTTCACGCAAACACCTGCCCTGGCGGTGGATGCGCCCACACTGGCGATGAGTCAGGAAGCCCTGCTGGAAGATCTTGGGACAGCGCTGGTCGATGTTAACCGCTACATTATTCCATTTGAGGTTGCCTCTGTCCTGCTGCTAGCAGCCTTGATCGGATCGATCATGGTCGCCTGGCCGCTTGTGCGTGGCAAGGACGAGGAGGTGGATGCATGATCCCGCTCTCCTGGTATGTCTTATTCTCTGCGGCTTTATTCTGCATCGGTTTGTATGGCGCACTGGCTCGCCGTAACGCCCTGGCTATCCTGATGGCCATCGAGCTAATGCTGAATGCTGTCAACATCAACCTGGTCGCCTTCTGGCGCTATATCACACCGGATATCATCGTCGGTCAGGCCTTTGCGCTGGTTGTTTTTGCCGTAGCAGCCTCAGAAGCTGCTGTCGGTTTAGCGCTGATTATCTCGATCTACCGTCGCCGCCACACCGTCGCGGCGGAAGAGATCGATATGTTGAAGTGGTAGGCGAGGTCCTATGTCGATAGAAACCCTCATCTGGTTAACCCCACTCCCACCGGTGCTGGCCTTCTTCATCATCGTGCTCTGGGCCCATCGCAATAATCGCTTGAGCCACGGGATCGCAATCGGGGCGATGCTGCTTTCATGGGCCTCGGCGATGTTTGTTTTCTGGAGAGCCGTGAACACGCACGACCTCGGACACCATCCCTTTACCTCTTCGATTAATTGGCTGCCCACAGGTGAGACTGCGCTCAAACTTGGCGTTCTTATCGATCCCCTGAGCGCGCTGACGCTTTTCTTTGTAGCCTGGACTTGCTTGATGATCTTCATCTACAGCGTCGGCTACCACAATTTTGGGAAAAAGCGTGACAGCGAGGATCGCAAGGGTTTGCCCCCACATGCTGGCGGGATCGAGCCGATGTACGCTCGGTTTTTCGCCTTCATCTCGCTTTTCGCCTTCGGTATGCTCACGCTGGTCGTTTCCGATAACTTGCTGCTGCTCTTTATCGGATGGGAGATCATGGGTCTGTGCTCGTATTTGCTGATTGGCTTCTGGTATGGCAAACCGAGCGCTCGTGACGCCATGATCAAGGCTTTCATCACCACCCGTATCGGGGATGTGTTCATGCTCCTGGGGTTGGCATATCTGTACTCGTTTACTGGCACGCTCAGCTACCGTGAAATTCTCTACAACGAGCAAACGCTCGAGCTCCTGGCATCAACGAAATCACTCATTCCTGTATTTTCCACAGGCGGTCTGATCGGCTTGATGCTCTTTATTGGCACGGTCGGTAAATCAGCGCAATTCCCATTGCATGTCTGGTTGCCCGATGCCATGGAAGGCCCCACGCCGGTCTCGGCCATGATCCACGCTGCCACGATGGTCTCCGCCGGTGTGTATTTGGTTGTGCGCTTCTTCCCGCTGATCACAGTCGGCTGGCACGAGGGTGGTCATCTGACGCCTACCATGCTCACGATTGCGGCGATCGGCGCGTTCACGGCGCTCTTTGCCGCCACGATTGCAGTAGCGCAAAACGACATCAAACGCGTCCTGGCCTATTCGACGATCTCGCAGCTGGGCTACATGGTTGCCGCCGTTGGCATTGGCGCCTTCGTTGCGGCAGCTTTCCATCTCATCACGCACGCCTTTTTCAAAGCGCTGCTCTTCCTTGGGTCGGGGTCAGTGATCCACGGGATGGAGCACGGTGTGCATGACACGCACGAATACGTCGACCCGCAGGACATGCTCAACATGGGTGGCCTGCGCAAGAAGATGCCGGTGACCTTTGCCACCTTCCTGATTGGTGGCTTGGCGCTCTCAGGCTTCCCCCTGGTCACAGCGGGCTTCTGGTCCAAGGATGAAATCCTGGCCGACGCCTTTGCCCATCATCACTATATTGTCTTCGGCACGCTGGCGTTAGCAGCGCTGCTGACCGCGTTCTACACCATGCGTCAGATCACATTGACCTTCCTTGGGGAGCCCCGCACGAAGGCTGCCGAACATGCGCATGAATCGGTGCGATCGATGACGCTGCCGCTGGTGATCCTCTCTGTCTTTGCCATCGCCGCAGGTTGGATGGGTATCCCGGAAGAGTTCCCGCTGATTGGCGGGTTGATCCCCAACTGGTTTCATGAATTCATCGGTGGCACATTGCTCGAGCATCCGAAGACGATCGCCTTCAATGCGATCCCGCTCTTGACCTCCGTGGGGGTGGCGCTAGGCGGATTGCTGGTGGGTTGGGCGGTCTACCGCAGCCTTAAATCCGGCGCCGCCGACCCGCTGCGCAAGCCGCTGGGTCCTGTCTATGCCTTGCTGGAAAACAAGTACTACTTCGATGAGCTCTACCAGGTAGCCTTCGTCAAACCGGCTTACTGGTTTGCAGAAACATTCACCTACCGCTGGATTGATCGCGGCGTTATCGATGGATTCCTGCACCTCGTCGGGCGAACCAGCCTGAGGCTGGGGGCTTTCCTGCGCTCCTATATTGATGTGCCCATCGTGAATGGTGCTGGAGATCTGGTCGGGGAAGGAACAAAACGTATCGGTCGAGCCCTGCGTGTGATCCAGACCGGTCGGGTGCAGGAGTATCTGATCATCGGCGTGGTTTTTGTGGGTATCGTCTTGTCCTATTTCCTGGTCTTCAAACCCTAACCTGAGGAACCAGGCTTGACGTCGGAGACTTTGTAATGGCATTTTTGGGTGAACATCTCCTCAGCATCATCCTTTTCTCACCGATTGTCGGTGCGCTGTTCCTGCTGCTTGTACCGAGCGAGCGTAAACAGACCATCCGCTGGCTTGCATTCTTGATCAGCCTGGTGCCACTCGGCTTTTCGTTGTGGATGTGGTTTGGCTATGATGCGGGGATGCCGGGCTATCAGTTTGTGGAACAGGCTGTATGGTACGAGGCGATTGAATCGAGCTACCATGTTGGCGTAGATGGCATTTCTGTCCCCATGGTCCTGCTCACGACCCTGCTTACACCCCTGGCGCTATTGATCTCGTTCAGTATTCAAGAGAACGTACGCGCCTACATGATGCTCTTCCTGATGCTCGAAATGGGGATGCTGGGTGTCTTCCTTTCGCTCGACCTGCTGCTCTTCTTTGTGTTCTGGGAGATCGGACTGGTCCCGATGTACTTCTTGATCAACCAATGGGGCAGCGCCAATCGCAAGTACGCCTCTTTCAAATTCATGATCTACACCATGGCGGGATCGTTAGGCCTCCTGCTTGCGATCCAGCTGATCGGCGTCGCCTCGGGGACTTTTGACCTGGTCAGCATTACCGAATCCTGGTCAACCTTGAACCAGCCCCTGACAGTTCTGGGTTTGCCGATCACCCTATCGATTGCTGTGGTGAAACGGATCGCCTTCTGGGCCTTCGTAATTGCTTTTGCCATCAAGGTACCGGTCTGGCCTTTCCATACATGGCTTCCCGATGCCCACACCGAAGCACCTACGGCAGGGTCGATGATCCTGGCTGGCGTGCTGCTCAAGCTTGGCGCCTATGGTTTCCTACGGCTGGTTTTGCCGCTCTACCCTGTGGAGGCGAAACTCTACGCCGGCGCCCTGGCATTGCTCGCCACGTTGGCGATCGTCCTGGGGGCATTTGCTTCCTGGGGCCAGGACGATTTCAAACGACTTGTGGCCTATTCTTCTGTTAACCATATGGGTTTTGTGGTGCTGGGTATTGCTGCAGCCGCGTTCGCCAATGGGACAATGCTGGCCGGGGATGCCGTCATTGCCGTAAACGGCGCCGTGCTGCAGATGTTCAACCATGGTCTCTCCGCAGCGGGTATGTTCCTGCTCGTCGGTGTGATGTATGAGCGCGCCCATACGCGTGATTTGAACGAATTGGGCGGATTATTCCCGCTAGCGCCGATCTATGGCGGTATCCTGATTTTCACCGCCATGGCCTCGCTGGGCTTACCGGGGTTAAACGGCTTTGTTTCTGAATTTATGGTGGTACGGGGTGCCTGGCCGATCTTCACCTTGTTCACGGCGCTTTCGATGATCGGTCTCTTAATCACCGGCGCATACATTCTCAAAGGGATCGCCAAGGTGTTGCATGGTCCTTTGAATGAGAAGTGGCAAGGGCATGAGATGGAGATCAAACGTCTTGAAGTTCTCGCCATTGCCCCCCTCATGGTTCTCATGCTGTGGATCGGTGTATGGCCGGCATGGATCCTGAATGTGATCAACCAGACCGTGACGAGGTTATTTGGATAATCCGTCGGCCACAGTGAAGGATTGGCCGACGCATCTGATGGAAGAGTTGAGAGCGTCCTATGCAAATTCCCGTTCTTAGCATCGTTGTCTTCACCCCGATCGTCTTTGGGGTCCTTCTGCTGCTGTTCCCGGCGGATCGCCTTCGTGCAATCCGTGTCACCGCATTGGCGGGAGCCACCATCGCGCTGGTCTTCTCGATCTGGGCGTATTTCTCCTATGATCAAGCTCTCGGGGGATATCAGTTCGTTGAGCAGTATGAGTGGATCCCCAGGTTGGGCATCAGTTACGCTGTCGGTGTTGATGGCATGAGCGTTCCGCTGGTCTTGCTCACCGGTGTTGTTATGTTCACCGGGGTGTTGATCTCGTGGGGTATTGACGACCGCCCGCGCGAGTTCTTCGCCTTTCTATTCATTCTGGCGACGGGCGTGTTCGGTGTGTTCGTGGCGCTCGATCTCTTCATGCTGTTCTTCTTCTACGAAATTGCCGTTTTCCCGATGTATCTCTTGATTTCAATCTGGGGATGGAAGGTCACACGCGAGTACGCCGCCATGAAGCTTACACTCTACCTCTTCATCGGCTCGGTGGTCGCACTTGTGGGTGCACTGGCGATGTTCTACGCCGCTGGAGGCAACACCTTCAATCTCTTCGATCTGGAACAGGCAGGTTTCTCGACCACCTTTCAGAAATTCTGGTTCCCCTTTGTATTTTTCGGCTTTGCGGTGCTTGGGGGTATTTTCCCGGTGCACAACTGGTCGCCGGACGGACACGTCGCCGCACCAACAGCGGTTTCCATGTTCCACGCTGGTGTTTTGATGAAACTGGGCGCTTTTGCCTCCTTGCGTGTGGGTATCATGCTCCTGCCAGAAGGGGCCAAGTTCTGGGCGCCGCTTGTGCTGGGGTTGGCCACCGTGAACGTCGTCTATGGCGCCTTCATCGCTTCGGTCCAGACCGACTTTAAGTACGTTATTGGCTTCTCATCGGTATCGCACATGGGCCTGGTTTTGCTGGGTTTCGCCACGTTGAACAGCGATGGTCTAACCGGGGCGGGCATCCAGATGTTCTCGCATGGCGTAATGACGGCACTCTTCTTCGCTGTCGTCGGCATGGTGTATGACCGGGCGCACACGCGCGAGATCCCGCAATTGGGTGGCATGATGAAGTACATGCCGCTTGTGGGTGTGGCCTTCATCGTCGGGGGGTTGGTCTCGATGGGGATGCCCGGATTGTCAGGGTTCATCGCCGAATTCCCAATTTTCATGGGTCTCTGGCAAAAGCAGCCCATCCTGGCAATCATCGCTGCAATTTCAATCGTGATCACCGCCGGGTACATCATGCGCGTCATCGGAGGCGTCTTCTTTGGGGAGGTGCCGGAAGAACTGGAGGGGAATATCACCCCGATCAATCGCTACGATAAAGTCGCCCTGATCCTCTTGGCCGGGATCCTGATCCTGGTGGGGGTCTATCCCTCGATCATGGCCCCGCTGGTTGCATCGGGCGCCAGAAACGTGCTCTCACTGCTTGGAGGTGCATAAGTGGATATCGCAGCCTTCTCAAGCGAGACCATAGTGGCCATCCTTCCAGAAATTCTGCTGCTAGCCCTGGCCGGGCTGGTGCTCCTGCTGGATGTGCTGACAAGGCGCCGGACCGGGGTTATGGCCACGGTGAGCACCGTGGGTTTTCTGGGTATCCTCGTTGTTGCCATCCTATTTTCACGGCCCACGTCAGGCGACACGCTCATACTGGGTGGGATGCTGCGCCACGATTGGCCCGCATTCACCTTTAAAGCCGTGCTGCTGTTTGCCGCAGCAATATCTGCGCTGCTCTCTTCAGGGCTTGGTGATGTCTCTGAGCGTGGCGAATACTTCGCCCTCATGATCGTTGCCACCCTTGGCATGAATTTAATGGCGGCCTCGGCCGACCTGATGATGCTCTTCCTGGCCATCGAAACCACCTCCATCCCACTCTACGTACTGGCTGGTTTTGTGAAGGGGGATGATAAGTCGACCGAATCGGGGATTAAATACTTCCTTTTCGGTGCCCTGACATCGGCAGTGATGTTGTATGGTTTCAGCTTACTGTACGGATTTGCAGGCAATACCAACCTCTACAGCCTGGCTGTTGCCTTGCGTGAGGGCTTCCTTTCGCCCTGGTTGATCGCGTCGATGGCACTGCTTGTACTGGTCGGCTTCGCCTTTAAAATCTCTGCTGTACCGTTCCATTTTTGGTCACCCGATGTGTACGAGGGCGCCCCGACCCCGATTACAGCCTTCATATCAACGGCCTCCAAGGCCGCTGGATTTGCCGTCCTCGTCCGTTTTATGTTGGCGGTATTCCCGGCGATTGAACTGCAGTGGACCTGGATTCTGGCTGTGATGGCCACGGCAACGATGACAATTGGCAACCTGCTAGCCCTACCGCAGAAGAATATCAAGCGACTGTTGGCCTATTCCTCCGTCGCCCACGCAGGCTATGCCATGATCGGCCTGGTTGCGCTGAGCACATTTGGTGCTGCGAGCATTGTTTTCTACCTGGCGGCATACATCATCACCAACCTGGCGGCTTTCGCCGTTGTGATTCTCTTCGCCCGCACCGCCGGCTCAGACGAGATCGAAGACTACGCTGGTCTTTCACGGCGCTCGCCCGGCCTGGCATTAGCCCTGATGGTGGCGCTTTTATCCCTGGGCGGCATGCCGCCGTTGGCTGGATTCGTGGCGAAAGTGTATGTTTTCGCTGCAGCCGTCGAGAGTGGGTGGATTTGGTTGGCCTTCGTGGGTGTCCTAAACGCTATCGTTGGTTTGTACTACTACCTGACGGTGCTCAAAGTTGTTTACCTGTATCGCTCTGAACAAGAGGATGTGCCCATATCGGTTCCACGAGCTTATGGGATAGGCTTGGGTTTGTGCATTTTGGCCATCGTAGTGATCGGCTCTTTAAGCGCACCCTGGCTTGATTGGGCCCTTCAGGCAGCGCAAAGCCTATTCTAAGTGGACAAGTTGGGTCTACTTCATTGACCCTCTTTTTCGCTTGTGATACAATTCCCGAACGATGGCCCAGGAAGGTCCCACGCCCGACACGGCCCAAAATCAGCGAGCGCTGCTAACGGCCTTGTTGGGCGTTGTTGGGCAAGTTGGTTGCCTGACACTTGCGATCGTCCTGGGAGCGCTATTCGGAGGGCTGTGGCTCGATAATCAGCTGGGTACACGGCCGTGGATCACGCTTGGATTAATCCTGTTGAGTGTTCCACTGACTTTTGCCCTGGTGTTACGTGTCGTTTTTTCGAACGCTGATCGTATCCAAGACCTTTCCAGCAAGACCATAGGTAAATCAAAACAGGAGGATGCTGAAGGTGACGGACGCCAAACCGACTCGTCAGAAGCGTAGATGGGGTTTTTATCGCTGGCTGATCGTCCTGATCATCATCGGGAATGTGTACGCCGCCCGAGCCTTTGCCCCGATCATGCCGCACGTTCAGGTTCCAGCAGAACCGCTGGCAGGACCTTTCACGCTGCCTTTGATTGGAGAACTCTACCTCACCAATACGCTCAGCTCGCTGCTGGTGGCTGACCTGATATTGATTCTGATGGCCCTGAGCGTGCGCCTGGCGACGCGCAAGGGCGAACTTGTGCTAGGGGGCTTTGCCGGCGCGATCGAGGCGCTGGTGGAGGGGATCTACAACCTGGTTGAATCGACCGCCGGTAAATGGACACGCCAGATCTTCCCCTGGATGGCGACAATTGTGCTCTTGGTCCTTGTCGTCAATTGGATGGAGCTCATCCCCGGTGTGGACAGCATCGGCTCGTTTCACGAACCCCACGCTGGACTCCCTGCGTATGAAACCCAGACGCTCTTCAGCATCGGTGATTTCGATGTAAGCACTGTCACGGAAGAGGTCGAATTTGAGGGCGGGCATGATGAAGGTCATGCCGATTCAGGAGAGCTCCACTCGGATGAGACGCACAGCGATGAGGTCATGGCGGGCGAAGCCCATGAAACGGAGGCTGAGCACAGCGAAGGCGAGCATATGGAAGGCTCCAGCCTGGTCGGGTTTACACCCTGGATCCGGGTGACATCGACAGATTTGAACTTCACCGTTGCATTGGCTTTGATCTCAGTTGTCGTGACACAGATCATCGGTCTTCGAGCCCTTGGTCCGGGCTACTTCTCTAAATTCTTCGCCTTCCGCAATTTCGGTCGGATGTGGGTCAGCGAGAACCTGGGGCCCTTCGATGTGATGATGCCTTTCCTGGATATCTTCGTCGGGCTGCTGGAGTTTATAGCGGAGATCGCCAAGATCATCTCGTTCTCCTTCCGATTGTTCGGCAATATCTTCGCCGGGTCGGTCCTGCTCTTTGTTATCGGGTCGCTGGTTCCAGTGCTGGTCCAATCCGGATTCTTACTACTTGAAGTCATGGTAGGTCTTATCCAGGCCTTGGTTTTCGGTATGCTCACGATGGTTTTCATGACCATGGCAACCCAATCGCATGATGATCATGACGATCATGGGGAAGAGCGTGCTGAAGCGCATGCCTGATTGAAACAAAATACATCACGCGAACTTATGGAGGAATGATGGAAGAAGCAGCTGCTCTGGCAATCGCAAATGGTTTGAAATTCCTAGGCGCTGGACTGGCAATGGTCGGTACGCTGGGGGCTGGCCTGGGTATTGGTATCCTGGGTAGCGGTGCGGTACAGGGTATCGCCCGAAATCCCGATGCCGCCGGTGCGATCCAGATTAACATGATTCTGGCGATCGCCTTCGCTGAAGCTGTGGCTATTTACGCCCTGGTTGTAGCGATGCTGATCCTATTCGTTGGGTAAGTCGAGCGACGAGCGAGAGGAGGAAGTCCATTGGAAGGCTTAGGCATTAACCTTGGCTACCTCATAGTCCAGGTTTTCAATTTCCTTATCGTATTTACCATTCTCGTCGCCTGGGTATATCGACCCTTGATTAATGCTCTGCAGAAGCGCAGAGAGAATATCGCCAAGGGACTGGAGGATGCCCGCATTGCCGCTGAGGCACGCGAGAATGCCGAGAAAGAGGCAGAGAAGATCCTCGCCAAGGCACAGCAAGAGGCTAGCCGGATCGTTCGTGAAGCGACTGGCCGGGGCGAAGAGGTTCAGAAGGAGATCAAAGAAGCGGCCGAGTCCGAAGCGACTTCGATCCGTGAGGCAGCACGTGCAGAGGCCGAACAAGAGAAGGAGCAGGCGCTTGGTGAGCTGCGTGGCCAGGTTGCTGCATTAGCCGTCGCGGCTGCGCAGAAAGTTATTGGTGCATCGTTGGATGAGAAGCGCCAGCATGCATTGATCGAGGAGTTCTTCAGCGGCGTTAAGAAGGGCAAAGTTGTCTTGCTGGAGGGTGAATCGGTCAGTGGTGCGAGCGCCGAGGTGACGAGTGCGCTGCCCCTGACGAAGAAAGAGCAGGACGCGGTTAAGAAGGATGTCGTCGGTCAATTGGGTGACAGCGCCACGATCAGTTTTCGCGTTGACCCAGGCATCCTCGGTGGTCTGGTCATTCGCATTGGGGATAAGGTGCTGGATGGCTCTGTCTCGGGGAAACTCGAGGATCTGCGCCAAACCTTACGGTAGTCCATCATTGATCGGCGGGGTGGAAAGTTTCCATCCAACCGGATCCAACTTCGCGTGAAGGCGCACATGCGTCTTTCGGAAATCTACAAAGCATTACATATCGAACTACCCGACGGTCAGGATGATGTAGAAATCACATCCCTGACCGTCGACTCGCGTCAGGTCCAAAACGGTTCATGCTTCGTTGCTGTGCCTGGATCGGAGCTGGATGGGCACGACTTTATCCCCGATGCCGTCGAGCGAGGGGCAGCGGCTATTGTGGGGGAGCACTCCTTATCTGGACTGGCCGCACCCTACGTACAAGTCGAAGAATCTCGTCTGGCCTGGGCACAGCTGGCAGCAGCGTGGCATGGTTATCCTGCTCGTTCCCTTGTGATGGTTGGAGTCACCGGTACGGACGGTAAATCGACGACCTGCAATTTACTCTTCCAGGTGCTGCAGCAGGCCGGCATACCCACTGGCATGATCACGACCGTCAATGTCGTGATTGGCGACGAGGTCTCCGATACCGGGCTGCATGTCACCACGCCAGATGCCTTTGAAGTCCAGGGCTACTTACGCCGCATGGTCGAGGCAGGCTTGACCCACTGCATCCTCGAGACGACCTCGCATGGACTGGCGCAGCATCGCGTCTCGGCCTGTGACTTCGATATCGCAGTGGTGACCAACATTACCCATGAACATCTTGATTACCACGGCAGCGTGGAGGACTATCGCCAGGCCAAGGCCAGGCTGTTCCGCAGCCTGCACGACAGCTATCCAAAGCCGCAAATTGAGGTGCGTAGGGGCATTCTTAACCGCGATGATAGCTCCTACGCGCTCTTACACGAGCTTACCCAGGTTTCCCAGGTGACCTATGCTATTGAAGGGGAGGCTGATGTCTTCGCCCGGGACATCGTCAGTGAGGCGACGGGTTTGCGGCTGGAGGTTCATGGAGACGGCTACCAAACCCCGATCAGCAGCGCGCTCATCGGTCGCTACAATGTCTACAACATCCTGGCCGCCTTCACGGCTGCCGTGTCTGGATTGGGAATTGATCCTGAGGTTGCTGCCAGCGGCATCGCCAATTTGAGGGCGGTCCCCGGTCGCATGGAAGTTATCGATTTGGGGCAGCCGTTCCTGGCGATTGTAGACTTTGCGCATACGCCGAACGCGCTGCGGCAGGCATTGAAGACTGCCCGGGAATTGACCGATGGGCAGGTGATCTGCGTATTTGGCTCGGCTGGATTGCGGGATCGAGAGAAGCGCCGCCTGATGGCCGGGGTGTCGGCCGAACTTGCTGATCGCACCGTGCTCACAGCCGAGGACCCGCGCACCGAGTCGCTCGATGGGATTTTGGAGGAGATGGCAGCAGGCGTCCGAGAGCATGGATTACGCGAAGGCGAGCAATTCTGGCGGGTACCCGATCGCGGCGAGGCTTTGCGTCTTGCGCTCAGCCTGGCGAATCCCGGAGATCTGGTGGTGGCCTGTGGCAAGGGCCATGAGCAGTCGATGTGTTTCGGCACGATCGAATACCCCTGGGATGATCGCACAGCGATGCGGGCGGCGTTGAGTGATTATCTTGGGGTAGAAGGTCCGCCTATGCCCCAACTCCCCACAAGTACGAGCTAAGGCCTCAAAGCATGAAGATCATGCCATCCACGCCAGAGCCGAGAACGAGGTGGGGGGGTACCACTCGGCCACTTGCAGGCGGGGTTCCTTAAGGTTACATTTGAATAGTTAACTCATGTTTTATATGCGCTTCACGCGCTAGCAAAGGGTGTGCCAATGACGGAAAAGCTGGATAAGAACGAGGAACAGCGAGTAATCTGTTTTATAGATCTGGCAAACTTTGAGGATGGCACAGCGATCCGCGGCGGATGTATGGTGACCGATGCCATGACGCGTCCCCTGGAGTTCTGGGTCAGTGGTGTGATCCGCCCCAGCAATATTCAGAAAATTCTCTATGGGGATACTTTGCATGAGTATATCTGCAATGATCTTGTGGGAATCCCGCTGCTATCCTCACTGGAGTCAACGCCTGAATTGATCCTTGTGCGCGACGCTGAATTCCTCAAACTCCGACAGCGAGTGGATATTCCAGTGCTGTGGGTGCGGGCAACGGTGGATGGGCAGTATGTCCTGCAAGCCTTGCCCGGGTATGAGAATGAAGCCGAATCAGGGCGTAATATGCTGCCCCGGCGATTACGGGGACGCAACATTATGGAGCCCTTTATGCGCATTCGCACTGCCGTTGAGGAAGCACACCAACTCAATGTGGGATCGGAGAAGAAGGAATAACTTGTCCCCCCTCAAAATCAAGCCGGGCAAGAAACCCGCTCGTCTCAAACCCGCCAACGCCTACCCGGCTCGAGACCCTCGTTTAGAAGATACTTCAACGCATCCCTTTCCACTCCGAAACGCACTTAACCCGACTGCGAGTGATGAGGGCAGCACGTTCCCCATGCTTGCCGTGATCACCGCGCCTCCGCAGTTCTTAGGTGAGAGGCTTAAACCCCTGGAACTCA
>JBFFQB010000084.1:0-15205 GCA_041573795.1 Anaerolineales bacterium
GCCGTATGAGAAGCTCGGTTCGAAGACTTCCATCGAGGACATCGAAGCATCGAGAGATACCTCCATCTGGCGCTATCTGCCGCTTATTCCTGTGGGTGATCCTGGGCACTTGGGAACACCTCTACGTGCCGTCGGCTGGACGCCCACCTTTCAACTGGAGCAACACGCCAATCGATTTGGTCTGAAGCAATTATGGTTGAAGGATGATGGGCGCAACCCGACGGCTTCATTCAAGGACCGTGCCAGCGCCGTTGTGGTTGCGCGAGCGCAAAGTCTGGGTGTTGAAACGATCGTCACTGCCTCCACCGGTAACGCCGGGGCTGCGTTGGCCGGGATGGCTGCTGCGGCAAAGATGCCGGCCGTGATCCTGGCACCGAAAACCGCCCCAGCGGCAAAAGTCGCACAGCTGCTCATCTTCGGTGCTCAGGTTGTCTTGGTTGATGGGACCTACGACGAGGCCTTCGACCTGACGCTGGAAGCATCAGAAGCTTTTGGCTGGTACTGTCGCAATACAGGATTCAACCCCTTCACTGCCGAGGGTAAAAAGACAGCCGCCTTTGAGATCTGTGAGCAAATTTCGGCGATGAAAGGTAAATCGGGTAGCAAGTCTACCTGGGAGCGCCCGGATGCCATCTTCGTATCTGTTGGTGATGGCAACATCATCTCAGGTTTGTACAAGGGCTTCCTCGACCTGCATCAATTGGGTTGGATCGAATCGATCCCGCGTATTTATGGGGTGCAATCCGAAGGTTCAGCTGCCATCTACAATGCCTTTAAGGCTGGAGCCGATGAAATCAAGCCGGTTCGAGCCAATACGGTAGCCGACAGTATCTCCGTTGATCTCCCTCGAGATGGTTGGAGAGCGCTGCAAGCCGCCCGCCAGAGTGGAGGCGCCTACATCGCGGTTAGTGATAATGCCATCATTGAAGCGATAGGAATACTTGGTCGGGAAGCAGCCGTATTTGCAGAACCTGCTGGTGCTGCAGCCTATGCTGGCCTGCTGGCAGCCCTTGAAATGGAGCTCGTGGGAAAACAGGACAGGGTCTTGGTCTTGAATACCGGCAATGGTTTGAAGGATATCAAGGCGGCAAGACAAGCCGCTGGAGAAGCATTTGTAATCGAGCCAACGCTTGAGGCATTAGCAGCACTTCGCCAAACCTGGGTCTCGAGTGGAAAAGGATAATTGCGATGAGCAAGGACGAGATCGTGGTTAGCGTCGCTGTTCCGGTTTATAACGAGCTCGAATCACTCCCCGAGCTTCACCGTCGTGTGACTGAGGTGATGTCGGCGCAGGGTGAGGCATGGGAGTTGATCCTCATCGATGACGGCTCAACCGATGGTTCGCGCGAGTGGATCCAAGATCTGGCGCGCTCGGATGCGCATGTACAACCAGTGATCTTCGCCCGCAACTTCGGCCATCAGATTGCAGTCACAGCAGGATTGGACAAATGCCGGGGTCAGGCGTTAGTCATTATGGATGCTGACCTTCAAGATCCTCCAGAAGTAATCCCGCAGCTGATTGAGAAATGGCGAGAGGGGTATGAGGTCGTCTACGCCGTGCGAGCTGAGAGGGAAGGGGAAACCTGGTTTAAGAAAATCACTGCAGCGGTGTTTTACCGCATCATCAACCGCATTACAGATGTTGACATTCCCTTGGACACCGGCGATTTTCGCTTGATGGATCGCCAGGTCATCGACGTATTGGCCTCCATGCGTGAGAAGCATCGCTTCCCGCGTGCCATGGTGGCCTGGGTGGGTTTTCGCCAGACAGGCGTGCCCTATTTGCGGGCTGCTCGTTATGCGGGGGAAACAAAGTATCCATTCCAGAAAATGTTGCGCTTGGCCTTGAATGCCGTAACAGGATTCTCCTATTTCCCTTTGCAAATTGCCACGTACATGGGATTCGTAAGCGCCGGGTTGAGCATACTGGCTATCCCTTTAGTCATCATTCTTAGATTGATTGGGAATGAGGCCTTTTTTGGTCAGGCGTCAACCTTGATCGCCGTCCTCTTTCTTGGGGGTGTACAACTGATTTCATTGGGCATTCTGGGTGAGTACATCGGACGGCTATATGATGAGGCAAAGGGCCGACCTTTATATATCATCCGTAAAGATAAAGAAAAATCCAAAATTGGTAGTGAGGAAAGGAGCTCGTAAAGCAATGATCGACCTTTCGATCATGGAGGATCGTTTAGAACGAAGCGTCAAACTCGCACGTGAGCGCAATATCATCATCCCGACCTTTGCGCAAATGAAATCCCCCGAACTGATCCCACCCGATATTAAGCAAAAGCTTGGCTCGGTGGGACTGTGGGATGTAGATCCACTTAACTTATTCAGGATCACATGGAAGAACGAACCCGTTCCAACCGGTGGCGGTTTTGGTGGGGTGAATTATCTTGAGTTCCCACCATCGCTAACGGGTGTGGATGCCCGGATTATTGCGCTGGTAGGAAAGTGGTTCCCCACGGGAGCACACAAGGTTGGTGCAGCCTTTGGTTGCCTTGTCCCGCGTTTGGTGACAGGCCAGTTCGACCCGACAACCCAGAAGGCAGTGTGGCCATCCACCGGAAACTATTGCCGCGGAGGGGCTTACGATTCGGCTCTTCTCGGGTGTGAGTCGATCGCCATTTTGCCCGAGGGTATGAGCAAAGAACGCTTTGATTGGTTGGCGAACATCGCCGGTGAGACGATAAAAACGCCAGGCTCTGAGTCAAACGTGAAGGAGATCTTCGATAAATGCTGGGAGCTGCGAGAGTCGGGTCAAGACCTGATGATCTTTAACCAATTCGAGGAATATGGCAATTACCTCTGGCACTATGAAGTCACCGGGCAGGCGATGCAAGAGCTACTGGAGCAGGAGCTGCGGCCCGGTGATTCCTACCGTGGGGTGGTTTTAACCACGGGATCAGCTGGAACCATCGCCTGCGGTGACTATATGAAGCATGTCTTCCCCGATAGCAAGATCGCCGCTGGTGAGGCGCGACAATGTCCGACGCTACTGGAGAATGGTTTTGGCGCCCACCGCATCGAGGGTATTGGGGATAAGCATGTCCCCTGGATTCACAATGTGAAGAACACCGACATGATCATGGCGCTTGACGACGAAGTCATTGTGCACCTATCTCGCTTGTTCAATGAGCCTGCAGGAAGAGAGTACCTGGCTGGACAAGGTGTCGCACAAGACTTTGTTGAGAAACTCGACCAGCTGGGTTTCTCGAGCATCGCCAATCTCAGCATGGCTGTGAAATTTGCCAAATACTATGAACTCACTGAGCAGGACGTCGTGTTAACGGTGTTCACTGACTCGATGGAGTTGTATCAAAGCCGTCTTGATGAGATGCATGAAGAAGTGGGGTCGTACAGCGCAACCGATGCAGCCGTTGACTTCAATCGCTATATGTTGGGTTTGGCGACCGACGATGTGTTGGAGCTACGCTACACCGATCGCCGCCGGGTACACAACTTGAAGTATTTCACCTGGGTCGAGCAGCAGGGTCGTACCTACGAAGAAATAATGGATCAGTGGTACGACCGCGATCATTGGTCATCCATTCCAGGATATACAGAAGAAATAGATCGCCTGATCCAGGCGTTTAACCAAAAGGTTGGGCTTCTCGCGTAACTCGACCTGATAAAGAGCTGCTGGAAATGTAGCGCAAGCTGGAACCCGCGCAATAACCTTGATCGTTCGTCACTTCAAGTAGACCGAGGGGGATGGATGTCAAAGCTTGAGCCTGACGATCTGGTGTTAGTTGCCGTCCTGCCAGAGCCTCGAGATCTGGCGATCGTACGGATACTCGGTTGGTACCGCATCCCGTTGAAGTCGGCGCCGAAGATGATACGTGTCGATTGGGTGGCTTTCTACCTGACAGCAGCCTTCGGGGCTGAAAAATGGTCGGTCCACTACCTTGCTCCAGTAAAAGGCTTTGAACTCATGCAACGTGGGGAATTGTTGCACAGTGAGCCAGATCACCCGAGCGCGCACGAGCCGTACTATAAAATCAAGCTGGGTCCTGTCCATAGGTTGGCAAACCCGATCAAAGCCAATCGAGGGCGCCGCTTCACCTTTCTATACACCACAGGCCAGCAGCTGCTTTCAGCACGGGAACTTAACGATTTAACACTGAAAGGACCCGAAGAAAGCCTGATCCGATAGTACCGAGGTTTGCGCTCGTAAAAGAGTTGTGGGGATGAGGACGCACGCTGGATCGATACACCCACTTTCCGGATTACGTTCTCTGGAGAATAGCATGACCGCAGACAAGAAATTGCTCAAGTCAGGCACCCTGGTAAGCGCAAGTGAGATCATCCGCGCGGACTTGATGATCGCGGGTGAGAGGATCGAAGCCATCGGGGTTGATTTGCCCGACGAGGATTGTGAGTTGATCGATGCTAGCGGCAAATTTATCTTGCCGGGTGGGGTTGATCCACATGTTCATCTCGATCTACCGATGTTTGATACCGTGTCCTCAGATGATCATTACAGTGGCCATAAAGCGGCCGCCTTCGGTGGGACGACCACCGTTATCGACTTTATCCCGCAGGACTTCCCCAGCCTGAATGAAGCCGTGGACGTCTGGCATGCAAAAGCCGACCCAAAGGCTGCCATTGACTTTGCCTTCCACATGAACATCACACGTCTTAATCCTGAGATCGAAGCACAGATCCCGAACCTCTTGAAAGAGGGCATCACGAGCCTGAAAGTGTTTACCGCCTATAACGGTCGCTTACGATTGCAGGATGGGGAAATCTTCAAGGTTATGCGCATTGGTGCCGAACATGGCATGCTCCCGATGCTGCATGCGGAGAATGGGGATGTGATCGAAATCCTCACCGCTGAGGCCCTGGCTGCTGGACACAGTACACCGGAATGGCATGCGCATACCCGCCCTGCCTGGGGAGCGGTTGAATCAGTCTTACGCGGAATCGCCTTAGCGCAGCAAGCAGGATCCCCGCTCTACGTTGTGCATGTGAACACAGGTGGGGGGATGGAACAGATCCGTTATGCGCGCGATCAAGGACTCCCCATCATGGGTGAGACCTGCCCGCAGTATCTCTTCTTCAATCTCGAACATCTACGTAGAAAGGATGGGGCGAAATGGATTTGCTCACCTCCCATGCGGTCGGAACAAGACAACCTCATGCTGTGGCAGGGATTGTCTGAAGGTGTCTTCCAAAGCGTTGGCACCGATCATTGCCCATTCTTCTTTGATGGAACGCGCGCCATAGAGTATGAGGGTGCGGAGATTTCAATCCCCGGAAAAGAGTTGGGAAAAGACGATTTCACCAAGATCCCCAATGGCTTGCCTGGCGTAGGCGATCGGCTGCCTGTGCTCTGGACAGAAGGCGTGGGTTCAGGTCGCATCAGTATGAATGAATTTGTTGCGCTGACCAGCACCAATCCCGCAAAAATCTTCGGCCTTTACCCCAAGAAGGGTGCCTTGTTGCCGGGATCAGATGCGGACATTGTAGTTTGGGATCCAGCGCGTGAGATTGAGTATGGTCTAGCACACGCTCATCATCGTACTGACTATAACTTGTACGAAGGATGGCACTTGAAGGGATTCCCTGAGAAGGTCTTTCTGCGGGGAAACCTCATCGTGGATGGTGAAACTTGGCACGGTCAAGCGGGAAAAGGTATTTATTTATCCCGCCTACCTAATGCAGAAGTTGTTTGATCTATTGATAGTCGTACCACGGAGTGTTAAAATCATTAAACCTCGGATGTACAGTCGCTCGGAGGGTGTTCCTGCGGGCGGCGTTGAGCCCCCCGCTCATCGACAAGTGCTGGTGCATCCTTAGTCCTCAATGCGTAGAAATCTATGACTGGATGGGAACATTTTCACACACCCCTCACGATTGAAGATGCGCTTCAAACCTTAATGACGTCTCCGGATTCTGCCGTTATTGCAGGTGGAACAGACCTGCTGCTGGATCTGGACCAAGGGCGCCATTCACGGGTTAAAAGCTTGATTGATATCAGTCGGATTGAAGCGTTACACGAGTTCACAATTTCTGAAGATTTCGTGGTTGTTGGTTCAGCTATCCCCCTATCGAGGCTGCTAAATAATCCACTCGCGCAGAAACACGCACCAGCCCTGGTTGAAGCTTGCAAACTTATTGGAGGCCCACAAGTCAGGAATGTTGCTACATTGGGAGGAAATGTTGCACATGCATTACCGGCTGGGGATGGGACAATTGCGCTGCTTGCACATGATGCGGAAGTTCATCTAGTTTCGCAAGACTCAGAACGCTGGCTCGCTCTTGCAGATCTCTTCACCGGTCCTGGGGAAGTATCCTTTGATCGTCAAAGAACACTGATCTCGGCGTTGCGCTTCAAACGGCGGGAAGCACTGGAAGGTAGTGCCTTCCGAAGAGTGATGCGTCCACAAGGCGTTGCCATAGCGATCATGAATATGGGCGTATGGCTGCGCTGTGATCAGCAAGGCAAGATTGTCGATGCAAGAATCTCGATTGGTCCGGGCGGACCGACACCTTTTTTTGCTAGCGGTGGATCAAGTGCGCTCATCGGTCATATTCCGGACAAGATTGTATTGGACCAGGTGGCCTTGGCCATCTTGGAGGAAGCTCAATTCCGCACCAGTCGTCATCGATCGACGAAGGCCTACCGCGAGCACCTGGTTTCGTCGCTCTTAGAGGAAACGGTAACGGTGGCTCATAAGCGTGCAAGTCATTATGAAATGGTATAGGTAAACCCCATGTTGAACTGTCGTGTCAATGGTCAGATCGTAGAAGTTGAAATCCGTCCTGATGAAATGCTCTCAGATGTGCTGCGCAACCGCCTTGGTCTAACAGGTACAAAGGTGGGTTGTGGAGAAGCAGAATGTGGTAGCTGCACTGTGCTGGTCGATGGGGAACCGATCGTATCCTGCATCTATCCTGCTGCGCGAGCCCAGGATCGGGAAGTCCTGACAATCGAAGGTTTGGCCCAGGACGAGACCCTTCATCCACTGCAGCACGCCTTTGTTGAGACTGGTGCGGTCCAATGTGGATTCTGTATTCCGGGTCAGATCATGACCGCCTATGCCCTGCTGCAGAAGAACCCCAACCCCGAAGAAAGTGAAATCAAAGCGGCGCTCAAGGATACGCTCTGCCGCTGTGCAGGCTATCCAGCCATCATCCATGCCGTTAACAGCGCAAGCGCTCGAATGCAGGGGCAGGAACCACCCGCAATAATGATCCCCCGCTCTGGTCCGGAGAGTAAGACTGTTGGCAGCTTGCATCCAAGGCCCGATTCGATCGCCAAAGTCACAGGACAGGCGAAGTTTACCGATGATTACCACTTTCCAGAGATGCTCGTCGGCAAGGTTTTCCGTGCGGGTGTCCCGCACGCCGTACTGGAAGCTCTGGATATTTCCAAAGCTCTCGATCAGCCAGGGGTTGTTGAAATCCTGACCGCCGCTGATATCCCTGGTGAGAATCTTCATGGACTTGTCTACCGGGATTGGCCGGTACTCGTCGGCGTCGGCGATAGAGTTCGTTACGTAGGTGATGCAATTGCCATCATCGCTGCCGAAAACGAAGAGGCCGCATCAAGAGCGATGGCGGCGATCAGACCGACATTCCGAGAACTACCCATTGTTGCAGACCCGGTCTATGCCCGTAGCCCTGAGGCAGAACAAGTTCATGAGCAGGGCAACCTCTTAAAGCACATCAAGGTAAGAAAAGGCGACATGGAGGTGGGATGGGAACAGGCTGAAACAACCCTGGAGGCGACCTATCATACCCCTGCCACCGAGCACGCGTTCATGGAGCCTGAATGCAGCATCGCGCTTCCCTCTGAAGACGGGCGGATGGAGATCCTTGTGGGATCGCAGATCCCGTATGCAGATAGAGAGCAAGTGGCGCGGACTTTGGATCTCCCACAGGAGCAGGTGCGGATTAGAGGAACGCTGATCGGCGGCGGATTTGGAGGCAAAGAAGATATCGCTGGCCAGATCCATGCGGCTTTACTCGCCCAAGCAACGGGTCGACCTGTGAAGATTCTCTTTGATCGTCACGAGAGTTTGCTCGTGCACCCCAAGCGGCATGGAACCCAGATTCAAGTGAAGTTGGGTGCCAAGCGGGATGGCACCTTGGTGGTGGCGGAATCAGAGCTGTATGGCGACACCGGCGCCTACGCCTCGCTCGGCGATAAAGTGATGACCCGGGCGACCACCCATTCGGCAGGGCCCTATAATGTTGAACACGTCCAGGCTGATTGCTATGCCATGTATACGAACAACCCCCCGGCAGGTGCCTTTCGAGGTTTTGGTGTAACACAGTCTTGTTTTGCGGTCGAATCGTGCATGGATGATCTCGCCCAGGCGTTAGCCATCGACCCCATCACATTTCGTCGGATGAACGCCCTCAAGGTAGGTCACACAACCAATACCGGACAAATCCTTAAAGAAAGTGTCGGTTTACTGGAGTGTCTGGATAAGGTCGAGTCAGTGATGCGGGTTCGAGTCGGCGATAGGGATCCTTTTACAGCCTATGCACCCGAAGGCAAACCAGGAATTCGGCGCGCCTGGGGGATCGCGGCAGCTTATAAGAATACCGGCTTGGGCGGGGGAGCTCCCGATAAAGCTTCGGCGGAGGTCGAACTCTACAGTGATGGAACGATCGAAGTCCGTTCAGCTTCGGCGGATATGGGCCAGGGGCTCGTTACCGTTTTGCAAATGATCGCGGCTGAAGAGCTAGGTGCATCTTTAGAACAGGTGCGGGTGCTTTTATCTGATACTGATCTTACGCCGGACGGTGGTCCTACCACCGCCTCGCGGCAGACGTTTGTCACCGGCAATGCTGCCAGAAATGCTTCGATCGTCCTGAGAGAAGCGGTTCGTTCAAGCCTTAGCGAGAAGCTCGACGTGCCCCCGGATGAGATCACCTTCCACGAAGGGCTGGCGCAGGTGAACGGCCAGCGGGTTTCTCTGGGCGAGGCAGCGAACTTGATGAAATCTGAAGGTCGGGAGCCAAGGGCGATTTACGAATATTGGGCACCTGAGACCCAACCGCTGGGCACGGGCGGCGATATGCATTTTGCGTACTCCTTTGCAGTACAGGCTGCGGAGGTACAAGTCGATTTGGCAACCGGAGAGGTGGAAGTCCTCGAAGTCATCGCGGCGAATGATGTAGGAAAAGCGATTAACCCCCTGGGCCTGCAAGGTCAGGTGGAGGGTGGTGTTATGATGGGCCTGGGAAACGCGTTAACAGAAATATTTATCACAGAAGACGGCATGGTTTTCACAGATCGCCTGGCTCGCTATCGCATGCCTTCGATCACCCACACCCCCCGTATCACTTCTTTGGTGGTCGAAGATCCGGCGGCTGAAGGACCCTATGGCGCAAAGGGGGTAGGAGAGATAAGCAGCATTCCAACAACCCCGGCAATCACCAATGCGATTAAAAATGCCTGTGGCGTTCGTGTAAGGCGACTCCCGGTGGATCAGGACAGCCTTGCACAGGCTATTGCGGTGGGAGCGCAGACGTGTGAGTAAGACGCCGCAGCGTTGGTTGCAGTGGGCCCGAGAAATACAAGCGCTGGCCCAAACAGGTTTACACTACGCGCAAAACCCTTTTGAGGAAGCGCGTGCAAAACGCCTGATCGAAATTGCAGCAGAAATTATCGGTGAGCATAGTCACCTGGATGAAGAACAGGCGCTGGCAGCATTTCAATCGCAGCCCGGGTACGTAACCCCGAAAGTGGATGTTCGGGCAGCCGTCTTTCGCCAGGATCGCCTTTTGTTCGTCCGTGAGGCGATGGATGATGCCTGGACGTTTCCAGGTGGGTGGGCAGATGTGGGTGAACCACCCGCCTTGGCCATAGAGCGTGAAGTAGCGGAAGAAGCGGGATTAGCCGTGCGTGCTGAGCGGATCATCGGAGTATATGATGCCAACCGCATCCCGGATGCACTGACTCTTTTCCATGCCTACAAAATTCTATTCCTGTGTCAGCTTGTGTCGGGGGAATTATCAACGAGCGTGGAAACCAGTGAGAGTGGATTCTTCCCAGTAGATTCATTACCGCAACCCCTCTCGAGATATCGTACAACTCCACGCCACATTGAGGATGCAATCGCAGCCTACCGAGAGCCAAGCCGACCAGTATGTTTTGACTAGGGAGTGATGAAGATGCTTATCCACAACGCCAGCGTCGTGACTTGGGGTGAGGAAAATCAAATCCTTGATGATCATGCCGTCTGGATCGAAGATGGTCGAATCCGTGACCTTGGCCCTAGCAAAGGCCTGCTGAAAAAGCATCAAAATGACGAAACCTTGGACGCGGGTGGCCAGTACTTAATGCCCGGGAATATCTGCGCGCATACGCACTTCTACGGTGCATTTGCGCGCGGGATGGCAATTCCTGGAAAGGCGCCACGCGACTTCCCGGAGATTTTACGAAAGTTGTGGTGGCCGCTCGATAAAGCACTATCGCAAGAAGATGTGCGCTACTCGACCTTGGTGTGCCTGGTAGACGCGATCAGGCACGGCACAACTACCCTGATAGATCATCATGCCTCGCCCAACGCGATTGATGGCTCGCTCGATATCATTGCTGAGGCTGTTGATCAAGCAGGTTTACGGGCAGTGCTGTGTTATGAGGTGACGGATAGGGATGGGGCAGATAAGGCTAAAGCCGGGATTGAGGAAAACCTCCGCTTTCTCAAGCGATTAAGTGAGGGAGATTTTGCCAACGGCCGAGTACGGGGCACATTCGGACTGCATGCCAGCCTCACCTTATCCGATCAAACGCTTGAGGCTTGCAGAGAGGCAGCTCCGACCGGGACTGGTTTTCATATTCACGTCGCTGAGCATGAAGCCGACCAATACGATAGCCTGCGCAAGGCAGATAAACGCGTTGTTGATCGTTTGGTTGAGCATAACATTCTGGGGGACCGCAGCATTGTTGCCCACGCTATTCATGTCGATGCACGTGAGATAGCGCTTCTAGCAGAATCTGGAACCTGGGTCAGCCATCAGCCACGATCGAATATGAATAACGGAGTTGGGGTTGCTGAAGTCGAGTCATTGCTGCGCAGTGGTATACCAGTCTGCCTGGGAAACGATGGCTTCTCAAACGCCATGTGGGAGGAGTGGAAGACCGCCTACCTGTTACACAAAGTATGGCACCGCGACCCCCGACGAATGGCCGGTGATACGCTAATGCAGCTGGCAGTATACAATAACGCTAGGCTTGCAAAAACATTCTTCCCAGAAGCGCCGATAGGGGAAATCCGCGAGGGTGCACTGGCAGACTTGATTCTGGTTGATTATCATCCAACCACACCGTTATCCGCCGGGAATCTTCCTTGGCATATTTTGTTTGGTTTTCACGAGTCAATGGTCACAATGACGATGGTAGGGGGAAAACTCCTGATGAATAATCGTGAGCTTCTCACATTGGATGTTGACGTGATCACGGGACGTTCACGCGAGCTGGTTCCGAGTGTATGGGAAAGATATCAATCCTTCGTGCCGGCAGACTAATGTTGGCGTAGATGATCCGGGGAGATAGCATGGCTGAAAAAATGATACTTACACTGGCAATTATTGGGGGTACTGGGAATCTTGGTCCTGGATTGGCAAAGCGTTGGGCGCAAGCGGGTTATCGCGTCTTAATAGGATCACGCCAGGCAAAAAAGGCAGAGAAAGTCGCTGCGGAGATTAATCAGGAACTATCGATGGAGGGGATCGTTGGTTACCAGAATGTTGAGGCAGCCAAACAGGCGGATATTGTGGTTCTTACCGTGAAAGCCACAGCGCACGAGGCTATCGTTGAGAGCCTTAAAGATGTTGTTGACGGGAAGATCGTTATTGATACAACCGCCAGAGTTGACTTTCGATCGCCTGCACCACCTGCAGCGCCGGGAGCAGCCGAGATGGCGCAGAAAGCCTTTGGCTCTGGGGCGAAAGTGGTGGCGGCATTCCAGACTGTCCCAGCCCATCGCCTGAGCGCTGAGGCATCGGGACCGCTCGACCTAGATGTATTGGTTTGCTCCGATGATATGCCTGCAGCCGAGGAGGTTATCAAGCTGGTGCGCGCGGCAGGTATGCATGGTTATTATGCCGGCGAATTGGAGAACGCTATCGTGATTGAAGGATTAACCAGCCTGCTCATCAGCATGAATAAACATTATGGCTCCAAAACAGCTACTATCGCTGTGCGTGGCCTCGCCGTTTAATGGAGCTGAAGCAACTCATCTTTACTGCATTGCCTGGCATTCCCCTCGTACAGCCAAGAGACGATTTATGTCGATTGATCCTCGACAGTCTTAATAAGGCAGAGATAAGGCTTCAAGACGGCGATGTGATCCTGCTTGCCCAAAAAATCGTTTCCAAGGCTGAGGGTCGCATGATTCATCTTGGCGATGTTGAGCCAAGCACAGCGGCGCATGAACTCGCTGAAAAGACTGGCAAGGATCCCCGAATGGTCGAGTTGATCTTACGGGAGAGCCGTAAAGTGCTCCGCACGCGAGCCGATCTCATCATCGTTGAGCATCGTTTGGGTTTTATATGTGCAAATGCGGGGATTGATCATTCGAATATTACCGCTGCTTCAGAGGGGATGGATGAAAGCGTTTTGCTCCTGCCTGAGGACCCGGATGCCAGCGCGCAGAAAATTATGGAGGAACTCCATGCTGCCACTGGCGTCACGATTGGCGTAATGATCATTGACTCCCACGGAAGAGCATGGCGAATGGGCACAGTGGGAATTAGTATCGGTGCGGCGGGAGTTCCGATGTTGTTGGACCTGCGCGGACGTCCGGATTTGGCTGGCAGGGTGCTGAGAGTCACACAAGTGGGTTTGGGGGATGAAATCGCTGCGGGTGCATCAGCCTTGATGGGGCAAGCCGATGAACGCACCCCCATAGTCCATTTGCGGGGTTTGCCTTACCCACTGCGCGAAGGCAATCTAGATGAACTCTTGCGACCGGAGAGGTTAGATTTATTCCGATGACATTTTAGGCAAAGATTAGGAGATTGCTGATGCGCTCCAGTTTCCGCAATTCTAACTACAGGAGAATGGAAGCCATCTCGCAGAAGAGGGTTGGAATTGATAATACCGGAAAATTTTTCAGATCTGCTGGCAGATGAAACCCAGGCCTATGCATTCCTGGCTACAATCATGCCGGATGGTAGTCCACAAGTAACACCTGTATGGTTCGATATTGAAGATGAGGTAGTCAGGATAAATACTGCGCGCGGGCGCGTTAAAGATCGTAATATGACTGCCCGGCCTTCTGTGGCACTCAGTATCATGGATCTGGATAAACCCTTCCGTTATATCCAGCTCCGGGGGGAAGTGATAGATTCAACCGAAGAGGGGGCACGTGCGCATATTGATAAACTCGCCAAAAAGTATCGCGGAACCGATACCTATGAATGGTATGAGGGGGAGACTCGAGTGATGTACCGGATTCGGGTAAACTCCGCTCAGACGATGGGATGAGATCGAGATAAAAAACGTCTTCGAAGTCATCAAAGGACGCCGTTCGATACGGCGTTATACGCGAACCAGGGTCGACACCCAAACGCTTGAGAAAATCTTAGAAACTGCGACATGGGCTCCTTCTGCGCATAATCGCCAACCCTGGCGCTGGATCATAGTGCAGGATGATCGCAAGAAGCAGAATCTTGCTGAAGCCATGGGGCGTGAACTTTCGCGCGCCCGAATAGCTGATGGGGATGACCCCCAGGACGTAGAGCGGGATGTTGAACGATCGATAAAGCGCATATCTCAAGCCCCGATCGTGCTTGTGGCCTGCCTGGAGATGACAGAGATGGATCGCTACCCAGACCCGCAGAGGAACCAGGCGGAGTATCTCATGGCGGTCCAGAGTGTGGCGATGGTTGGACAGAATATCATGCTTTTGGCATACGCCGAAGGTCTTGGTACGTGTTGGATGTGCGCTCCCCTCTTTTCGCCTTCAAGTGTGCATGAAACCTTCGATATTCCTCCCGAATGGATTCCGCAGGGCTTGATCTTACTTGGTCACGCAGAAACGACAGTCAACCTGCCCAACAGAAAACCTCTGAAAGAAGTGGTGCGATGGAGTTGAGCGTGGTGGCTCTGGCTGGAGGGGTTGGGGGTGCAAAGCTAGCTGATGGCCTGGCAGGTTGCCTCGAACCTACGAGCCTCACCATCATCGTGAATACTGCTGATGATTTTACCCACCTTGGGCTTCAAATCTCGCCGGATATTGATACTGTTACCTATACCCTTGCAGGCCTGGCAGACCCAGAGCGGGGTTGGGGCAGGGGCGATGAGAGCTGGGCGTTTATGGAAACCATGGCGGCACTGGGTGGTCCAACATGGTTTCGCTTAGGAGACCGCGATCTTGCGTTACATCATTTCCGCTCCTTACGGCAAGCGCAGGGGATCCCGTTGAGCTCGATTACCGCTGAGGTAAGAGAAAGTCTGGGAGTGAGACCTAGCATAGTGCCGATGTCGGATGAGCGCGTACGGACGATCGTGTCAACCGATGAAGGCGAGCTGGCATTTCAAACATATTTTGTCGCCCGTAAGTGTGAGCCTGTGGTTAAAGCAATTCGTTTTGAGGGGATCGATGCAGCCGGACCTGCGCCAGGAGTCCTTGAATCATTAGAAGCTGCAGATATTGTCATCTTCTGTCCTTCCAATCCCTGGGTCAGTTTGGATCCAATCCTGGCCATTCCCGCTATTCGGGAGCAGGTTGGGCGCAAGCCTGTCCTTATGATTTCGCCGATCATCTCTGGAAAGACGTTGAAAGGTCCGGCGGCAAAGATGTATGCTGAATTGGGTGTCGAGCCCTCTGCGCTGGCTGTTGCCCGGCACTATGAAGAGCTTCTATCAGGGATTATTATTGATGAAGTCGATGCACATCTTGAAGAAACGATCAGATCGTTGGGAATCCAGGTGAAAACGGATCAAACCATCATGAGGAGCCGCAGTGAGCGCGTACAATTGGTGCAGTCACTGCTCGAATTCTCAAGGAGTGTGCTGATGAAGGAAGATGCCCAATGACGCATTGGGCCATTGTTCCCGTCAAGCCACTCCGTCGTGCGAAATCGCGCTTGGCGGGAGTGCTCAGTGATAAAGAACGAGCATCTCTCTCCCAATACCTGTTAACGCATACCCTCAGGGTATTGAAGGAAATCCCCGAGATTGAACGAACGCTGGTTGTGAGCCGTGACTCTCACGCTTTAGGCCTGGCTCGAA
>JBFFQB010000085.1:0-15103 GCA_041573795.1 Anaerolineales bacterium
GAACTTTCAGCGACTGCTGGTTCTACTTTAGATGAAGCGGAAAGGATCGAGGCCTATGCGGAAATCCAACGTCTGCTGATCGAGCGTGGTCCGGTGATCATCCCCTACTTCTTTGCGCAGTTCGCAGCGATCAGCGATGACTTCGATGGCTTTGAGCTTAAAGCCTTCGCAGGTCGGACAGATTTTCGCAATGTAAGCCTGGTATCTGAATAAGCCTTCGTGAGCGTATACACCAATGCTTCAACTGCTAACAGCGCCGTCCAACCTACAGGACGGCGCTTGTTAGTCGTTCTCAAATCCCTGTATCGAAGCCGTGCCTCCGCCTTTGGCACGAGCATTGTGCTGCTGTTTGCATTGCTGGCACTTATCGCCCCCTGGGTGGCGCCGTATGAAGTCAATCAGCAAATTCTGGAGGATGCCCGCCAGGCACCTTCCTCGCGGCACATCTTTGGTACAGATCATCTGGGAAGGGATGTATTCAGTCGTGTGCTGCTAGGCGCAGCTCAGGTGCTGATCCTGGCCGGGAGTGGCACTTTCCTGGCGGTTGTTAGCGGGACCTCTCTGGGTTTGCTTACAGGTTACCGGGGAGGTTGGCTCGACGATTTCTTTATGCGCTTATTTGACAGCCTCTTGGCTATCCCGGCTTTGTTGTTGGCCTTGCTCTTCCTGGGCATGGCAGGTCCTTCACGACAATCGGTCCTCCTCGTTATTGTCATCGTGTATACCCCGATCGTCGCTCGTGTGGTGCGTTCGGTCGTACTTTCAATCAAGACAAAGAGTTTCATCGACGCAGCTCGATTGCAGGGTGAAACTACCGCGCGCATCCTCTTCCGAGAGATCCTTCCTTCGGCCATTCCGGCCCTAGCTGTAGAAGCCTCATTGCGTTTCTCATATGCAATTTTTTTGATCTCATCCCTGGGATTTCTGGGGCTGGGGGTTCAACCGCCAAATCCGGACTGGGGTTTGATGGTGAAGGAGGCGCGCGCATTTGTGAGTCAGGCACCATGGGCGATGTATTACCCTGCCGCTGCTATCGCTACCATTGTCATTGGGGTCAACCTTATGGCTGATGGTTTGCGCAAGGCGCTGCAGGTGTCCTCGGATCTCCACGGATAGATTTAAGGAAAATGGAACCATTACTCCAAGTTGACCAACTCACAGTCGGGTATCAATCGACCCTTGGCATCTATGAAGTGGTGCGCAATGTTACCTTTGAAATCGCTCCAGGGCAGATTTTCGGTGTTGTTGGTGAAAGTGGTTCAGGAAAATCGACGCTCGCGCTAGCAATCATGCGCTACCTCCCGGTAGGTGGGTTAATTCGCAACGGTACGATCAACTTTGAAGGGCGCGATCTCTCACAGATCGATCTGGAGGAAATGCGACGCATCTGGGGAGCGGACCTGGGCTTGGTTCCACAAGACCCGCTTTCAGCCCTCAATCCTTCAATAAGAGTGGGAGAGCAAATTGCCGAGGTCTTGCGACGACACAGAGGCATGCAGGATGCCGAAGCGTCTGCTTTAAGTATGGCGTGGATGGAAAAGGTCCGGTTGCATGAGCCAGGGCGCGTGGCACACAGTTACCCCCATCAGCTCAGCGGCGGTATGCAGCAGCGGGTGATGATTGCAATGGCGCTCTGTACCGAGCCGAAATTATTGATGCTGGATGAGCCAACAACCAACCTCGATGCAACGACGCAAGCTACGATATTGGATCTGTTGTGTGAATTGATGGAGGTCCACCATACGGCGGCGATGTATATCACCCACAACCTGGGTGTGGTGGCGCAGATTTGTTCTGAACTTGCAGTCCTTTATGCGGGAGAAATCGTGGAGAGAGGCCCAACACAGCAACTTTTCCATGATCCCCTACACCCGTACACGCGCGGTTTGTTGGATAGTGTTCCTCGATTGGGGAGGACCAAACGTCAAGTACGGGTACAAGCCATTCAGGGACGCATTCCATCAGTAGAGGCACTGCCGACCGGTTGTATCTTCCGCCAACGCTGTCCGCTGGCTATAGAAATATGTGAAGAGCCGCCCCCATTATTCATGAACACAGGAAGGCGAGAATCTCGCTGTCATCGCTGGGAAGAAATTGCTTCAGGCGAGCTCGATGCCAGCCAGGGAGCAAGCCCAATACGCCCATTTAAAATTCCACCTCCGGACGAACAGCCCACACTTCTGGTAGAGAATTTACGCGTCCAATTCGAGCGCAGCCAAAACCTCATCGATCGTATTCGTCATCGAGCAGGAGGATCCATCAAGGCGGTCAATCATGTGGGCTTCGACATCCACCCTGGTGAAACTTTAGGGTTGGTTGGCGAGAGCGGAAGCGGCAAGACAACGACCGCAAGAGCGATACTTGGGCTCATAAGACCTGAAGAGGGAAAGATCCACCTTCAGGGGCAGCAAGTTGCACTCAAGCTGGCCGAGCGAACGCTGGACATTCGCCGCTTAGCGCAGATGGTCTTCCAGAACCTCAATGAAGCCTTTAATCCTTATATGACGATAGGGGAAGCGTTGAGTCGCCCTTTAATTCGTCTTGTTGGGTTGCCACCTGACCAGGTAAGACAGGAGGTCTACCGCCTGCTCGAATCGGTCCAGCTACCTGCTCATTACGCAGAGCGTTTCCCCGGGTCCTTGAGTGGGGGAGAGCGACAACGCGTGGCTATTGCAAGAGCGTTTGCGTCATCCCCGGCATTGCTTCTAGCGGATGAGGCCGTGTCGGCCCTAGACGTGTCTGTTCAAGCGGCGATACTGAACTTGCTCGGTGAGCTGCAAGCAGAAAGCGGGAGTGCGACATTATTTATCTCTCATGATCTCGCAGCCGTAGGGTATATCGCCGATCGCGTCGCTGTGATTTATCTGGGTCAGCTCATGGAGCTAGCCCGTTCGGAGGATCTCTTTCAACCACCTTATCATCCCTATACCGAAGCACTGCTCTCAGCGATTCCCCTTGTAGACCCCGATGCCGAGAAGGAGCACATTCGCTTAAGCGGTGACATCCCTGCTCTTACAGAAGTCCAAGCGGGTTGCCCGTTTGAATCGCGCTGTCCGCGCCGAATCGGAGAGATTTGTCGCGACGTCCCGCCTCCCTGGCAGGAGGGCGACCGGGGAATGAAAATCTTCTGCCATATTCCGATCGCTGAGCTCGAAACACAGCAGGCACGCGTATTTCAATTCAGTGATAAGGGGGCACCTGAAGCATGACTCGCTTCCTGACGAGGAGACTGTTATTCCTTGGCCTCACATTGGTCATTACTTCCATCATCATCTTTAGCGTGACGCAGCTCTTACCTGGGGATGTCGCTCGCGTGATTCTTGGCCGGGAGGCTGGAGAAGAGGCGCTACAATCATTACGGCTGGAGCTAGGATTGAATGATCCGGCGTTGACCCAATATACTCGCTGGCTGGGAAATTTCATTTCTGGAGATTGGGGCACGTCCTATAGCACACGTCAGCCTGTTTTCGATGTCGTGGCACAGCGGCTTCGCAATTCATTGATGCTCTCCGGAGTTATTCTCGTATTATCGGTACCAACAGCGATACTACTGGGTGTTCTTGCAGGATTCAAAAGGGAGACCTGGATCGACCACAGCATTAGCATCGGCTCTCTGGCGGTGGTTGGTTTGCCCGAGTTTGTGACCGGCTTGGTTTTGATCGAGCTGCTGGCGTTCAGGCTGGGTATTTTTCCTGCGAATTCGTCGATAAGAGTGACGGCAGGTTTCTGGGAATCATTACCAATGCTCATCCTTCCGGCGATCACAGCAACGCTTGTACTGTTGGCATATATTGCCAGGCTGACGCGCGCCGGTGTCATTGAGGAGCTGGGACAACCATATGTCCGAACAGCTGTGCTAAAGGGGTTGAGCAACGCTGAGATCACCTTTAAACATGTACTGCGGAATGCCTTGATGCCAACTGTAACGGTGGTTGCGATCAGTTTTGGATGGATGCTGAGTGGGCTCATCGTAATCGAGAATGTGTTCAACTATCCAGGGCTAGGCCGATTGCTGGTCTTCGCCATCGACCGGCGGGATCTTCCTATGCTGCAGGCTATTGGAATGGTGACGGTGCTAGGATACACAGTGGCGAACCTGATTGCAGATCTCCTCTATACTGCGTTGAACCCACGAATCCGCCTGGAATGAGACATCGCCTGCTAGGATGGAATGTTCAGCACAACTTGATCTTGCTGATGATCGTCCCCATCTGTCGCAATACTACACACGTGTGCCTATGGCACTGTCTCCACCCGAAGAGACTCGGCTAGCGTAGCGCCAATTCCGGGAGTGAACGATAGGCGGTTGATCCTAAGCTGAAGTTTTTCCTATGCCTTTTCGAGTGCCTATAACGCCATCTGGCAATGCCCGCTTGCTCCCCTGGCGTTGAAGCTGATGATCCCAATATGAGCCTGAGCAGAGATTTCTGTTTATCCTGGGTAAGCCCGCTCAGGTGATTAAGAAGCCTTCGGCAACCATACGCCGGTGTTCAATCTTCATGCAGGCATCCATGACCACGTCCAATCCACTTAGCCTGGCCTTCTGTGCCGCCTCTTCGTGAGCAATGCCTAATTGCATCCAGATGGCTTTTGCGCCAATTTGAATCGCTTCATCCACGACAGGAGGGATTTCTTGAGGGCGACGAAAAATCTGGACCAGGTCGACAGGTTCCTCGATGCTGCTGAGGTTAGGATAGGCTTGTTCTCCCAGAGCGCTTTCAATCTTGGGATTAACGGGGATGATACGGTATCCAGCATTTTGGAGATAGGCTGGCACGTAATACCCCGGTCGATCGGCTTTGCTTGAGAAACCAACGACTGCGATCGTGCGGGTGTCCTTTAAAAGTCTATGGATGGTCTCTTGCTGATCCACGTATCATCTCCTTGCTGTGTGTCCACAAGATCGGCAGCGTGTTTATCTGTAATGGGATGAAGAAGAATCGTACATCGTGTGTGGTCAATTCCTTGACTGCTTTAGCTTCTTCATGGTTGAAGCCGGCTCGAAGTGTATCACGCGGCGAAAGCTTGATGCACGAGCTTTGCCATGTTGCGCAAGCTCAACATGGGTTAGCCTCGCTAGAACAAACCAAGGAGACTGTCGACGCTCCACACAGAACCGGCAGCGAGCATTAAGATGATCGTCTGCGCCAAAAGCATGTTGATATTCTGACCTTGTTCACACTGGTAAGCAGGATTAACCGAGCGATCCTTCGGGCGTACTCCGGCCAACGCAAGGTAGTTCAGGTTCATGAAGATGCCCACTACCGCCGAGATCGGGGTCAGGAAACCCAGCGTCAGGCCAAGGCCAGTCGCAAATTCTCCCAGGAGAACCAGGTATGGGAACCATGACCGGTTGTTTCCCACCAAGGATTTCATCATGCCCCCGAATGCAGGTATTGGATGGTTTTCAGCCAGTGAAAGCGTCCAATCCGCCATCTGGCCCTGTACAAATTCGCGCAGAGGTTTGTGAAAGAAGCTTTTTAACCACCAAAGACCAACGCCAATGCGTAAGATAGCCAGCCACTGCTGTGCGTCTAAAAATCCAAAAATATCGCTCATTTCTGCCTCCATAAATATGACAATTAGCTCTTCATATTTTTGATGGATCCGACTCCCTCCCTTAAACGAAACCAACATAATCTGGATCCAACGCATAGACGCTTTGAATGAATGGGGCCTTACTCGAGCTAGGCATGTTTTCTAGATTACAGTGATCAAGTAGGCGCTCATCATTCTAGGGTCTTCGATCATGGCCCTGATCGTGTATACTCTAAAAGCCTCAATTGCAGGGCATCATTTATGGATGGCTGGTTATCTGCAAAGGATATTTCCAATCGTGGAACGGACCAACGAAGAATGGATTCATGATCTTTCCAGCTCGGGCTCTGATCAAGAGCAAGCGCTTTCGGATCTGAGCAAAGTTATCCGTCGTGGTTTGCCCTTTTCACTTTCAAAATATCTCTCGCCGCAAGATCCAAATTTCGATTCGCTGGCCGAAGAAGTCGTTCAGGATACACTCTTGCGGGTACTCGACAATCTAAAAAGTTTCGAAGGGCGCAGTAAATTCACTACCTGGGTTCATAAAATCGCCGTACGCATTGCTCTGACGGAGTTGCGTCGAAAACGCTGGCAGGATGTCTCTCTTGATGAGTTGACCGAGCTTGCAGACACTCCCGCAAGCCTGGGCATGCTGGCGGATCCTTCAGTAGGGCCAGAAGGATCTGCTGAGCAAGCGAACATCATCGATCGAATGCAGGACATCATCGATGAGGAGCTGACGGAAAGACAACGAACAGCTTTGTTGTCGATTGGCGTTCAAGGAATGCCAATGCCGGTTGTCGCCGATCGATTGGGCATGAATCGAAATGCATTGTACAAACTCTTACATGATGCCCGGCTTAAGTTGAAGAAGCGCTTAACTGAGGAAGGACTTTCCCCGGAAGAAATCCTATCTACCTTCGGGGAGACGTAAGAAGCATAACCATAATGACATCTAAGTATTGGTGCACGCTTCAATAGTGAGTGGATACGATGTTAAAACAACTATTAAAAATGATTTCGAATACCCGTGAAGATGAGATTGACTGCGACGATGTTCTCAATATCGTCGATGTCTATGCCGAAGCTGTAGCACGTGGGGAGGACCCCAGTGAGATGTTACCACTCGTTAAGCATCACCTTGAAATGTGTGCCCCTTGCCTCGAAGAATATGAGGCTTTACTGCGAATTTTGGAAGAAAAACCAGCAGCATAAATCTGGATATTCCAAGAGCGACAGCCCCGGGCATTGCCCAGGGCTTTTTTTGTTCTCACCCGCAGGTAACAAGAACTGTTGCTCCTTGATGCAAGCTCTCAGCTTCCTGTCGGAATACCCAGCAGGCCAGACAGGTGTAAGGAAAAGGTAAGAAGTGAGCTTGAAGCGGTATCTATGGAGGTGTAAGAGATACTTCTCTTCTCCTCCTCTACCCGAGCCCCAGGCTGTTCCTGGGGCTCGGGGGTTTAGGGGTAAAACTTGACCTACGAAGCCGATTCTTATGTAACTTTCAGCGTAAAGTTGCATCCAATAACGTGGTAAGAAATTCAAATAACATTACGTCTGATAATACGAAGCAAAGGTGGCCTCATCTAGTTATAGAAATTGGATTGCTAGAAGAGGCAGAACAAGTACAGAATTCAATAGAGGAGAGAATCGATGTTGAACACTCCAATCCATGTTTCTGATGCGGAGTTTGAGGAAAAGGTCTTGCAATCCAATATTCCGGTGCTGGTAGATTTCTGGGCGCCCTGGTGTGGGCCTTGCCGGATGGTTGCACCTATCCTGGATAAATTCGCGGATGAATTCGCAGGCAAGATCCTGGTCGCCAAGGTGAACACCGACGAGGATGCTCAGTGGGCAATGCACTTTGGGGTTCAGGGTATCCCTACAATGCTGGTGGTTCACAATGGTGAAGTGGTCCGAGAACAAGTCGGTGCTGTTCCAGAACCATATTTACGGGCCCTGGTGGATGAGGTTCTTGAGATGGCCGAAGCGACACTCGCACAATAAATATCGCTTCCCATCTGTATGGCCTAGCCTAGCGATCCCCCCCGATATTATTCGGGGGGGATTTTTCCTTCTCGGCGACGTCTACTTTACTTTATGGACGTTTGACAGTCCCCACGGAGCGCTAACCTTCTTCCATTGGAATTGGCATAGCGGGAAGAAAGTCATTAATATTTCCACGTCAGAGCCATCCCATAGTGGAGAACGATGGAAGCGAAGACCCCTGTCACTATCAGCCGCAAGGCTTTCCTCCAATCGGCGCTCGTCCTTTTGCTCTTAATGCTGATGGCAGGGGTACTGACTCGGCTTGTGCCAGCAGGTCATTTCGCTCGAATAATGATTGATGGGCGCGAGGTGATAGATCCAGCATCGTTTCACCTGATCGAACAACCCGAGTACCCGATCTGGCGCTGGTTGACGGCACCATTTGAAGTCCTCGCTGGGCCGGATGGATTCACGATCATTGTGATCTCCATCTTTGTGCTCTGCGTGGCTATATCCTTTGGCATGCTTGAAAGCACAGGCATCGTGCGAACTTTAATCAGTTCAGTTGTCCGGCGCTTCCGGGATAGGAAGTATTTACTGCTCAGCCTGATCACATTGGTGTTTATGCTCATGGGAGCGACCTTTGGGATCCTGGAGGAGATCGTCCCAATCGTTCCGATCATGGTGGCCTTATCCTACTCAATGGGCTGGGATGCCCTTGTGGGTTTGGGGATGAGTATCCTTGCGGTAAATCTGGGCTTTTCAGCAGCTCTTTTCAACCCTTTTACCATCGGCATCGCTCAGCAGATTGCGGAATTACCTCTTTTCTCGGGGGTTTTCTTCCGTCTCCCGATTTTTATGGCCATGTACGCAATCGCGCTTGCTTTCCTTCTCCGCTATGCCCGGCGAATCGAATCCAATCCCCATGATTCTCTCGTCTTTCATGAAGATCATGGCCATCGTCAACGCGCCATGAATTTACAGGTGTTGGATCACGATTCCCCCAGTTTGCAGCGTGCCGCCGTGGGCTTCGGGGTATTCCTGATCTTGCTCTTTGTCTTCCTGATCCTTGTGCCCTTATTAGAGGGTGTATCGGATTACGTGCTGCCTATGGTTGGGATCCTGTTCTTCACCGGAGCAGCCCTTGCTGCTGTACATGCCGGCGCCACAATGCGAGCTGTCCTCCAGGCTGCTTGGGCGGGCACGCTTGGGATCTTGCCGGCCTTGCCCCTGCTCCTCATGGCCACCAGCATCAAATATATTGTCGAGCAAGGCGCGATACTCGACACGCTCTTGCATTCGGCCGCAAGCGTATTGCAGAATACGTCACCCCAGCTGGCAATCCTTCTGATGCTATTGGTAACGTTGATGCTCGAGATCTTTATCAGTGCGGGATCGGCCAAAGCGATCTTGATGATGCCGATCCTCATCCCCCTCGCTGATCTGGCCGGATTGACCCGCCAATCAACTGTATTAGCCTATGCGCTTGGGGATGGAATTGCGAATCTAACCTATCCAACCAACCCGGTGCTCTTGATTACGCTCGGGTTGACTGTTGTGAGTTATCCTACCTGGATGCGCTGGACCGCCCGAGTGTGGGTGGGGGTCTTGATCATTACGGTTGCTGCTTTGTGGGCAGCAGTATCGATCGGCTATGGGCCTTTCTGAGCAGCACACTCCTACAAGCGACTTCGTAATCCTCCTGGCAGCGTGATTCATCGAAGATCATTTCTAGGCATCGGTTATAGATCTGCGCGCAGCAGTGATTAAACGATGATGAACGCATGAATTTGCAGACTTCAGAAGGCGAGTCATTTATCCGAGATGATGTGGGCACCATTCTCCATCTGCTGGAGACCGCTCAGTGTTAAAGCCTTCTGTATCTTATTCATGCAATCAATCCCACGCAGGCCTGGTTCCAGAAGGGGATCACGGCTACACCGATCGATCAGCGGGAGGTGAAATCCTTACTCGCTCCATAAGGGTTCGATGTGGTCTTCAACCCAGGCATCATAGCGTGCGCTAAGTTGCTGCGTAGATCCACCGGGCGCACCGTTGGCAATTTGAAGCTCATCAATTTGTACAATGGGAACGATGCCGCGGCTGCTGCTAGTCATGAAGGCTTCATCAATCTGACCGATCTGGTCAGCGTGAATGGGTTGGAACTGGAGTGTAATCAGCTCTGGTGCGATCGTCAGCACGACCTGTCGGGCAATCCCATGCAGGATTTCCTGCTCGGCGGTAAAGAGTGTGCCTTGTATGATTGCGTAAAAGTTGCTGCTAAAACCTTCCACCAGGTAGCCGCTATCACTCAGAATGATGCCTTCGTATGCGTTCGCCGGGATCCCTTTTGCGGCTCGGTTGCGCAGATTCACCCATGCATTGGACTTTGCTTTAGGATTTGGACGGGTGACCGTGCAGGTGGCCACACGGACGCCAGCTTTCTTCATCTCGGGGGAAATTAGGGTCAGGGGTTCTGTTGCCAACCAGATCTCGTCGGGTTGGGCTTTGGGAACCGTGATACGAAAGCGACTCTCTGGAAACTCGCTCGCTTCGATGAGGCCAGCCAATGCTTTGCGGAGACTCTCCCTGTTCAAGTTCAGCTTGATCCGTTCTAACCAGGCAGATTCCTCGAGCCGCTCCAAGTGAGCATTGAATAGAAACGCTTTGGATCTATGGAAGGTGCGCGCCACGGTATAGACTCCCTCGGGTTCTCTCTGCGCAACTTCATTGAGTGTTTCCGCTTCAATAGGGGCATCGGTGAGGTTTCCATCCGCATGCAATATTTTCACAGGAATGGGCATCTAAACTCCAAAATTGTATAGCCGCTAGCTAATCTGGTGAGATTGTATCATCGTGATTCAACTCAGGCCGTCGGTATAAACCATGCAAAAGGCCCCCCCGATCGGGGAGGCCTTTTCGTGTATTTCCGTATAAAGGTAGATGGGTGGGAATTTATGGCTGCTATAGCGAGTCGGCAGGCCAGCGTGCGATTAGCGCTGGACCCAATCCTCCACTCCTTCGGCCATCATGAGAAGCCAGAAGCGGTTCCCCGCGTCTTGCAGGGCCACTCCAGCCTCCCAGAATTTAACCGCTGCTGTCACCTTATAAAGTGGATTGCCAGTATCACAGAAACTTTCCACCTCATCCAGTGCCTCGTTCCAGGCTTTCCCACTCTTGATGACCAAATCATGGATCGCCTGGGCATCACCTGGTGCTGCGATCGCTTCAACCTGCGAGACGAGGTTTTTCATAGTGTCGTTATCTGCTTCTAAGCGTCCATCACAGAGGACGGCATCATTTCCATTCTCGGCTTCCTTCAAGATCTGGCCATCACGTTCCAAGATGACGCCGGCCTGCACTAGGATCGGCTGCATAAGATTGGCGTATTGGATCAGGGCACGTAAGTCGGAATCACTGGGGAGCTCGCCAGGAACGCTTTGTGGTGGGGGCGGAATTGGAACCGGGGTCGCCGTGGGTGGAAGGGGGGTGGGGTTTTCAGTAGTGGGAACGCTTTGTCCACGACCGCCACCACAAGCAATCCCGGCAAATAGCAGGCTCATCGCAACGAAAAGCAAAATACTTTGTTTCGCCATCATCCCCTCGCTGACCCCAAATATCCAACATCGTATAGCAGAACCAAATCCAAAGCATAGGAACCGGTGTTCCTATCTAGAAGTATGCTATTCGGCAAGGAAAAGTTGCAGCCACCCAGCGCTATTAAGAAAGTAGCGCCAGGCAAGGCCCGGCGCTTTTATCCTCAAGCGCTTCCTATCTACCTAGGGGTACACGCCCCATGTCTCCCAGATTTGACCGAGGTCGCAAGCACATTGGCTCTCAGCCATAGCAATGAATGTTTCGGGCTCTGCGATCTCCCAAAGGTGAGTTTCAGTGAAGCTTTGCAGGAAATCCCAGAAAACCTCCTCTCCCATTTCTTCAGCCAGTGCTTCGACAAAAAGGGGTCCGCGCCCGTAAACCAATGCGCTGTATGCCACTCCTTCATAGTCTCCTACGGGCAGGCTGATAGGCGTTGGTTGTTGCTCAACGCGTTGCCAACGATCGATCCAGGAATTTCGAAGCTGCTGGTACGCATTCTCCCCGTAGGTGTCAAGAAAATAGATTCCAGTCAGATATTGGGAAAGAGCCTCATCCAACCAGGGGTGGTCAATTTGATCATTGCCGACCAGGTTGTAGAACCACTGGTGAGCCACTTCATGGGCGATGGTGCTCTCAAGAAAATACGTTCCGGGGATATCCCTGATTTGCGCTTCTGGGTCGTACATCTTTCGATTCAGGGTGGTAACACCGGGGTACTCCATCCCCAGAGCCAGCATGGGTGTACTGACCATATCAAACTCTGAGTAGGGATACTTGCTAAGTCTTTGATTGAAGATAGCCATCGCCGTTTTGCTCATTTGGAGAGCGGCATCGTTGTACTCTTCGGCGCCAGGCAATATATAGCTGTTGATCACGGTCTCTCCAAAGGTGGTAGAAGTCTGTTGGAAATTTCCTGCTGCCAGATAAAAGTCGCGCACAGGCCCTGCAGCGAAGGTCCTTGTCTGCCATCCGTCCCTGATGCGATGGTCGAGCACCCTCCCTGTGGCGACAACTTCGAATTCTTCGGGCAGTTTAACTCGGACGATGTAGAAACTCATATCCAGGTAGGTAAGATCACCTTGCGATGGAGGAAGGTCAGTATCCCATCCATCCTGATCGTAAACCGGGATGATCGGGTAGGCCTGCTGCAAGACCAACAAGCCATCGAATGAGCCGAAGAGACCATAATTTCCACTCATCTCGAGAGGCAGAGCAATCGTGAATTCAACGGAAATCTCCGCCTGCGCACCTGGTATAAGAGGTTCCACGAGCGGTATACGTAGCACACCACCTTCGCGTTCCATCATACCTTCGATGGCGCTTCCATCTATGCTGAGCCGAGCTACCGACATCCCTCCGCCCTGGATATTTGGATACAACTTAAAATAAAGAACTTCAAGGGCAACATCTTCACGATTGGTATATCGAATGCTCACATCTCCAATGAGTGTGCTCAAGTCAGAGGAGATCTCCCAATCCATCAGGTAAATCGTGCTTTGAGTCATTTCATTAAGTACGGGTCGGGCTTCTTCGATCAACCCGGCCTCGAAAATCTTGAGATCGTTGAGGTCTATTTCAAAGGGATCGAGAGCAAGCCCTGTGGATGGCGAACCCTGCAATGGAGGCTCATCGCTTGAAGATGGCAATAGCGGCGTGTCGGCAGGTGGGTCCTGACAGGAAGTGATCAATACGCACAGAGTCGAAAGCAGGATGGGTTTCCAGGGAATCATCACTCCGCCTTTCTTTATGCAATGACATCGGGCGCAGGTTTCATGTGTAGTTACCTTCATGGTGCCGAACTCGTTCAATCCAGTCTCTCAGGGTAACTGTTTGCTAATAGATGAAAATATGAAACTGGCGTCAACACACACGCAATTCCTGTGAATTAGCCGCAGGATCACCTACCCCTATACAGCCCTTCTACAAACGCAAGCAACCGCCTTCAGAACGAAGGCGGTTTGCTTTTTACGGGTCAAAGGAATAGTTGAATCCGTCAATTCAGATCGAGATAACTCATCCCAGTCCGAGCCATTGCTCAGTCGTGGCTCTGCCTGCGAGCATCTCCTTAACCGCTTTGGCGACAGCCTCGGAGGATAAAGGTTTTTGAAGCCAGGTTACACGCGAACGATCGAGCAACTCACGCGTATGTCCTCCTAGCGGATAGCCGGTCATGAGGATAACTTTTATATCGGGATGATTACCGGTCACATAATCGTAGAGATCACGCCCACCCATATTAGGCATAACCAGGTCGCTCAGGATCAGATCAATCTGGCCGTTGTTCTCTTCCAGCGTTTCAAGTGCCTCGATTCCATCAGCTACAGCCATAACCGAATAGCCCATGATATCGAGAATCTCACAGATGGCCATGCGCGTGGCTTCATCATCTTCCACGACCAGAATGCGCTCTCCTGCCCCAGCACGGTCTTCCTGTAAGCCCGAAGGTAATTCATCGACAACACGGGTCTTCAAAGCCGGGATGTACATAACAAAGGTTGTGCCTTCATTGATCGTGCTATCGGCGTCGATATAGCCCTCATGCTGTTTCACGATGCCGTATACCTGCGCTAAACCCAACCCGGTCCCCTTGCCCTGGGGTTTGGTTGTAAAGAAGGGCTCAAAAATATGGGGCATGACCTCTTCCGGGATCCCCTCCCCCGTATCGGTGACACGAATTCGTACCCACGTTCCCGTGTCCATGCCGGGGTATGGTGGTGAGGGTTCATTAACTTCGACCTGATCGAGCAAGATCCTAAGTTCCCCACCCTTTGGCATTGCGTCGCGCGCGTTTAGCGCCAGGTTAAGAAAGACCTGCTGCATGCGGGTTGGATCGGCGTTGACGATGTAATGCTCCTTTCCGGAGAAATCAAGGGAAAGCTTAACTGTTTCGGGAATCGTCCTTGAAAGCAGCTTTTCAAGATCTTGAAGGAATGGAACCAGATTAAGGGCGTGTTTCTCCATCACGGAGCGACGACTGAAGTCGAGTACCTGCGAGGTCAGGGTTGAGCCACGCTGTGCCTGTTTGAAGATAGTCTCAATTCGTTCACGATCTCTTGCTTCAACAGCTTCATTACTTAAGAGCAGCTCGCTGTATAGGATTATCGTGCCGAGGATATTGTTAAAGTCATGGGCGATACCTGCCGCGAGTTGTCCAACGGCGGCAAGACGGTCCTGCAGTTGGGCTTTGCGTTGCGCCTCGCGCGCCTCGGTCATGTCCCGGACAACTATAAGCATCACGGGTTGGTCACCCATATCCTGGAGCCTGGTGGAAATCTCGACCGGAAAAACATCGCCATTGGATCGGCGGTTGTACGTTTCAATCACTTGATCCGCCATGCGACGTTCGACCATCATCTCAGGGATTACAACGGGCCGGCCTTCGGGAACAAGGTCGGACAGGTTGAGCGTGAGCAGTGTTTCGCGGTCATAGGCGTATAACTCGCAAGCGCGCTGATTGGCGTCAAGAATATTTCCAGCCATATCCTCTACCAGAATGGCATCCTGCACGCCCTCAAAGATGGTCCTGTAGTTTGCGACGGAACGGCGTAAGGCCTCCTCACTCTGCTTGCGCTTAATGGCATTCGTGAGTGGACCTGTAAGCGACGTGATGCGCTCCAGATCCTCGGGGGGGAATTCCTTGACTCGACCCATCATCACCAGCCCGATAGGGCTGCCTTCGGCTACAAGCGGTAAAACAATTACAGACCGGAGATTCAGCGCGCTCAATACATGTGGAAGCACGATTTCAATCGTTTTAGGCGGATTGATATCGGGTTGCTCCACTGCGTTGATCAACTCTTTGTAAAACGCCGAGATGCGCTCAACTTCGTTGATCACGAGAGGTTGACCAGATTGAAGTACTTCACTAAATAGTGACCCATCCTCGACCCGTAGGCGGTGATTTAGAATGTTCGCTTTAAGTTTCGTTTCGATGAGGTCAATGACTTTTTGGGAGAGACTCAGATTCTGGACTTGCAGA
>JBFFQB010000086.1:0-15093 GCA_041573795.1 Anaerolineales bacterium
CATCAGCTCAACTTACGGATCAGGGACGTAAAGCCTTCAAGCATTATCGCAAGCAGTATCAGGCATTCCTTCAATCGGTGGATGAGGTGTAAAACCCATCCCAGCCCCTCGGACATCAAACCGAGTTAAGACAATCCGGCGTTAGCCGGATTGTCTGCATAAACGATAGGCTATCCAGTATTCCTGTATGGCGAGGCTTTCTTCTTCGATGGGATTGCTAACCGGATATTCCAATGCAAGAGGGTGAACTCCGCCCTGGAAGGCATCCGGGAATTCAGTCCCAGTAGGGAAATCATTCGCCCGAAAGCAATGGAATCAGAGACGCTCAGCCGGAGCTGAGCGTCTTGGTTCATGATTGATCAGCGGAGAGGGTGGGATTCGAACCCACGGTAGCCCTTACGAGCCACAACGGTTTTCGAGACCGCCCCGTTCAACCACTCCGGCACCTCTCCTGAATGGTTTCCGCATTATAGCGCAGGCCAGTTTAGAGTTCCACCTCTTCCCCCATTGCGGGGTAATGGACCGAATCGACCCCGGCCTCATTCAATTTTTCCTTAAGTGCCATGGCTGCATCGTCCTCGCCGTGGACCAGGAACACACCCTTGAGGGTGTCTTTTGAGGCTGTCCCATATTCGATCAGGAAGGGTTGATCAGCGTGAGCGGACAAGCCACTAATCGAGACGACTTCGGATTTCACTTCATGTGCCTCACCGAAGATCTTGATGTCTTTGACGCCTTCGACAAGCCGCCGCCCGAGTGTGTGCGGGGCCATCCAAGAGGTGATCAAGACGGTATTGCGCTCGTCGTGGATATTGTTCCTCAGGTGATGAAGGATCCGTCCGACCTCGGCCATTCCCGAGGCAGAAATGATGATGGTTGGCCCATCGATGTCATTAATGGCTTTGCTCTCTTCAACCGAGCGTGTATACGTCAGATCGTCAAAACCCAGGGCTGTGCCGTGGGGGTCATCGTGCATAAAGGCTGTCGCCTCAGCGTCGAAACATTCAGGATGTTCGCGGAAGATGTCGGAGACATTCACGGCCAGAGGACTGTCAACAAACACGGGAATTTTGGGAATATCGCCTTGATCCATCATCTGGTGCAGGTAGTACACCAATGATTGTGTCCTTCCAACGGCAAAAGCGGGGCAGATAACCTTCCCGCCACGGTTCACGGTGCGGGAAATGATATCCTGCAGTGCATCGTATGCCCGCACGGGTGAGTCGTGCTCATCATCTCCATAGGTTGATTCGAGGATCAAATAATCAATCTCATGCGGAAGCACTGGGTCGCGCACGATCGGCATAAGGGGTCGTCCAATATCCCCCGAAAACATTAAACGAACTTTGCGCCCGCGCTCCTCCAGTTCAAGGATCACCGCTGCTGATCCGAGAATGTGCCCGGCTTCAACCAAGCTAGCCTTCACGCCAGGGATCGGCTCGAAAGGGGTTTCGTAACCCTGGTGGACCAACTGTCGCGCAGCACGCACGGCATCTTCAATCGTATAAAGAGGTTCGATGGGGGGCTCGCCCTTCTTGGCGCGCTTGCGGTTCACGAATTCGGCATCTGACTCCTGAATGTGACCCGAATCACGCGTCATGATGTCGGTCAGGTGCACGGTTGCTTTGGTCGCCAGAATAGGACCTTCATAGCCCTGACGCACAAGATTGGGAAGGTTACCGGAGTGGTCGATGTGGGCGTGGGAAAGGATGACTGAGTCAACTTTGTCAACAACAAATGGAAATTCGAGATTGCGCTTATAGAAATCTTTACGACGGCCCTGGTACAAGCCACAATCGAGAAGTAATTGATGGCCGTTGATCTCGAGCAAATGACGGGAGCCTGTCACTGTTTGTGCTGCGCCATGAAAACTGATCTTCATAGATCTCCTTATTTACTGTCTTCGCTTAAAGTTTTAAGAATTTGTGTGCCGTATTTCCGGAAGCGCCATTCCAGAGGCCGCATGAGTGCCTTGAGTTTTGCTTGATTATCGGGTGCTTCGCGGGCGAGGGTTTCCATCAAGTCGCGCGGCAGAATAATATCTGAATCTACCTTACGACTGCGGGCCACCTGTTTGCGCCATTCCCGTAGCGCCTCATAGCGAAAGATCATCGCTTCATCGCGGTGATTTCCACGAGGTTTGCGTGGGATCGGCGCTGCCTGTCCCCGTCGGACGGCTGGCAGGATGGCGTGAGCGAATCGATCCACTTGGCGCTTAGTGAGCCCAACTGGTGAGCGCAATTGCTGATCGGAAAGCGGACTGTACTTGGCGATGGCGAGCAGGCTGGCCTCGCTGAGGATCTTGAACGCAGGGCGGTTATGTTCACGCGCAAGCTGGTCGCGCATCAGGTAGAGCTCTCGCAGGATCGCCGTCTGGCGTCGACCGAGCTCGCGCGCATGAGAAATACGCCAGAAGCCCTCGGGGTCAAAACCATTTTCGCTGGGTGGAATGAGTGCCATCCAGGCGCAAAGCTCCAGCACTTGATCTTCAAGATCGCGCTCGACCAGGTCGTTCATTAAATGTGCCCGCAGCTCCAGTAAATAATGAGTGTCAAAACGAGCGTAATCGAGCATCTCGTCCGCTATTGGACGCTTGCCCCAATTTGCCCGCTGGAAGCGTTTATTGAGCTTGACATTGAAGACCTGCTCCAGTAAATCCCCCAGTCCTGATTTCTTCCAGCCAAGCGTGCGTGAAGCTACGCGCGTGTCGAACAAATTGACCAGCTGAAACTTGAAATCACGGCCAAGGCAGAGCACATCATATTCAGCGCCATGCAGGACCTTAACAATATCCCTATTGTTAAAAATCTGACCCAGGCCTTTCAGATCATCGAGGCTCAGGGGGTCAACCAGGTAATCTTTACCTGGGATTGAGATCTGGATCAGGCAAACCTGCTCCTGGTAGGCATGCAGGCTGTTGGATTCAGTATCGACGGCGATGACCTCCTCTTTTTCCAGTTGCCTTAGCAGATTTTTGAGGTTGTGTGCATCCTGGATCAAGGAGGGTCGGGGGAGGATAGTGTTGGGCATGGGGTTTATTATAACGGGACTCTTCCCCGGGTCCGGACCTCCAAACTCAGACAAATTTGGGTGTAATTTGACATCCTTCGTGAGCTATGTTACAAATCAGCCCAGCACGAGCTAGGGGTGCATTTCATAAGCTCGCATGATTAAATAATTCGTCTATTGAAGGAGAGCGTCGATGACCGATGCAGTTGCCGAGGCTCCGGCCGAATCAGCGGCGCCTGAGCGCCTACCGCTGACTCGCCGAGAGTTTCTCAACTACCTCTGGGCCATGTCGATGGCCGTATTCATGGCCGGCGGTGGAGGACTTACCGTCTGGTTTCTCTACCCCCGCTTTCGTGAAGGGGAGTTTGGTGGTGTATTCACCGTACCGCTGGGCGAACTTCCACCAGCGGATGCACCCCCAAAAGAATTTCCTGAAGGCCGCTTCTGGATTTCCAACATTGGCGCCGGGGTTGAGCAAGACCCACGTCAACCTGAAGATTATCCTTTGCAGCAGGGCTTACGCGCGATCTACAAAGTTTGTACACACCTCGGGTGCTTGTACAAATGGATCGAAGCGAATGATCGCTTTGAATGCCCCTGTCATGGGTCCAAATTTCTTCAAACTGGAACACGTATTGATGGCCCGGCACGTCGCAACCTTGATGTCTTTCCCATTGAAGTGATTGATGCTGGCGGAAATGTGCTTGCGCGCACAGAGCCTAGTTTAAACTCTCAAGAAGGCACAGCGGTACCTCTCCCTGATGGGGCCATCGCCATCCGGGTCGACACTGGGCGGCGCGTGACAGGCGCATCCAATTCCGCGCCTGGCGGCGGATTTTAACCGGCGGAGATAGAGCAATGTCGATCTTTAATTTGCACCTTCCGATCCTTGATGAAATCAAGGAACATGGCCTGAAAACCACGGTGCGGGATAGGTCGGTTGACGTTGTCACCCGGCTGACCTCCGGCCTCAGCCCGAGCGACATCCGCTCGATCTTGCGGGATGACCCGCCTGGACGACCGAACCCACGCCTTAAACCACATTCTGAAGGTTTCTGGCTTCATATGAAGCCGACCTACTACCATCAGCTGATGGACGGGGTCTACCCCACCTTCCGCCTGGGTTGGCTGTCGACCTTTTTCTTCGTCTTTGAAATTATTACTGGCGTTTTGTTGATGGTGTACTACACGCCCTCACCAGCCTTTGCATACGAAAATATGCTCACGATCCTTGGCAACGTGCCTTTTGGACGATTACTACGCGATATGCATCGCCTGGGTGCCGAGTTGATGGTGGCGGTGGTGATGTTGCACGCACTGCGCACCTTCCTGACAGGCTCCTACAAGAAGCCACGGCAATTCACCTGGGCTACCGGGATGATCTTGTTGCTGGTGACCTGGCTACTCTCTTTTTCCGGCTACCTCTTGCCCTGGGATCAACTGAGCCTGTGGGCGGTTACCATTGGCGTCTCGATGGTGGAGGCAATCCCACCGGAGATTGTTGGGCAAACGGTCAACCTTCTGGCGCGCGGTGCGCCCGAGTTCGGCGCAAATGGCTTGCTGCGTTGGTACCTGCTGCATGTCGTCGCCATGCCGTTGGTCGGCATCATCTTCTTTGGCGTCCACTATTACAAGGTGATCCATCACGGGCATTCCTTGCCGCCCGAAGATGAAGAGGTCGGTGAAGACACCGCCAAGCGTGTACCCACCGATACGCGGGTGTACTTCTTCCCCACCATCGCGACACGGGAATTGTTTTATACCGTAGCTCTAACGGCGATGATGGTTGTCGGATCGCTCTTTATTCACGCTCCGCTGGAACCACATGCTGACCCTTTGATCACGCCGCTGCACAGCACAGCGCCATGGTATTTCCTTTGGCTGCAAGGTATGCTCAAGCTGGGCGATAAGGTCATCTGGGGCTTGATCGTCCCTGGTGTCCTTATCAGCGGTTTATTGGTCCTGCCTTATATTGAGGTGGGGCCCAGCCGTCGCTATGGCGACCGCAGGATCGGGCTCACCGCAGGCGCTGTGACGACCTTGCTCTTCGCCATTCTCTCCTACATGGGCTCGCCCTGGTATGCCGTGCAGACCTCTGCCGAGCAGGAAGCTGTTGCCGAGTTGGTCCCGGAGACCCATCCTGGACCCTTGCGTCTATCGGACTGGAATGAGCTCCAGGTCGGCACTTATGATGCCAGTGCCTATGAGGCAGCACCGACAGAAGCGCTGCATGACCTGCTGGAGGAATTCGATCATGAGCTGGCGCGTATCCCGCGCGACGAGCGGACGGATCATGAGGGCATCATGGTGATCGAAAATTGGCAAACGGGATTGAAGAAAATCACGCTGCGCGTCCTCTGGACTACCGTAGCGGATGGAAACCCGGGCGAGTACAGCCAGACGCTGTACTTGCATGAAGATAGCAACTATGGCCAGGGAGAGTAAGCGATGAGGTGGCATATTGCTCTGGGAACAGTTGCCGTTGTCGTAATTGTCGTTGTTTTAGCCTACGTTGCCATCACTGAAACAGCGCGCATGGAATCCTTCACCAACGCCTATGATTCGCGGCGCATTGAAGTCGGCGCAGCCTTGTATGAAAATAACTGCCGCACCTGCCATGGACCACAAGGCGAAGGTATTCCTGGGGTCGCGCCTTCCATCAACGCTCCTGACCTGTTCAATGGCGAACGCCTGATGGCAGTAGGATTCTCAGGAACGCTCTATGATTATATCGAGGGTGTGGTGGCCTATGGCCGCCCTGTGCCGAGTGCTGGCACAAGCTACCCCCAGCGTATGCCGACCTGGGGCCAGGAGTTTGGCGGCCCTTTGCGGCAGGATCAGGTCGATGCAATCGTCTCCTTCATTCTTAACTGGGAGGACCAGGCCTTGGCTGCTGCTGGTGAGGGGACCGTTACCCTGGGCGAAGGAGAAGCTGTCGGTGTGGATGTCGGTGTGAGCTTGCCTGAAGGGGATCCACGGGCTGGCGCAAGCCTATCGCAGAGCGCACAAGCTGGATGTTCTGCCTGTCATGAGCTGGCCGCTGTCGGACCCGCCTGGGCTGCTGAAGCCTCCCAGCCTGGAATCGGAGAGCGCGCCGGTCAGCGCGTTGCGCAATCGGACTACAGCGGCGAAGCTGAAACGGCTGGACAGTACCTGCTTGAATCGATTGTGAACCCTTATGCTTATGTGGTTGAAGGGTTTGATGCCAGCTTGATGCCGCGTGATTACGGTGAGCGGTTGACGGCGCAAGAAGCGGCCGATTTAATCGCCTATATGCTCAGTTTACGCTGAGGGGCGTGAAAAGATAACTATTTGTCGCATTTCACCGCCGGCTCAGGTCGAGACGGCGGTGTGTCTTACCCCGAAGGGGGTAGAATCGTACCCAGAATATTCGGGGATCGCGCAAGCTGGAGGCAGCGAATGCGAACTGGTTCAATGATAGCGATCTTAATACTCGTGCTTGGTCTCGCCATGCTGGGTGGTGCAGTGGCAGCGCAAGAAGGTGGCGACAGCGAACGCGGTGCTGAACTCTTCCAGACCTATTGTGCCATGTGTCATGGCGCCGACGGCCGTGGCCGTGTTGGCGCCAATCTTCAGTCCTTCCCTGGGATTGCTGTGGATGCGGCCGTGCAGCAAACGGTTGCCAACGGGGTTGACGGGAGCGTCATGCCAGCCTTCAGTGAAGCCCAGGGTGGACCACTCACTGCTATCGATATCGCCGACATCTCCGCCTATTTGACGGGTGTGCTTGAAGGTACGGCACCTATCGCACCTGCCCCGGTTTACGAGCCGCCGATCATTGCGCCCTTGCCTGATGTCGAGGGTGATCCAAGTAATGGGGCGCTCGTCTTCCAGACGAACTGCATCGCCTGTCATGGGGAGCAAGCGCAGGGTGGTTTTGGGTGGCCCTTAGCCAAAAATTGGCCCGGAAACCAGCCCGAGCTTTTTATCAGCCAGGTCGTTGCCAATGGGATCGACGGCACCATCATGCCGGGCTGGGTAAAGGCCAATGGTGGCCCCCTGACTCAAGCAGAAGTTAATGATGTCACTGCCTACATCCTCACGCTGGAACCCGCTTCTGGGCTTCCCGAACCGGTAGAGGCACCCAGCGGTCCACTGAGCCCAACGGTAAGCTGGATCATCTTCGCCGGTGCCGCCATTGTTCTGGCAGTTATCCTATTTCGTTACTATCAGAAAGCCTAACGTTTTGATGAGAAGAATTCGTGCGTTGATCATCCCTTTTTTATTGGGGGGATATTTTCTGTCGGGTGTGGGACTGGCACAAACGGACCTGTCTATCCGAAGCCTGGAGGTTGCGATCTGGCCGGAATATGACCGTCCGTCAGCCCTGGTGATCTATCAGGTACGGTTGGAAGAAGATATTGATCTCCCAGCCGTAGTGTCTTTGCCGATACCCGCGCGGGTAGGGGATCCGCACGCTGTAGCAGCCTGGAATCCTGATGGCAGCCTGGATGATTCGATTCCTTGGACAATAACAACCCAGGGGGAATTGAACCTGGTCGAGATCACAACCGACGCAAACGGTGTGTGGTTGGAGTTCTACGATGAGCTTACCTTTCAGGGGGAGGGGCGCGGCTATACCTACACTTGGCCTGGTGGTGTTGTCATCGACTCGCTCAGCTTCGAGATCCTCCACCCCGTTGGTGCTGACGATCTGGTCATCTCGCCGCAAGGGCAGACCTCGGTCGCTACGGATGGGCTCACCTATTCGCGCCTGGAGCTTGGTGCGCGTGCTCCCGACGAGTCGATTTCAATTGATCTCTCCTATAGCAAATCTTCGGTACTCCAGCCTGAACCTCCTGGGCTGCGTGATAATCCGCTCCTGACCCGATTTGAGGTCGCGCTTTGGCCAGAATATGATCAACCCGCGACGTTGATCCTCTATCGTGGAACCCTCAATCCTGGAACGCCCTTGCCAGCCAGCGTCTCAATCCCAATCCCGGCCTCTGTGGGTGATCCCACAGCTGTTGCGGTGCTGGGAAACGATAACCGTCTTTACATTGCAGATTACCAGCGTCAGGTGGAGGGGGATTGGTCCTGGATTACTTTCGAGACCGATACTCCTATTTTCCAATTGGAATACTATGATCAGCTGGCCTTCGATGATACCCGCAGGACGTACTCGTTCCCCTGGCCAGGGGCGGTAGAGACTGAATTATTTGCCTATGAAGTACAGCAACCTCTCGGGGCTAGCGCTTTTCAGGTGACACCTGGGGGTATAACGCAGCCCGACTCCAATGGGCTCACTTATACGCGTGGTATTCTTGGCCCGCAAGCGATCGGTACTTCCTTGACGATAAATCTTCAATATGAGAAGCGCAACGACGGGTTGACCGCCGACGCCGTCACCACGGCTCCAAACTTTGATCGCCCCACAACCACGCAGGGCGGCACGCCTGATCTGAGAGATCTGCTCCCCTACTTTTTAGCTGGCTTTGGTATTCTTCTCGTAGCCCTTGGCACTTTGCTATACCTACGAATTCAACGTGAGAAGAAGCCCACTGGCAAGCGCCCGAGACCACGCAGGAGAAAGCCGAAATCAGCCAGTCAAGGTGGAGACCTGGATGCAGCTGTAATCTTCTGCCATATATGTGGGACGAAAGCCTCCACAAGTGACCATTTTTGCCGCAGCTGTGGAACCAAGCTTCGACAATAATCCTTGTTGTACTAAGTATCGTCAGACCGCAGCATAAAACTGTACAAAACTAGCATTTTTCACCCGAAATCGGGCCAATGCGCACTTCCCCGGCCCTGATAGGGGTGCTACACTCAGCTCAAATCGATACCCAATAAGGTGGTAGTTGGCGTGGATCGCATTACGATTGCGCTGATCTATTTTGTCTATGGCCTGGCGTTCTTCAGCATGGGCTTGGCAGTCACGCTTGAGGCCGGGCGTGGCTCGGATGAACGTCTACGTTGGGCACTGCGACCGTTAGCAGGATTCGCCCTGCTGCACGGGTTTCACGAGTGGGTCGAGATGTTTGAGCTGCTCCGGCTGCTTCCATTGCAGTTCGAAATCCCGCTCTTCTGGTCCAGTTTTCGACTCGGATTTCTTGCCTTTTCCTTCCTTTCTTTAGCGGCATTTGGGGCCGCACTCTTATCACCCAGTGAGCAGATGCGCCGGTTGGCATTGTTGGTGCCGCTAGGTATGGCGACGGTATGGGGATTTGGCATTCTCATCATGCGTAACCGATATACGCTGAGTACAGAATTATGGGATATGGCCGATGTTTGGACTCGATATATCCTGGCGATCCCCTCGGCTTTAATGGCCTCGATCGGTTTGGTCGCGCAGCAGCGCGCCTTCCGGCGGGTAGGCATGGCCCGCTTTGGTCAGGATAGCCTGTGGGCGGCCGTTGCCTTTGCCTGGTACGGTGTCGTCGGCCAGAGTTTTCCCCGCATCAGCCCATTATTCCCATCCAATATCATCAATCAAAACCTATTCCTCGACATCTTCGGATTTCCCGTTCAGCTGTTAAGAGCATTTGCCGCTGCAGTAGCGGCCGTCTTTGTGATCCGCTTTCTACGCTCCTTTGAGGTTGAGACACAGCGTCAAATCGACGAACTTCAAGTCGCCCGATTGAGAGAATCGGAACGCCGAGAGGCCATGCGAGGTGAGCTGCTGAAGCGGGTTGTTTCTGCGCAGGAGGCAGAGCGACAGCGCATCGGCCGGGAGCTCCATGATGAGACCGGGCAGGCGTTGACCGCCATCGGACTAGGCTTGCGGGCGGTGACCGCAAATCTACGCCAGGATGTGGATAAATCGGCGAAGAATTTGCGACAGCTGGAAGATTTAGTCAACCACTCCTTGACGGAACTGCAACGATTAATTTCCGACCTTCGTCCCAGCCATCTGGATGACCTCGGTTTGGGTTCAACCTTGCGTTGGTATGCAGGAGAAGTCGAGGCGCGCGTACCTTTGAAGGTTCATATACACATCGAGGGGCAAGCACATGCGATGCCAACGGAGATTAAAACGGGCTTGTTTCGGGTGGCTCAGGAGGCGCTTACGAATATCGTTAAACACGCAGCGGCGAACAATGCCTATGTACGGTTGAATTACAATCCAAAGTGTGTCACCCTGGAAGTGGAGGATGATGGCAGCGGATTTGACCTCGGAGTCACTGCCATGGATAGTGCGAGACCCGCCTGGGGATTGGCCGGGATGCGTGAGCGGGCGACCTTATTGGAGGGTCGATTTTACCTTGAATCAGAAATCGGCAAGGGAACGCTGGTGGGAGTGATCGTTCCTACCGACCCTGAACGAAAGGGATGTGATGAAGATACGCTTGATCCTGGTAGATGATCATGAGGTTGTTCGCTCGGGCTTGCGGATGCTGCTGGCTAGTGAAAGCGAAATCGAGATCGTCGCCGAAGCAGGATCGGCGGTAGAGGCGATCGCGGCAGTTCAGGAGCATCAACCCGATGTGGTACTGATGGACATTGGATTACCCGATATGTCCGGGATCGATGCCACGAAGGAACTAAAGAAGACAAATCCAGAAAGTGCCGTGGTGGCACTCACGATTCATGAAGATGAGGAGTATTTTTTCCGCATGCTCGAAGCTGGCGCCAGCGGGTACGTGCCAAAGCGCGCCGCTCCGGAAGAGTTGCTTACGGCAATCCAGGTTGCCGCGGCGGGAGAAGTGTACCTCTACCCCTCCCTGGCGAAACTGCTCGTGAAGGACTACCTCGTGGCAGATGCCCCAGCCCGGGCATCAAACGAATTGGACGGATTAACCGATCGTGAACAGGAAGTGCTGGCCCATCTTGCCGATGGGGCGAGCAATGCCGAAATTGGGGAGACACTGTCTATTAGCCCAAAGACGGTCGCACGTCATCGTGAGAATATCATGCGAAAATTGAATTTGCACTCACGCATCGAGCTGGTGAAGTACGCTATCCGTAAAGGGATAATCCGACCTTAGATTACACGTGTGCCCTGCCGATAAACCCGGGAGCCAATGGGCTGCCGGGTATTTTTTTTATATTTTGTGGGTTGTTTGACCCATGAATAGTGAATAATTTCACTTAATGCATTGGTCAAATACCCCATTGAGAGCCGTAATCTTTCCGCAAATACCCCACACATAAATCGGTTACTCACCCGATTTACAACATCAAGCCAGAACTCTAACCTAAAAGCAGAAACGCTGTGGAGAAATGGTGCTGTGATGGAATCCACCCTTTATGTTCTGGCCATGATGATTGCCCGGTTTGTCGTACCGCTCGCACTCTTGCTGCTATTCGGTTCTTGGGTGGAGAAGCGCCAGACAAGCTGGTAAGGAGGCATGAGATGCAGGGTTTGATTGAAACAGGTGCTGTCACGATTGGTTTTTTGGTGCGTTTGATCCTACCGCTCCTGCTCTTGCTGCTTTATAGCTCGTGGGTTGAACGCCAAGCAGCCTGATAGGGAGATATTCGATGCAGGGTTTCGTTGAGATAGGTGCGGTTGTACTCGGTATCTTACTGCGTTTTGGGATCCCGATCCTGGCAACAGCCTTGATGATCTTGTTCCTTCGACGATTGGATGCGCGTTGGCAGCATGAGGCTATGCAATCACAGCCAGTGGATGCAGAAGAAGCGCCGATCTTCAGCACCTTACGGTGTTGGATCTTAAACGACTGCAGTCCGGAAGAACGTGAACGCTGTCCAGCGTTTATTGAAGCTATAAGACCTTGTTGGCAGGTCCACCGAAACGGGAATGGGAGCTTGAAGGAAGATTGTCTGGAATGCGAGATCTTGACACAAGCGCCGATCCCAGTACCAGCTTAGATCAGTTCTACGAGGAGATGTAAACATGAAATTATGGACTCGAAGATTATGCTTGGGTGTCATCTTTGCCATACCGATGGCGATAGTGGCATTTGCGTGCTTCCAGATGCCGGCAGAAGCGCAACCTGGCGGGCAAGCCAGTACGACCTGCCAGAACTGCCACCCGGCTTTCCGGGATGCCTGGATGGATGGGGCACATGGCCAGGCTGCCATTGATCCGATCTTTCTTGACGCGTGGGAGCAGGTCGATAAGGATCCGCAATGCCTGACCTGCCATACCACCGGATTTGACCTGGCCAGTGGCACATACCAGGAAGAGGGCGTCACCTGCGCAGCCTGCCATGACGCTTCGATTACCAATCACCCGAATGAGCCGATGACGACCAATCGGGCACCGGACCTCTGCGGCTCCTGCCACACCGAAACCTACTTCGAGTGGCAGATCAGTGGCCACTATCAAGAGGATCTCGGTTGTATCAGCTGTCATGATCCTCACGCTACGGATCTGAAAGCCTTTGATGAATCGAGCCTATGCTCAACCTGCCATCGCACCCGTGCATCGAACTTCACCCATACGGAGCATAACGCACAAGGGTTGACCTGCGCCGACTGCCATCTAAGTAAGACCGAGTCCGATCCCGGGGAAGGCCATTCTCTGCGCGATCACAGCTTCGGCGTAAAACTCGACTCTTGCTACGATTGTCACGCCTACCAACTACATGATCCGGTAGATGCCCCACCTGCGGAGACGACCCCACCTGATGCGATGGCCTCTGTGGAGGCGGCAAGTGTGGCGAGAGAGCCCTCAGGCATCAGCCCGGTGGGATTTGCGATGCTTTCCGGCTTGGTTGGCATGGCCAGCGGCATGATCCTCGCTCCCTGGCTCGAGCGCTGGTATCAGCGCATCAGGGAAGAGTAGGAGGCTGTCATGACAGAACCTAAAATGAACCGTCGTGGTGTCATCAAAGCCATGGCTGTGGGTGCAGCCGCAGCCGCTGGTATGCGTGCGGCCAGGACCGTTCAGGCTTCGGGTCCGGAGGGCGAGAGCCCGCACAGTTGGGCAATGGTCATCGACCAATCCAGGTGCACCGGATGCCAATACTGTGTCAACAGCTGTCAGGCGCATAACGATATCAATCCGGACATCCGTTGGAACCGGGTAATTGAACAAACCGCTGCTCCGGGACAAGATCCAGTCTACTTGTCTCGGCCCTGTATGCATTGCGAAAAACCGCCCTGCAAGGATGTGTGTATGGTGGGCGCTACCTATATCCGGGCTGATGGAATCGTGATGATGGACTACGACAAATGCATCGGCTGTCGCTATTGCGAGGTTGCCTGTCCCTACTATGGTAGAGCCTTTAACTGGGAAGCCTTCAAAGGCGATAACCCCTTTGTTCCGGAGTGGGGGCAGCCGGAAGTTGAACGCCGTTCGCGCGGTGTTGTGGAAAAATGCAGCTTCTGCTACCAACGTATCGACCGTGGATTAGCCATGGGACTGACACCAGGGGTGGATCAAGAGGCAACCCCGGCATGCGTGGTTGCATGCCCCGTGGGGGCGCGTGTGTTCGGCGATTTAAACGATCCCGATTCGGAAGTGAGCCAATTGATTGCGAAATACCCCTACTATCAATTGCGCAATGACCTCGGAACTGGACCGCGTGTTTACTATCTACCGGCCCAGCGAGAGGAGGTGGCGACATGATTGCTGCCGTACGCTCCTTCCGACCTCGCCCGATTCACTTCTGGATGGCCTTTCTGGCTTTGGTAACGGGCGCTGGTGCTGTGGCTGGAATACTGGTTTTTGCCAAGGGCTTGGTATTGACCAACCTGACGGATCTGGTCCCCTGGGGCTTATGGATCACGATCGACCTCTCCTCGATCGCCTTGAGCGCAGGCGCGTTCTCGCTCTGCGCTGCAGTCTACCTGCTAGGGTTGAAGCAATACCAGCCGGTAGCGCGCACAGCCACATACGTTGGCCTGATCGGCTACAGCATGGCGATGATGACGTTACTGCTGGACATCGGACGTCCCGATCGTTTCTGGCATTACCTGGTCTTCTGGAACACCCACTCCGTGCTGTGGGAAGTCAGCATGTGCTTAACCTTCTATCTGCTGGTGTTGGTCTTGGAGACCGCACCGATCATCGGTAGCTTAGAATTCATGCGCTCGCGTTTGCCCAAGCTCGCAAAACGGCTTGAGAGCATCCATCACTATGCCCCCTATCTGGCTGTGGCGGGTCTATTCCTGTCGTTATTGCACCAATCCTCACTCGGCGCCACGTTTGGTGTGATCAAAGCCAAGCCGATTTGGTACAACCCGGGTCTATCGGTGCAGTTCATTATTTCCGCCGTTGGTGGCGGCATCTCACTCACGGTGCTGCTCTCTATGCTGGCCGCACGCCTGAGCCCAAAGATCAAGGTACAGGATAACTTACTCGAGCGGTTAGCACAGGTGGTCGGTTGGATCCTGGTGGGCTACCTCTACTTCCGCTTCTGGGATGCTTTTTCGATGACGTATACGTACGAACCTGGACGGACGGAGGGTCTGGCCTTGCTCACCAAGGGTCCCTTGGCCCTGAACTTCTGGATGGGCGAGATCATCATGGGGGCGCTAATTCCGATCGTGCTGTTGCTCAACCCGCGCACACGACGGCTGCCCTGGGTGCGTATGATCGCATTGGCGATGGTGGTTGGTGGCGTCGTGGCGTACCGCTGGGACACCACCATGGCCGGATCGATTGTGATCCTCACCTACCTGCAGAATGAGATCCAGACCCTTTACACCAGCTATACGCCTTCGTTAATCGAATACCTGGCTGGTTTTGGCGTGGTCGCCTTCGGGATGCTGGCAATCACGATCGGGATCCGCTACTTCAATATCGTCGACCACAGCGTGGTCGAGCACGAACGCGTGATCACGGAAGCATATGCCCTAGGTTCTGCAGATTAAAGCGCATATACCTAGGCATCTCCTCGCCGCTGTCGACCCTCGGGATCCCGGGGGTCGACATTTATATATCCCCGAACTAGACCCAGGCGATCCAATGGGTGGGTGGGGGTGCGTCAAACAAGCAATAGAAAAAGGAACAGGGCTGCCAGGAGGCAGCCCTGCGATATGACGATGATCTTCTATCGTCGGGGTTTTACTGACCCATCGCCTCCATCGAAGCTTCGAGCAAGGCCTTGGTGTAGGTCGGATTGTGCACACCCAAACTCTTGTCCTCGTGCGCGATGTAGATCCAGTTCCAGAGCGCGTAGGCTTCTGGTGCGGGGATCGATGTTACCG
>JBFFQB010000087.1:0-14828 GCA_041573795.1 Anaerolineales bacterium
AACACCCTCGACCTCGCTTAATAAGGGTCGAATTTGACGGACAAATTTGACCGCCGCATCCACCTGCCCCAAATTCATTTTCCAGTTCCCTGCAATGATCGGTTTTCGCATTATCTTCGCCCTTTACAATTTTATGTTAATTATTAGATAAGATTTATCGCTATTGAAGCCTCTTGCTCATCGCGCTAGATCGTGCTTCTCAGATTTGCAGCCTATGTAAGCTTACCATCATTCAGTAGTGGTAATCTGCGATGGCGTGCACACAGATTCCTACCAGTCACACATCTCTCTAGAAATCCGCCATAGTCGCTTGCTGGCAGCAGGATCCAATGCGTCCGGATCAGGAGGGCTGGGCTTTCCATGCTTCCAATAGATACCATCCACTGGGCGTGCATCAGGATTAATCAGGAGCGACACGATCCCAGCGGCCGAATCCTCCGCCGGGATCCCCTTGCGGCGACGATACTTCCAATACCACCCCGCAAGAAGCAAGCCGGTCTTATTCCCCATCTCCGTATTCACCAAACCGGGATCGACGGCATAAGCGTGCACAGTAGACTTTGGCCCTAGTCGCCGATTAAGTTCAAAGGAAAACAGGACATTCGCCAATTTTGTTTGCTTATAAGCCTGAACAGGGTTATAGAATTTTCGCAGCTGCAGGTCATCCCAACGCATTGTTGTATTGCGATGGGATCCCGAACTGACGGTCACGATCTTCGCCTTGCTTGGAACTTGTAATAAGGGTAGTAAGAGAGACGTAAGTAGGAAGGGCGCCAGGTGATTAACGGCCCATTGCGTTTCAATGCCTTCAACCGTTAGCGTTCGCCAGAAGGTGAACGTGCCGGCGTTATTAACTAATCCATCCAGCCCGGTAGCCTTCCATCGCTCATGAATCGCCGCGAGCTCATCTGTAAGTTGATGGATTTGGGCCTGCAAAGCTAAATCGGCAACACAATATTCGAGCTGCGCTTGAGGAAACCGCGCCATTAAATGTCGCCTAGCCTGTTCACACCGTTCGCGTGACCGTCCAACTGCGATGACTGAAGCCTGTAAGCCAAGCAGGTGCTGGGTAAGAGCGAAGCCGATCCCGGAGGTTGCCCCTGTCACCACATATGTTTTCCCAGCAAGATTATTGACACTTAATATTGCATCACCTTCCAATGGGATGATCCGCCCTTTGCGATCCAAAGGACCGCGATAGATCCCTCAATCCCGGTTCTTGAATCCACAAACGCAGTCTACTTTTTTTTAGAACCGCACTAGCCCAACCCTATCGCCATACAAAATAGGGCTGCTCTCAAGGAAGATTTTCCTCGATCTCAGGTCCTGGATCAAGCTGATAGATCACCACGGACGCCTGATAATTGCTGGTTGGGAGATAGCCAAGCAGCCAGCGTTCAGGTTCAATCTCATAAACCTTCAAGGGAGTCAGCTTTAATTTAGAAGTGGTAGTCAGGCCCATAATGGTCAGAATATCAAACCAGCCTTCATCACTGCGTTGCATCCGACCGGGCACTACAAGGCACCTGGCACCAGAAGAGATCAGATAGTCAGCGACCTCCCCTTCCTGAAACACTCGTCCGGCATCCGGATTCACTAACGCCCCCAGATCGATGATCGGTCGCTGGCTGAAATAACGGATTGCCCCCACATCGGATGCCGCGCAAAGTTCATCCTGGCGAAAAGACTGCTTGATATGTAAAGCTGCCTTGATCCGCACCTCGCGCATATGCTCAAGGTTGGCTTGATAGACTTGGTCCCAGTAAGCGGTATTGATGCCTGCAATCAAGATCACTCCGCCAAGCATCCCAGCGAAACGGCGTTTATCGTGGAGAAGAAAGGCCAACCCGAAGACGATTCCCACCCATAAGACGACATGGTTGATCGCCCCATAGCGGCTCGCTGTCCCGGGTACAGGTATCCAAACCATATATACAAAATTGTGGATCAGGACCCAGACGATGAAAACCATCCAGGGTTGCCGTTCGGTAATCTCAAACCAGGAACGCCATCGAGCTGGCTTGATCAACCGCCGGGAAGCTATGACAAGCAAGATGATGATCATCACCCATACCGGGAGAGCCCAGATTGATAGGCTGTAGGTCAATTTTTGACCCAGGGAGGCGATCGGGATGCGTGGAGCGGGAAGTGCCATTCCCCCGAGCGTAAACTCAAGGAGGTAGGCGATCCAGCTCCCCAGATAAACGAGTGGCGTCAGGATTTCCAACCATGCCATGCCAGGTCTTGATTCAAATACATACCGCAAGCCAATTTGGTATGTCAGTTGCTTTCCGACGGCACTGGTTGGTAAGAAGTGGCCGGTGCGTGAGAATAGGTAGACATACCAGGGACCAGCAATAAGCAGACATAAGGCCCCGGATACTATGACAGACTTCGAAAGGCCTTGAGAGCGTACGCTCTCCAGCACGGCAAGGACTGCTGCCAGTAGAACTCCCTCTGGTCTGGTCAGCGCCAGCAAGCCAAGCAAGATTCCTAGACTTACCCAACGTTTCTTACGATATTCCAGCAAGGCCAGAAAACCCAAGGCTACGAACAACATCGTCTCCATCCCGCTCAACGCGAACCAGAGCATGTTCCCCGAAACCGCGATGAGCACGGCGCCCAACCAGGCCATTCCAACTCTGAGAATTGGCTTGAGGAGTACAAAGATGCAGATCGAAGTTACGAAAAGAGAGAGCACACCTACGATTTTGGCGAGAATGCCGATTGAGAACCCAAGCCAGGCACCGCCCGCTAGCAGCAACACCCATAGGATGCTAGTCGTGCCGACGCCAACTTCTTCAGGAAAACTGAAATAAAGCCCCCTTCCCTGTGCGAGATTCTCAGCGTAGACAAAGTGGATGTAGGTGTCATCCATCGGAAATTCATGCGCATAGGGTTTCAGAAAGAGTAGCGCTAATAGGAGAAGGACGATCACCAAGAGTAGGAGGGCAAGGACATCGCGCCTGTTCGGTTCTTCCATAAGAGAACGCCAGGACATCAATATACCCCTTTATTGAATTGGAGATGGCATAGAAAGATTGGATCCCCCGGTCTGGGATCCGTGTTCACTGCCTTGATTGATTTTAATAACAGGGATGGCTTCACATATCATCAGCTGAAATCCAAACCCCACTCGTTGAATTGCGGAGGAAAAGAAGAAAGGACGGGCGTGTTTGGAATGCTATTCTTTGCCGCGCTGAGATCCACGAAACTATCCTGGAATCACGGCGTGAAGCTCAAGCCTTTTGATACGCAGGTACCACTTAGACCCGTTTCCGTGCACAATTTGATCGAACCAGTCATTGGATTCCCTGAAGGATTGTAGGGGAAACTATAGACATAGGCCCAACCTGTCATTCCCGGATCGAGCTCAGGGATAGACTGCACGGCCGGGCAGCCAGCGGTTTTATCGAAATGATCGGCGCTGTTATCCTGGGTCATGCTGGTCGTCGTATCCGTCAAGGTGACAAAGTAGGATTTAAAGGTCACCGAGCCGTTATTCGTAAGTTTGAATGCTGGATCCCATCCAACGCAACTGTCGAGGTAATCGAAGAACACCTTGAAGCTAATGACCGGCGTTGGAGTTGGCGGTGGTGTGCTGACGGGTAAGCTGGCGTAGTTACCACTTAATTCCACATACTGCGTCCACAGCCAGCAAAGCTCTCCAGGCTTGCCCGGGATCTCAGTCAGGACATAATCTGTCAGGGTCGAGATGCCACGAACGGGTAACTCATCGTCGATGAGGGCAACGTAGAGGATCTCGAACACCGTCCCGGGGCCACTGCGGCAGTTGGTGTTTTGTTTGATGCGCGCCAATGGCCGTTCATCGGGCGTGTTGGTTGGCGATGGACTTGGGGTATCAGGGAAGAGCGTCGGCGTAGGGGGCGCAAGTATTGGCAGCGTATCCGTTGGCTGTTTGGTGTCCTGACCCCCGACCGCCTGCTCGGTCTGGCTTATGGCGGCTTGCAATGTCGCCTGCACCATGACATCAAAAGCAACTGCCGTTTCGGTCTCCTGTCCTGAAGATAAGTTTGCGGGTTGGCCGAAACCACACGCACCCAAAAATAGCGCCGCGAATAGCCCAACGGGAACAAGCCTTCGGTCCATCTGAGGTCTCACCTCTGAATCTGACTTTTTTTTCCCCACCCATACATACTTCTTTTACTGATTGGCGATTATCGCATACCAATTTCGCCGACGCTAGCATTAAAGAGGGCTGCAAGCGCAGCCCTGGTTGAGTCTTTGATTTACTCGCAAGCCGAATATTCTTCAAGTGAAAACAGGCAATAGTTTATCGGCTCGACTCTCTGCGATCCTTGCCTGATCGTCTTTCCCTACCGCTGCGTCGTTCTTGCTCAGCGTAGGACGGATCTTGCTCCTTGCGCCGATCTTCTCCTGAGCGGCGATCTGAACCACTCCTTCGATCCTCACCTTGATAGTTTGGGTCAGGTGCCTTCTCTTCAGACATAGCACACTCCTCTAACACATTATTCTTGACAACTTAACTTAAGCGCTGACACAAAGCAATCCAACTCTGGTCGTGGGTGTTTTGCGTGAATCCTTCAGTTGATACCCAACCAGGCAGCCAACGCGATAGCCAGGAAAACGATCCAGGCCAAATGTCTGGCACGCGTGGCAAAGAACGCGACAAAGGCATGCACCAGGAAGGCGATGCTCACGGCTTGCAGCGCGAGGCTGCGTGAACGCATCGGGTCGGGGAGCGTGAACGCTACGAGAACAGCTGCCATGCCCACCCAGGCAACACTGGCCAGGTGCCAGACGAAGCGTAGGGTTTGACGGGTAAAGCGGTCGCTTCCAAAAAGGTGCGGAAGTTCGGTTCGCCGCAAGAGCCGCATAATGATAAAACGTTCTCCAAGGAAACTGTGCGCAAAGGCGAGCATTACTGCAAGGATCGCCCCGGTAATCAGACAGGCGTTCATCAGATTCTCTCCTTCCTTATCCTACGTGGAAGGATCGATGAGAAAACTATTTCGGGTTGGAGGCGGCCATGACTTTCACCGATTCCTTCACCAATTCCCTGAGCACATCAAAATCTACATCTTCGAGTTTATTAATGTAGAGACACGATTTTCCGTTTTTATACTTCCCCAACCTTGCTAATAAATCTTTATAGCGATCAAATCCTGGCATGATGTAGAGCGTTAAGTTCTGCTTGCGTGGCGAAAAACCCGTCTGAAACCAGGCATTCTCGCGGCCATCTGCATATTTATAACGATAACTCCCAAAGCCGATGATGCTAGCGCCCCACATGGAGGGTTCATCGCCAGTCACTTCCCGCATCATCTTCAAGATAACCTTACTATCTTCGCGTCGCTTCTCTGGATCAACCGATTCCAAGAATGCCTCCACGCTGGCATCATTCTTCTGGGTTTTCAACGCCGGCATCCGGCACTACCTCCACTCGAATTCTCTCAACATGATTGTCTCACATTTCTTTATCCAAACTGTGCGAGTGATGATCAAAGCGAAGCTCAAGCCGATCTGTTGACATCAACTTTTCCGGCAACTGTGATTGTGCCATTGTAAGGCGCCTTCCGGAACAACAGCCCAGGAAGCCGAGCGGGGTTATACCCTCCCCCGTACTCCCCAACCTCTCTTTGCCAGCTTGCCGGGGCAAAGGATAGGGGATAAAGAAGCTCACGATGACAGCTGGCTGTCATCGTGAGGACATTTACAGTCATTTTCTTGCCCACAGAATCAGAGCTGCTCTTGAACGAACTCCAGTAAATCCCCCGGTTGACACTCCAATTCACGACAGATTGCCTCGAGGGTCGTGAAGCGGATGGCGCGAGCCTTATTCGTCTTCAAAATCGAAAGGTTCGGCAGCGTGATGTCAATCGCTTCTGCCAGCTCGGAGAGTTTCATCCCGCGCTGTACCAGTAGAAGATCCAGGTTGACTTTAATCGCCATGGCAGTCTCACACCGTCAGTTCGCGGTCGCGTTCGAGATCCAGCCCGTAGCCCCAGACATAAGACAGCAGCAGGATCAAGAGCGCTAAGAAGATGTAGATTGAATCAAAGGTTGGTCCGGGGGCTAGGTCTGGAACGGGTACCGGCAGGCGATGTAGGATTTCCGATGCGGCAATGAACTGGGCAAGCGGGCTTATAAAACTCAGGAGTAAGACGGAAAATCCCAGGCGACGAACCTTCTGGCCGATTTCGGCGGTAAAGGGCGCACCAGCTACAATTGCCCTCACGATCTCTCGAAGCAGGTAGAGAACATAGATCAGACCTCCACCGAGGACCAATTTGGCTGCATTGGCGGCAGCAATCAAGGCTATGCTTCCCGTCTCCAGATAGAGTATGCCTTCCGATTCGCGCAGGAAAGCGTCATTGATCAACTCATCGGTTGCCCCCTGGAAACTCACTTCCAACTGAGGCTCCGCTCCACTACCGATCCGTACCGGGATAGAGGCTGAACCGACAACATCGAATTTGCGCAACATCAATGGCGACAGCGCTACCCACATCACAAGACCAATACAAACCAGTATTGTGAGCCCTAAGAGAAAGTCGAGAAAGATTTTCAACAATTTTGCGAGGCGTACATTCTTCGTGCTAGACATGGTATTCGCTCCTATTAACTTACTGTTATACATTATATATTTATTGTTTTACGATAACATTTTAGCGCTATTCAGTAAGTTTGTCAAGAGGGAAAACCTCTCGGCTTTCACGAGGTGAAGCGCTCAGGGTTGTTCCGTATTCGGGGGTAGCCAATCCGGTTGTGGGCGTATTTTGGGTTTGCGCCCGTAGAGAAGATCATCCAGCCACAATGCCGGACGATGATAGAAGGTAGAGCTCTGCAACAAACTGCGTACAAGGTTGTGCACCCAGTTGTCGGGATGGGAATAAGGGCAGACGGTCATACAGAGCCCACAATCTGTCCCAATAACATTCCAATAATGGAAACACTTTATCTCGTCCAGTTTCCAACGCAGGCTTCCAAGTTCTCCACCCCGCTCACCGAATGAAATCGCTTTGCTAGGACAATTCTCAGCACACTTCATACACCTTTCACAAAATGCGATTATCGAAGGATCGCCTACCGCTTGATCGACGATCAAGGGCAAATCTGTTGTGACGACACCGAGCCTAACTCGCGGTCCCAGTCGCGGGGTCATCAAGATGCCAATTCGTCCGATCTCACCTAAACCCGCATCCCGGGCGACTAAAGGCGCAATCACGCGATAATTGCCATCGATGTGCGCCCTGGCAGGAAAACCCATTCGACGGCAAAAGTTTGCAAGCACGATCGCGATCATGGCACCATCGACGTACTTTCTCGCCGACTCCATCACCACCGGCGCCTCTGGTGCTCTCCCCATTAGATCGTAGTCCATCTCGACACTGAAGGCGATGGCGAATTCATGTCCTAACTCAACCGGGTCACCGTAAGTGCCGCTACCCCTGCCAATATGGGAATAGACATGCTCGGGTTGCAGCTTGGTTACGCCGACGCTGTGTGCCCCAAGCTGCAAGGCTAGTCCTTTTATAAAGCGGGTGAGCGTTTCTGCATTCACCTGGGTTTGCTCAGGCGCCATCGGGCCGTCGACTGCCTCGCGCACATATTCTGTTAGGTCAAAACTTGCTTCAGCAGCGGTGAAGGACAGGGTTTCTGCTTTGCGAGCATCCATGGAGAGTAAGCCGGGTTGTGCCCGAAATCTATCATCGCTTGGTCTGTTTTCAGGTCGCATAGCATAGTAGCTCAGGAAATCCGGGCTGCCAGTTTTTAAGCGCGCCCGGGAGAAGACAACATCGCGCTCATCAAAGCGATCCTGGCGTTGCGAAGACGCAGCCCTGCTAGACCGTTGAGGCATCCATAAGGATGAAAGCATCAGGACGAAAAAACCCCCCAGGATGACGAGGATGAGTGTTTTGACCTCTGAAGGGAGCGAGAGAGCTAGATAGACAAATGCGGAAAGGAGTATGGCCGATATGAAAGATATTATCGCTGCGCGCCCTGCGCTTTCATGGAGAGATAGCAGCCCAAACGCGCTACAAAACAATAAACCAAGCAACCCGCTACCTATGAGAAGAAGATCTACCATCATATTCTCACCATTCTTTCAAACCAGGATCGACAAATTCTCTAACCCATGATTACACCTGTGCAGCAGAGGAAATCGACTTTCCTGATCGATCATGCTCCTTCGAGTCGGCAGGGAAAGAATGTCTTTCTGCGATTCCAGGCGTATGTAATGATAGGAAGCTTCTTGACGCAGTTAGCTTGATCCAACTGCCCTTCATTAGAGGCTCTCTCTAAAACTTTCTCCCGGCCTCTTCCAATGGTTTTCGAGCCGCGTCAGCATACCAACATTCTATGAAGCGCATTTGCTTGACTTCCAAGCGGTCGAGAATACCGATCATCACATCCTCCACGCGATTTGCTTTGATCAGCGCGAACGCTTCACCCGGCGCTGCGGAGAGCAAGCGTGCTTGTTCCAGCGCTTTCTCCAACACCTGGTCGAGGGGTACAAGGTAATCCACCAGGCCAATCCCTAAGGCGTCCTCGGCAGGATAAAATTCGCCCAATTCCATCACCTCTCGAGCAAGGCGAGCACCAACCAGCGCATGCAGGATACGGTCAGCGACGTAGGGAACAGGAACACCCAGCTTCACTTCATTCAACCCAAAAAGCTTGCGACCCTCCGCAATCACGCGCTCGTCGCAGCACAGCGCCAGAATGCAGCCTCCGGCAATCGCATGGCCGGTGATCGCAGCGATCGTTGGTTTAGGGAGGGTATAGAGATCAATACAGAGTTGATTGAAGGCTTGGTAAAACAAAGAAAAATCATCTTGAGAGAGCGGACGTAATGAGGGGATATCAAAACCGATCGAAAGGAACTTCTCATTGGCACTCGTAAGAACCAAGGCCTTGATCTTGTCGTCGACCTTAATATCGTTGATTGTGTCTGCCAACTCTTTCACCAGCGCAAGGTTGATGGCATTGGTCGATTTATGTGAAAGCTGGACGATGGCGATATTTTTCTTTTTTTGGACTGAAACAAGCGACGCTGCCATTGTCGGCCCTCCTGATGCTAGGGGGTGTGCCTGGAAAAATGGTGTCAGCCCTCCCGGTATGATTTACCGGGAGGGTAGCCACCCCACTTTACACTGAAACGGCAAGCTTCGCAGGTGCCGATCCACCCGTAGAGCAGAACGTCGGTAAAGGGTTAGCGTAAGAAATTAGACGAGATTGGTAACTCCAGGTAGGATTCATACACCCCCCCGCGCAGCACTCGCAGCACCGGCGCAGGGCTCAGCATCGGCGTAGCAAAGTGACCTGCGTCAGAAAATGCTACGGTGAGGCGTATCCGGTGCCCTTGTTCGAAGCGATAGGATGTCGGCAACAAATCTAACTTCAGAAGAAAAGGATCGCCCACGGGAACGGCCTGCAGATCACTTTCAAAGAACGTGTGATAAGGCAAACCCAGGTTGTCATAAGGAGCCAGACCGAGCGTTCTTTGGGATGCGCGCAGGATTCCCTCCGTGATGTAAGTCGAGCGTCCACGTGGGTCGACATCTTCAAGATAGACGAATAGATCTAAATCGGGAGCTTCGGTCTCAAGCCAGATCTGCACAAGAGGATGCCCACTAATTTCAAGCGGTTTCTGCAGCACAGAACTTGTATAGGTCAATGCCTTCTCATCATTGAGGCGCATATCTTCATACTCTCGCCCCCAGTTGATCGAGCACCAGCGCGGGCATGGTCCACTGGTCGTGGAATAATCCACCTGATAGCGATCTGAGCCTGCATCAGCGGGAACATTTCCTGGATCCAGCAAGCCGTCATTGGCCGAGGCGACGCTCCCGGACCTCCCGGCCGCAAAGGAGAACCGGACCGGCTCACTACTTCCTGGCGGCCAAGCTTGACTCGTCTGCCAATAGCCCTCCTCGTCACCCTCCATCACAAAGTATGTGATCGGCGGCTCCTGCATGATCCCGTTATCAATGCCCTTCAACCAGTGGTCGAACCAGCGATGTGCTTCAGCACCGATATCAAGATCGAACCCCTTTTCAGGCAATTCGCTATGATCCATCGGCCGAACAACTAACCTGCGGGGAACGGTCAGATTCTCATAGAGGATAAACATGTCGCGGGTAAAAAGGTCATACCACCCATTGACAAGGTAGATCGGCACACCCGCCTGGTTGATGCGATCGATGAACGGATAAAGGGCGAAGCTTTCACCCCAGAGCTGCGTACCCTCATCCCCGGTGCTGTCCCGGTAGGGAAAATTGGCAAAAAATTCGGCGGACTCATCACCGACCGTTGCGTCACTTCGTTCCGCACGGGCTTGCGCCAGTGCTACTCCTTGACCATCGTGATCCACGGGCGTGAGCACATCTGACTCGAAAAAGCTATTGGCCCAGGAGAAGAACGTCCCGAAGACCTCATTGTAAACCCCACCCGGATAGACAACCGAAGAATAGTTATCGATGGAGGCAGATACGGGGAAGATCGCCTTTAGGTGTGGATTCCCAGTACTGGCTGCGGCGATCTGGATTTGTCCTTCCCACGAGTCTCCGTACATCCCGATATTTCCATTTGACCAGGGCTGCATGGCGATCCAATCGAGGATCTCATTCACCTCTATTGCCGCTGTCTCAAAGGACGGGTCCATGCGGCCAAAAGAGGCTCCTGTGCCCGTTCGCTCCACGACCACGACGGCGTAGCCCTGCTTGACCATCGGTTCAAGCCACTGTGTCAGAAAGAGAGCATCCATCAAGTGTCCCCGCTCATAGGTCCAATAGCGCACCCGCAGCATGGCTTTCTCCAACCAGGTAAGCTCGTAGAGCGGCGAGATGATGTCCTGACCCTGCTCATCAAAAATCGTAAAGGCACGCAGATAGGGTGTGTATTTGAAAAGCACGGGCAGTGGCTCGACAGCAACGCTATCTCCTTGCATCGGTAGGATCAAGTCATACGCCAGCCTGGTCCCATTGGATAAGGTGAGGTAATCCGATCGGCGTGTATGGCTATCGTAGATCTCTTCGCTGTAGCCCTGGTACTCTCCAAAGGAAGAACGCTTGCGTTCCGAACCCTTTGAATTGAAGATTGTCGCGATCATAAACAATGCTGCAATCAGTAATACCACTATCAACTTCTTCCTCATTTCAATTCCTCCAAAAATATACTCTTGTCCCACTCCTCTTTGTCTCTCTGCTTTCTCCATCACGCTCCTCCTTTTTCCTTCCCTGCCTCATCGCCACTTTGCTTGTGCGGACAATGGGTTCCCGTATGGCGGCAGACATATACCAGCTTGATCCCCAGATCGAAGATCTCGATTAGGAGGCCGCGCAACGCTGCCCGGTCCAAGGAACCCCACATGACCGTGCTTGCGGATCCATCTGCTTCAAACAGGCTTTCCATCTCGAGTTGGCCAAACCGGTCAACCCAGTCGCTTTCCAACCTGCTTTCCACCTTGATCTCATAGGTATGCCACTCAACCATGCCGGACCTCTCCCATTGCAGTGTGAAACCAGCAACACCATAGCGTTGCCTCGAAACCAGGTCGTCACCCGAAAGGGCCATTTTCCTGAAATTACACCGGACTATGTATTCGGTTTAGATTGGAAAAACTTGGAGTCCGTACTGAGGGGATTTAATGTGGAAACGCTGGCATGGCTTTGGCTACAGCCTGGCTCTACTCATCGACAATACCGAGCTGGCGGGCCCGGGCGATGGCCTGGGCTCGATTGGCAGCCTCTAATTTGCCGTATAGATTGGCGATGTGGCGCTTCACGGTGTTGACCGAGATTACTAAGGTCTCAGCGATCTCCTGATTAGTGAGTCCGGCACATATCCACTTTAGGACTTCAGTCTCCCGCCGGGTGAGATCTTCGATCAATGCAGATGCCTGAGGAATTGCTTGCGCTGGAGGCTGAAATTTGGAGGCTTGTTCTTTTCGGAGCAGGCTCAGAAGTTCTTGCGCGTATTGTTTCGATTCATCGCTTGAGGTAGGAAACTCGTTATAATCCGCAAGCAGTGAGCCTCCCCTCTGCCCTTCATTGATAAACAACCTGCGGAAGCCCCCGGGCTTCGAGTGCTGAAGCGCTACTTCCAGCGATCTCATCGCTTCGATCCTATCGTTGGCTGAAGCAAAGGCGATTGCCTGCAGCCAGGCGATCTCTGCTACGCGACCCCATCGACCCAGCTCCTCTGCGGGGTGAAGCAAGGGTGAAAGGATGGCCAGCGCCTCATCTGGTCGCGCTTCGTGGATACATGCGCGTGCCTTCAACATTTGAAGTGATTCATATTGCGTTGCCGGAAGAGCCCGCTCTGGGGGCAGCCGATCAATTGCTGCCTCGAGTGCAGCCATGCGGCGCTGCATCGACACGAGCTCCCCACGCTGTAAATCTAATCGCATCCATGTTCTGGCTAAGCGCTGACCGGTGACCGAAGTGGGCGCTCGTAAAGTATAGGCATTCTCAGCCTGAGTTAGTTCGTGGCGGGCGGCTTCGATATCACCTTGTGCCAATCGCATCTCAGCTGTCACCAGGTGAGCCTCAACCAGGATGCGGGCGCCTCCGCTTACCATGGCTAAGTGGATCGCACGCTCAAGATGCTCTCCAGCCTGAGCAAGGTCATTCCACTCGATCAAAATCCGGGCCCATTCGACATAGCCCATTGCCGCCAGGGGTTGCTCGCTCTTCCGATCGATGGAGTGCTGCAAACCAAGTTCGACAATTTCCTGGCAGAGCGCGGCGGCTTCTCGCAATTTTCCCTGAAGCGTTCTTGCTAGAGACAAACCCTCAAGCGCCAGCGCCTCGAAAACGACCATTCCAAGATCCCGTGCGAGTACCTTAACGGGTTCCACCGCATGCATGGATGCCTCTGGATCTCCCCCCAAACCCAGCCATAACCCTTTGGTAAGGCCGCCGATAATCTGCAACAATCGCTCGAGCTCATCTTTTTCTCGAGGTTCGACATGCTCAGCCGCCTGAGTAGCCGCTTCTGCAATCCCCATTGTTTCTCGAAAGCGCTCCACCTGACCATCCATGAACAATGCGAAAGCAGAATAAATTGATAAGCGAGGCCGGCTCTCAAGGGCTTCGAGCGGTAGCGCATCGATCCAGGGAAGAATCACTGTCAAACGACTATCGAGTTGGCTGGAACTGATGCTTTCTTCAATCCAACTTGCTGCCACCGCAAACTCATTCGCTGCAAGCGCGTGCTCGATCGCTTTACGCGGCTGCCCATGCTCAGAACACCATTGGCTCGCGCGGGCATGGATTTCTCGGATCTCAGTACTGCTCATGTGCCTTGCCAGTTCCTTGGACAATAAATCGGCGAAAAGTGGGTGGTAGCGAAAGGTGTTTCGCTCCTCATCGTGAGGTAGAACGAACATGTTATTGCGCAGGAGGGTTTCCAGCATCCTATCGCTACGGGTATAACCCAACGCTGCGTCGCACAAGGAGACGCTCAGGGGCTCAAGAATGCTCGAGCGCATGAGGAAATCTCTCACATCATCCGGTTGTTGTTCCAGAACCTCTTCCACCAGAAAATCAAGGATAAAACGCTGGGTGCCGCTCAACTGGCGGATCAGTGCCTGGGGCTCTGAACGGGATTGCAAGGAAAGCACGGCCAGTTTTAACCCGGCGATCCAGCCTTCTATCTTTTCCTCCAGCGCCTTCAGGTCTTGCTCATCCAATCGCCATGGCAATTCCGCCTCAAGGAAACTAAGAGTCTCATCATGGTCAAAGTTGAGATCTTCTGCCCGCAGCTCGGTCAACTGCCCCCGGGCTCGATAGCGGGCGATGGGGAGAGGTGGATCCGCTCGAGTGCCGATGGCCACATGCAGATTAGCAGGTTGGTGATCCAGCAAGTACCTTATTGCGCTATGAATGGCAGCGGAGAAGACAGTATGGTAATCATCCAAAACGATCAGGAGTGGTTGATGGTAATCTTCGATCAATTTTATTAAGTGAATGAGCAGCTTGGCGTTTTCTTCGTTTGCAACTACGAGGGTATTTTTGTCGACGTTGATCCCCAACGTCTCATGTGCGAGTGCAGCCCACAGGTATTGAAAGAATTGATCCCCCTCGTTGTCTTGTGCATCCAGGTTTATCCAGGCGGTGGGCATATCAAGCTTGTTCGACCAACTTGAAAGCAGCGTCGTCTTTCCATAGCCGGCTGGAGCAGAAACCAGGGTTACACGTGCACCTGCCTCCATGCTGGCTGTCATGCGCTGCACCAGGCGCGTGCGCTCAATCCATCGCGCTGGAAGTGGAGGTGGACGCAACTTTGTCTTTAATAAGGGATTCATGCAATGCCAACCCAAACCATTGAGATAGCCGTATTCTATCCGCCCCTCTGCAATTTTAGAAAGACATCTCGCGCGGTACCCTTTTTCATCGCTGCAAGTTGGAGTGAAGATCGATTATTTTCTGTAGGCTTGATCATGCTCTCAATATAGCTAAAAAAGATTAATCATTGAGGACATGGGATGATGGACCCGATAAGGACCTGGGTAGCCACCTGCCAGTCACCTACCAATGTACACAAAAATATCCGCTTATGCGACACCTTGGTCGACCTGAGATCGCCATGACCTAAATCAACACGAATGGGTGCGCGATCCCGGTGATCGCTCTTCTTCATTCACGCCGCCTGAAGCAGCACATGGATCCACACTTCGAAGGCAGCAAGCATGCGAGTTCTCTCGATGACAAGAGGTTTTTCGATGGGCTCTGCCTGAGCCTGTTCCGGCGGCAAGCGTCCGATCCCGGTAACTTAGGAGTTGAACCAACACTAATTCCGCAACCTGCAAGTGGTTAGCCGAAAAAAGCCCCTCATCC
>JBFFQB010000088.1:0-14497 GCA_041573795.1 Anaerolineales bacterium
AGGGGAATAAAATGCGTTGATCGGGGCCGAGAGGTACAGTCGCTCTAGCTTACGATAGTGCGTGGTTTCCATGAAAGTCCATTTTATCATTGGAGGCAAATGTTTCTTTATCCATGTTGAGGCTCTTCTCTCTCAACCAATATTACGGGCATGAAGAGTTACAACTGATTTGGGATATTGTAGGCAAACCTTTTAAACTAAGGGTATTACCTTGGGCTAGCGTTAATGACGATTATGGTTTGCATGTTCTCGCAGATTGCACGAGACTGGATCCAAACATACCTTTGCCGATCGAATAGATATGTGAGGATAGTCACCCATAATAAGTTTGATGTATCTTACCTTTTTGATAAATCTCAATGCACCTATATCTAATCAAAATGGCGGTACTTCACTTTCTATCTCTCTCAGTTTTGACTAAACATATTGAATGGATTGTGCTACCTAAAGGTTATCTCCCGGCAAGTAGATATTATTCTCTTCGATTTGGCGGCGGACTTAAGGAATAGATTTCTAATCTAGTGAAAACTTTACAACAGGTTTGGAGCTTTATGTCTGCTTTTTTCCAGAAACTATACATCGTCTTTGTTAAGTTTCATAAACATGATTTTTCGTTCTTGTTTTATCTTTTGTCAGTGATGATGCTTGCGTATGGTGTGCTAATACCATTGCTTGGTTTTTATTGGGATGATTTACCCTTTCTTTGGTTTATGAGGTTTTTCAATGATCTAGATCTAATTACTCTCGAAGCACACCGTCCGTTTACAGGAATCTTTTTCTTTATTCTCAGACCCATTCTTCAGTTTTCACCGCTACGTTGGCAGATATTTAATCTCCTCAATAGATTTATCTTAGGTATTGCAGGATGGTATCTTCTGCGGGGGATATTTACAACTCGTAAGAATTTAGTTGATTGGATAACCTTGTTATTTGTGCTTTATCCCGGTTTCGATCATCAATTTATTTCGGTAAACAGCAGTCGTCACATTTTCTCGTTTTCCCTTTTGCTTCTTTCTTTAAGGCTATCGATTAAGACATTGGAGAATCCACGAAGAATGATATGGATTCAACTCTGTGCGGTTATTCTATCTTCGATATCGATGTTGATGTCCGATTACTTTTACATGCTAGAGATATTTCGTCCAGTAATTCTTCTTATGCTGATATCTCCCAAGATAAATCCAAGAATGTATCTTAATCGGATCTTCCGATTATGGGCACCAACTCTTCTGAGTTTCCTCTTGATAGGCTACTGGCGTATCTTTGGAATAGGTCAACCCTATTATCAAATAGTAGTTTCAAATGCTGACCATGGTTTCGAACTCTCGCGCGTGATTAAGACAATTCTTGCTGATATTCAAGAAGTGGCAAGCCTTGTGTGGTTCGAAGCATTTACAACACCAAAAATCGAAGAAATTGGGAGCACCTCCATTTGGTTTTACATATTGGTAGTGATTCTTGTTTTCATCTTATCTTCGGTTTATTTCATAATTCGAGGCAAGGAAGGATCACATCCAAGTATTACATCAAAGTTACCGAGCTCTGGAGGAATCAAGGTTGCCCTACTTGGTCTGTTATTGTTAGTCTTGGGCGGTGTACCATCCTGGGCGGTGGGTCTACCCATTCGAGTAAGCGGAATACAGAGCCGATTATCACTTCCTATGAGCCTGGGGGCAAGCCTACTAGTGGGGGGTGTATTTGATTTAATAAAATCCCGACGTCTTCGGATCGCCTTCCTTGCAAGCGTAGTAGCCTTTTCTGCAGGCAGTCAATTCCATACAGCTGTAGGGTTTAGATGGGATTGGCAAAGGCAGAGGACGTTTTTCTGGCAAATGGTTTGGAGAATACCTGATTTGGAAAAATATTCTGTGATTGCGAGCCATGAGTTTCCTTTTGTATATGAGACGGATAACTCAATGACCGCAATTGTAAATTGGCTCTATTCACCGGAGGTAACTTCAGAGCGTATTGATTATATGGTTTACGATATAAAGACCCGACTTGGTGGAAGAATACCAAAACTTGAACCCCATCTGGAGATATCTCACGTCTACAGGGAATTTGGCAACGGTAGACAGGTAAAATTCGAGGGTTCTACATCAAATATGCTTGTAATTTATCATAAATATCCAGCATGCCTACGTGTGATACAGCCAGTGTATGACGGGCATATGACAGGGTTTTCACCCTACATAAACCAGGCTCTTGATCTATCTAATCCAGAATTGGTTAAATTTGAGAGCGTGGAAATTGAGCCTATATTGGAAAAGCTCTACGGACCCGAGCCGGAGGGAAGTTGGTGCTACTTCTATCAAAAAGCTGATCTCGCCCGTCAGAAGGGGGAGTGGCAACTGGTCTATGACATGGGCGAGGCTGCTCTGAGCCTTGGATCAAACCCGAGCCACGTTTCTGAATATGCGATATATATCGAAGCGTTTGGAAGAAAAGGTGACTTTACCACTGCTAAAGACCTCACCGCTCTCGCAATTCAGAGAGACCCCGGACTAGACAGATTACTATGTGATGTGTGGCGGCGAATCGAAATAGCAAGTTCGCTGAGTAAGCCTGAACAATCAATTATTAATGACGTAGTAAGGAACGATAATTGCCTCGCATACCCTGATTAAACAATCTTTCAAATTACGATGAACATTCGAGATATTCACTTCGAATTGTAGTGACAAACCAGAACTTTATCTGAGTGTCCCTAATCATGGTGTCCCATTTATCCGTCCTTGTTCCTTGTGAGACCCTAGCACACGTGCTGACATCAGAGAAGGTTTATGAATTTCGTTTGCGGAATAATCGGAGAGTCTATTCCTTCATAAATGCAATATCAATATTTTTGTACATCAATTTATTTACTTCGATAAATATTGCTCTTTTACCCTAGTTAAAGATCACGATTTCATCTAATCTGCCCTATTTCAATGAATAATTGACCAACCCATCACCAGTAGGATATTTTTCAATCTGATTATTTCTCTATAAGGTGCCTTTGTAGAAGCAAGAATATAATTTTGCGTTTGGTCGTGATCATTAGTTCAACATCATGTCCCAAAGGTGACTACGCATTGTTATTCTTTCTCACCCGGTGTACCAGCTTCAGGCAACAATGGATTCCAATGCAATCTCATCCGAAGCCTTGTGAGACTTACCGCAAAGATATGTTTATCTTAGCAACGAAGGTGATACAGTCCGGGACGTTTTTGCTCTGTCTAAGGCTGGTTGCCTTCTTCAGTGAGGTTTGATTGTGTCTCTAAGATGTCAAGGCGGATGTAGAGACGAAACTTATTTGTAGTGTCAACTCGACGAAAATTCCTTATGGACATGTACTCTTCAACAGCTGGAAGATCCATCCGCTCTTGGAAGATTTGTTCAGGTTGATATTCAATAAGAATTCCTAAGATTTGATCATCAGCTAGAACACCTGACGCAAGCCGTTTCTTCGACATGACAGCCAGGTAAGGTGGAACTGGTAGTCGTGCACGGAATGCAAACATGGGTCGATCCGTGTATACCCAATGCGTTTGATCTGCGTACTTCCGCATTGTTGCCACGATCCCATATTCGGCAAGGTCTTCAGTCGTTAAACCCCCGAAGTTTGGAAGCTTCGGCTCGAGTCGCTTTAATGTCGCTGGCAAACGATTAACAATAAAAATAAGCACCAGGGTCACACTAAATAAGCTAAGACCCATCCTTGCGCCAAAGACTTCCCTTGATCGAAAGAATTCCTGGATGGTGTACAGTCCATCAGCGATGGCTATTGCGGCCATGATCGCGGCTGGGATCGTTACCAGGAGTTGGTGATGGTACCAGAATGGAACGTTGACGTAGAGAAAAATAATCCCTGCGGTTACCCAGGCAACCAGATAGATTGCGGTCCAGGATTTTGAACGATAGGCGGTGATCCCTCCGAGAAGCGCAAGCAGGAGTACAGGGAAAGAGTCCCTTAGCTGCGTAAAATAGATTGCGGTTTTGTTTTCTTCGTAGGTCCTGAATAACACCGAGCTGCCAGCAGACAAATGAACTTGGATGATCTGGAATATATTTTCGGGTTTGACCACAAAGAACAAAATAGACCCGGTTACCACCGATAGAACCGTAAGCCATAGAATTGACGGTATGCTTGCCTTCAGCCATTCCTTACTTTTGCGTACTTCTATCAACCTGGAAAGCAAGATTCCAGAGAAGAAGATCGGCACCAGGAATGCGGTGAACAACTTTGTCATGATTGAAAGACCCAAGGCAAATGCCGAGAGCAGCAGCCATCTTTGTGCGCCTAATTTGTGCCATAGTGCCAGCGCGAAGAATGATAGTAGGGCAAGGGTGATGGATGGTAGACCGATCATGATCGACACGCTCAGTCTAAGATAAACGGGCAGGAGGATAATGGCGAGCATCCCGAATATCGCCTGAAGTCCCCCAAAAAATTGGCGTAGGTATTGGATTGTCACCCAGAGGATTACGGCCGAAAAGAGAAGCACAAACACGCGACCAGCTATGATCTTTAAACCAAATATCCGAAATAATGGGGTGAGCAACATATTGAAAAAAGGAGGTTGATCGCTCCAAGTATCAGAATAGAGTTGGTAACCCTGGATATTCAACATTGATTTGATGGCATTTATCCCCTCGTCATGGTCAAACTCGAAGCGATATCGAAATGGAAAAAAAAGCACCATACAAAGGATAAAAATCAAGGGAATAGCATGCCAGAAAAGGGGATGGTTAAAGATTCTTCTCAAGGTAAGTGGGTCTTGCACAAACGTGCTGCCTTTCCTGTCATAGGGTGGTAGATTTTTGCAGGAATAGAGCTCAACATAACAAGGAAAGCTACTTCTACTATGACATGATGTAACCAAGGATGCCAATTTTATCAGCAGTGAACAGTCGCCGATTGTTTGTCAAGTGAACAGGCTTCTGACCAAGATTGGAATAAGCACGATCGATTCGGACGATCAAGTGCAAATCTCCAAATATTCACGTATCACAACAACCATTCAATCATGATCCATCTTGCAGCGATCGCCCTATAGCCTCGCGCTCAGGACTCGGGCAGCGAAGCGGACAGGGTTGCCACCCGCCTTTCCCCCAAAACCCTTACAGGGCTGTTCGTTCAACTTGATCGACCATCCGGCTTAATTGAACTGTATTCAGCAAAATCCAAGAAGATGGGATTCTAGCTATAGGAGGCGAAGGGGGAAGTTAATCCCGCAGTTAACCAGTGAGCAGATCGCTTCACACAGAGACACGCCAACAAGCGTTACTCGTCATAATCATGGTGTTTGGTTTTTTGTATTCAAACCTATTCAGTCAGATCGGCATGTCTTTGGGCATCATACGCATTTGCCGCAGGAAGAGCCACAATTGCGAGAATAAGCATGGCAAAGCCCAAGGAAAATTGAATGGCATAGGTGGTTTCCGGCTCAAAAAAACCTAAAAGAGGGTACCCGAAGATAGCAATTTCCACTGCGACTACGAAAAACAGGACTGAGAGGATAAATGACCATGGCCATAGTTTTGCTATCAGCCTTCTTGGGCCAGCAGGAATGCGCGATCGCCAAAATGTTAGGGGCTTATTGATTCGTGTTGCAGCAATAAAAGCCAGAACTGTTAGGAAAATGGGTGCAAAGCCTCCTCCTACGAAGAATAATAAAGTTGACAGGACAAGCAGGACAACAGCTCCATATTTTCTCTCAACGTACGCATAGGCCCAAACTGTAACCAGGACGCCGATGAACATCGCAAGGATGCCCGAGATGAGAAAGTTTGGAATGATGGTCAGGGCTGTTTCGATTGCGTAATCCCACATTTTCTGTGCCGGACCAATGGCGTCGATCATGATTCCTTGCGGCCGAACATTGCCCTGAAGGGATTCAAAGATCCCATGTTCTACTCCTGCCAAGCCTACGAGGATGCCTAACGTGGAGGCGTAGATCTTTGTTGCTCTATTGCTGGTAGATTTCGCCTTCTCCTCCATCTCCATTCCCTCCTCTGTGCACAATTACCTTTATGTTGTCTGACTCATGGGGTATTCGTCCTGCGAAGACCGGTATCCAGCTTTCTCTGATAGCTCGCGAGTAACATTTGTCCAGTCTGCCTGGTGTCTAATCTACTTACTCACTCGTCCCCCACAAAAATTGATCAACGCGGGGACGCTCAAAAGCTGTCCATATCGATGGAGTTAAGCATGATCGTCTATCCTGGGACCGATGAGATGGTGGGAAATCATGGCGATTAATGGGATGTGATATTTAGGATCATCGCAAGGACGAATAGGATAGCATAGGCAAACCATAGGGATCGATCAAGCTGCCCCAGCGGCCACCAATAGAACATTACAGTCGATAAATACAAGAGTACGTAGGGAAACATAATCGAAAGCTGTAGGGGATTACGCCATTGAATTTGCTTAATAAAATCGATCCAATAGCCATAAGCCGCATAAACGAGAAAAATAAACCCTGCGAGCCAGAAAGACCAGCTTTTGCCCCCACGAAGTAAAATAATGCTGGTCACTACAGCCGGGATACAAAGCGCATAGATTAACCAGCCGTACTTCAAGGTATAACGAGCGAAGAAGCCTTTTCGTAGAGCAAAATGAACGATAAGCGCAATTTGAAAAAAGAAAGACCAACCGACGAATAATTTCTCAAGTGCATCCAGTTTCGCCAATGCCAGCCTCCCCCAAGTTAATCGATTGAATTCACGACCCCGCGACTCTACAAAAGTGTGCGGTAGTCTTCAACTCAAAGTTCTTGTGCCGCCGATTGTCTAGCAAGCTCGTTCATCCAGCTAGACAAAGCCGCATAGCAACGCGGAGTAGGGAGCAGCCCTGAATTGATCTTACAATGAAAAAGCCTGTTGCCGAAGCAAGAGGCGCAATTCCAAATCTTATTGCTCGAGGGGTCGGCTCTATGGCATTGTGGGCAGCTGTCTCATGCTTCCATGGCGGGCGGCATTTTGCGGTAGAGTGCCTTGTACGTCATGGCCGCCATTTGCTCGGGTGTAAAGTCGTTGGCGGTTTCTAACCACCAGAAGAGCAAACGGCTGATCACACCTGTCAACAGCTGGGCTTCAAGCTCTTCTGGGAGGTTGAAGTTGATGTCGGGGGGGGCTGGTGCATTGCGAATGTCTTCCAGGAAGGCTTCTGCCATTAAGTCTTGCACACGTCCAGTCAGCGTCGCGGATCCCCGCCCGCCGAACATCACACGGTATAAATCGCGATTTTCCTCGGCGTGGCGGAAAATGTTTAGCAAGCCGTAGTACTCCACCTGAGGCAGGTTTCGATCGAATTGTTTGTGTGCTGCCTGCTCCAACTCATTAAATAGCTCCCGATACGCCGTCCAGACCACATCTTCCTTGTCCTTGAAATGGAGATAAAACGTTCCTCGGCCCAGGTCTGCCTGATCAGTAATCTCCTGGATCGTAATGGCCCCATAGCCTTTTGTAAGTATGAGTTGCAATGTGGTTTGAATCAGCAGTTTGCGCGTCCGTAGGCGGCGGCGTTCATGGCGGGAGGGCGGGGTCGTGTCCATCGTTGTACACCTGTCCAATCATGAGGGTGACGGTAATCTAGTGCGGCTCATACCTTGACTTGTTGGTTGAAGAGCATAGACTGATTATGACGACATTATCATATATGACATATTGTTCAATATCAAATCGCTCCAAATCATTAAAGGCAAATCCAAGGATCTGGATTTACCAAAATGAAAATACAGTTGATCAATTCGCGCTGAACTACAACCGGGAGATCGTATGGACACAAAACCAGAAAGCTTGCCTGCTGCGTCTGATCATACTGTTGTGAAAGGCGTACTCGTGCGCGCTGCAACCGTTGGGATCTTCTTCGCACTAATAGGGGGGATTCTCTTTTGGGCTTCCGGCCGGCTCAACTGGACCTGGGCCTGGATCTACTTGGGGATCTGTCTCGTGAGTATGTTAATCAATGGTGCAATCATGCTCCGAACCAATCCCGCGACCATCGCGGAGCGCGGTCGACCCCAGGAGACGAAGGACTGGGACAAGGTCGTAGGGGGTCTCTGGGCCCTAGCCATCTACTTTGCGCTCCCACTTGTGGCTGGACTGGATACGCGTTTCGGTTGGACCTCAGCATTGAACGTCGCGTGGCACGTGGCAGGCGTCGTTGTGCTAACGGCAGCATTAGGGCTCACCTCGTGGGCCATGATAGCAAATGCGTATTTCTCAACCGCCGTGCGGATTCAAATCGATCGCGGCCACACGGTCTGTCGAAGCGGGCCATATCGGTTTGTGCGGCACCCAGGGTACGTAGGCTTCATTCTCCAGGCGCTTGGCACTTCCATCCTGTTGGGCTCCTGGTGGGCTCTGATTCCCGCCCTCATTGCTGCAGCGCTTATGACTATCCGGACGGCTTTGGAGGATCGCACCCTACAATCCGAGCTCCCCGATTACCAGGATTACGTACAAGAAGTTCGCTACCGACTCATCCCTGGTATTTGGTGAAGGGCGCCTAGAACGCCCTGTTGTGGGCTATCTCGAGGTGGGGTTATCCTTCTTGCGCAATGCATGCCGTCTAACAGCATCGAGCTTTCGTTTTGGCCCCCGCGTTCTTTGCGTGGGCACGTAGCATCCCGTAGCGCAAGCGGAGTGGAGCCAACCCTGGTGGGCTAATGCAGGGGGGTGCCTGGTCTTCCCGCGACTCCTGCATTTCCCAAGATCAAAAGTGCTCCATTTCTTCCTACTTTCGGTGCAAGCCTAGTTGTCTTAAGCGCGTGGTTAGGCGAGGTGAGTTAGGGCTGATCAGCTAGTCCAATCAATCTCCATCCTGTTGGTAGCAGGATTGTGGCAAGCGTGATCTTAAGTGCATCACCAACAAGGAACGGAAGGAAGCCAGTGCTTAGGACCGCCTGCCAACCCACAAACCTAGATAACCAAAGGATGCCGGCCATGTAGATTATGCCGTTGCCGATGAGCATACTGGCGGCCGCGGTCCATGCCTTACGGCCCCAGCCTCTCTCACTAAGTAGCCCGACAACGAAAGCAGCCGGAATAAAACCCGCCAGGTACCCAGCCGTTGGGCCTATGAGCCGAGCGGCGCCGAAGGCGCCCCCAGCGAAAACGGGCAAACCCACGACACCTAGCGTGATATAGGTCAAGGTAGTCGCCAAGCCTCGCTTGCTACCGTAGAGGGCTCCCAAGAGCAAGACAGCAAAAGTTTGTCCAGTAATTGGCACGGGAGACAACGGCAGCATGAATTGAAGCTGAGCTGAAAGTGCAATGAGGATGCAACCTGCAAGTATGAGGACAACCTCTCGACCAAATCCAGGCCTCGCCCATATGGTCTCTATCATGACGCTTTGACGGGTCTTGGCAAATTCCATAAATAATTCCTTTCTGACCTTGCGGTCTATCAGCCCCGAGTCATCGGAGACTCAGCATTCTATGCGTGGATACGTAGCATCGATCATCCCGCATAAGGGGAGAGCAGGCCAATGTACCACAAACCGTCGTCCATCCCAATGGCCTTATGGGATCCCCGCAACGAAGCCAAGAGGGGTTACAGGCCAGCCTATCCTGTGGGCCCTGCACAAGATGAGACGGAAGGCAAAATTCCTAATCCAGATATTCTTCCCGAATTTCAATTTGTATCATTACAGCATCCATCACTGCTTTTTCAATATCATCCATGATTGGCTCTTTATCTTCATTCAGTTTAACACCATAGAAACCTGCATCACTGGGCACTGCTTTTAGAAGCTTGAATAAAGATGTTGTTTTTTTGTTGACATCATCGGGGATCGCTATTCCCTGGCCTTGCACATCTTGCCCCCTGATTCTTATTTTGACGGTTGACCCAGCTCCAATATTTCTCCACCACTTGCCATGCGTGAAGCAGATTACATATCTACCTTCCTGGTAGTAGCTAACCGGAGTGGAATATTCTTTCCCACTCAATGTTCCGGTAAATGTAATAATCATTATCCGGCTGCTGATGAGCGAGTGGAAAGGTGATTTTAAAATTGCCATCATCATCGGGTTCAATAGCTTGAATAGTAAGGATCCACACCCCATAGTAACTCCCCTTATCTTATTCGGACTGTTCTACTAAAAGCCTCGAGCTTTCGGGTTGCACCCCGCGTTCTTTGCGTGGGCGCGAAGCATCCCGTAGCGCATGCGGAGTGGAGCCAACCCTGGTGGTCTTGGCCGGCACGAAGTCCCACGTTTCATCCCCGAATTGAACTGGAGAGGGATTGCGGGAAGCGGCCCCGCTTTGATCATACAACGAAAGAACCCGGTGCCAAAGCACCAGGCTCAAATCGATTTCGCGCCTGGCGCGGGTTCTGCTCACACAGCATCCAGGCGTACTTCCAGGGCTGTCCTAGCAACGTAGCGGATAAGGCTCGCGCAGCATCCTAATCAAGGCCAAAGTGGAATGGAAAGGGGGCCTGGGGCTTCCGTTCGCCCCGACGCTTTTACGGGGTCGTTCATCGTTCAGCCTGCTTGACGGGGCGGGAGACTGAAGTAGCTACAGGCTAGCCCGTATTGTATGCCCTCCACAGGGCGAGAAGTTAGCCCTCAAGAATTGTCACTTGGTTTCTTCTTGGGCCGCGAAGACAGGCTCTCCATCCTTGATGACGTATACAACTGAATCCATCGCATTAAGATCGTCAAGGGGGTTTCCCGCCACAACGATGAGATCAGCCAACTTCCCAATTTCGAGTGTACCCAACTCGTCAGCATGGCCACATACATACGCAGCACGCTTGGTGCCCGCTTCAATCACCTCCATTGGAGAGAGGCCAACGGTTTGTAAGAGATCCATCTCACGTAGCGGCATCCCAGGTCGTATACCGGCATTGCCATAGTCATTTCCAACCGCGATGATCCCCCCCCTCTCATGAAAGAACCTTACAATACCAAGGACAGCCCGGTTGATAACATCCGTTTCTGGTTCAATATCCCTATGCTGGTTTGCATCATCAATGGCGACATCGAGTGTAGGAACAAGCACGATCCCCTGGTCGATCATGCGAAGCATCTGTGCTTCTAGCTCAGATGGCATACGGAAAACCCCGGCATCGTCAAACATTGGCTCCAGGTCCTCATACGATAAAGAAGGTATTGGCACATGTTCGATGACATCAACACCCGCTTCTAGCGCGATATCCAACATGGCGTTATTCACATGCGCTCGAACGAGCAGGTCATGTGCATGGGCGGTCGCGACAATTGCGCGCAGTTCTTGAAGATTCAATACGGGCCAGGGATCACCGAATATTCCCGGCTCGAGGGCAACTTTAATGTAATCTGCTCCCCGAGCGTACAGATCACGCACGGCACTCTCGGCCTCAGCCTCTCCTTGAATCTCGTAACTAAATACGGTTCCATGTATCCCTGGATAGCCGCCTGGAGCCGTGATCATAGGGCCCGCCTTGAAACCACGCGCGGCTGGACCGGAAATACCTTCCTTTTCCTCAAAGTACGGCATCATTTGCAGTGATGTCATCATGTCGCACACCGATGTTACGCCATCAAGCAGGAACATCATTCGTCGAGTTCCAGCACCAGAATCTTTATGCGCATGTGCATTGATGACTCCGGGCAAAATCGTTCCACCTTCTGCATCAAGGACTGTAGCTGCGTCAGGGATCGTGAAGTCCGTCCTGTGGCCTACGGCAACAATGCGATTTTCCTGAATAGCAACAAAACCATCGGGGATGGGATCGGCCCCGGTGCCGTCAACTACGATCCCATTGGTTACGACGAAAGCGATAGGGGGGATATCATTGTGCGCGGCTCCACAACATGTGAGTAAAAGTGCAAGCAGGGTCACCAGCATGCACAAGGGCAACCTTTTCTTGACCATGGCTTTTATGTGGGGTAATTACTACTTAACCCATTATATAGCATGTTGTCTCACCTATTCGCATGCATCTATGGAATAAGGGGGTTTGAAATACGCTGGCTTGTTATCTGACGCAAAGTGGATGCCCCAGTGAGCTGGTCGGGGCTCGAGTGGTGTACATTCGGTGCCTGGAATAAAACTTCCGACTGGGTTTGTGGCTGGTGGGATTTGCCCGCCGACAGGAAAAGGGATTGTGGCATCAGGATTTATGGCTACTGAAGGCGCTGAGTTCGAACCTGAAATGGCACGAACAAGCTGGTTCAAGATGCCAACTTATGCAGGGATCAGATTGCTTGGAGCAGGGTTTGGTTACAGTGAAATTCTAAACAGCAATATTAGAGCAGGACGGGTTTCCGAACTGCAAACCACCATTTTGCCGCGAGCGACTACGTGGCACTAAAACTTAGGCAAACAAGAATGGATTAGCCTACTCGCCAGACTTCGTTATATGAATAAATGGTCAAGCTAAGATGTTGTGCCCAGCAACTGGGCTTTTTGTAAGGTATACACACCAAAACCTGGGATCATGCCTCCCATCGATGTGAGGTTTTTGCTACGGATCCTTAGCCGTGTTTCTTTAAGCCTCAAGTTGTCGGTCCTGACCGAATAAATTTATTCATCAAGTTGATTGCTTGAAAATCACCTTTCCCGGACCGCAATCAAATCGATGGTTCCCATATCCCATCCAAATAAGTCGCCTCCGAGTCGCCCGGCCAGGGCGGCATGGCGATGCAAATAAACTTCAATTCTTGGTCTGATACATTGCGGTACTGGAAAGCTGTTCCTACCGGAATGTCGATTGAGGTACCTGGAACGAGAGGAGTGACGCAGCTCTCAAGGTCATTGTCTCTCCAAATCTCACCGTGTCCTTCCAATATGTACCAGAATTCGCTGACGGTTGCATGAACAGTGGCTTTATTGATTTGATGCGGTGGGACTGTGCAGTGGATCATGTTCCCCGTTTCGCCATCCATAATGTAACGAATGTCTGCACCCGCTGGCGATGTTGCATCGGGCAGCGCTGGAAGCGTCGTTGCCTTCATAATACCCTCCTCAAGCCTACGACGACGAATTATTTATTATTAGGACATCATCTCCTTTTGCGCAATCGCGAAATTTGACGACAATCCGTGTTTCTTTTTCGGGCGGATAGATGCCAACGTAATTTTAGGCAGCGCACAAAGTGCTCCTCCGGCAAAGAGCCTCGTGCTTTCGCGTAGCACCCCGCGCACTTTGCCTGGGCGTGCAGCAGCGTTCATCCCGATATTCTCGCAACGCCCAGCGGCCTAACAGGGAGGGAATACAGATCAGCCCGCCATGTGTGCTCTCCATAAGGCGAGACGTTAAGCGCCCAAAAGGCCACAGAAAACCTTCTTCAATGTGAAGCATATTGCCAGAGCAGCAAGCCGGCATAAAGTTCAACGTAGCCGATCATCAGGATAGCGGCTCCGAACATCTGCCAGTGCTAAGAGGGCCACCTTCGTGGCGCGCTTAACCGCTTCCTTATAGTTATGGTCAAAGGTGTCTTCGCGTCGATGTGCGACAGTCGTGCAGATTGCTCCCGCCCAGTGCCCAAGCCCGCCAAGTAAGTGGAGCAGGAAACTTGCCTCCATTTCCATATTTTCAATGCGCTGCCCATCCAACCCTGGTTCGTATTTCGAGAGAACTTGATCCAAGGCGGGGAGGCTGGGTTTCACACGACTGATATCCCGGCCCTGTGGAGAAAAAAAGCCACATGATGAAGCCGTCAGACCGAGTTTGGTCTCTACCCCTAGAGTTTCCGAAGCATTTAATAGTGCCTCAACAATAGCCGGCTCAGCTCGAGACACATAAGGGTGGATTTTCCCAAAAAATCGCGAATCTTTGTTTATTGAGCTGTTGACAAGATGACCAAGCTCTTGTTCGATCCGCTTGACATTCTCATCTGGGTAGACAACTTCATAATATAAACCGGTGTTGTCCAATCCAATTGCGTAGGAGGTGATAATTGGGGTGCCCAGCTTGGTTGTTGCCTGAAGAGCGCCGGAGGTACCAACTCGAATGATACGCAATCTTGGAAATTCAGACTTGCGAGTCCGTGTCCCAAAATCAATTTCATTCAGCGCAATGAGTTCGCTCAAAACAATTTCAAGAGATGAGGTCCCGATTCCTGAAGTAGTTACAGTTGTTCTAACCGGTGAAATGATAGTCGCTTTTCCTTTTGTGATTTCAGAAACTCCGGTTACGGTAACCAAGCCGCGGTGTTCATGTTCAACCTCAAGATCGTGCAATAATTCTGAACCGATGAACTCAGCGCGTCCCGGATCCCCAACCAACAAAATATCGGGGGCCATTTGATCCGGTTTGATTTGAAGGTGGTAAATTCGCCCCTTTTCATCTATCGGCAGATCAGATGCCGTGAATGAGGTAGCAGGCGAAGACGGATTGGACGGATGCCCAGCATCATTCACATCGCGATCACCTCGTTTATTTTTGTCCGAACGGTATGTGTTTCCCATTGCACCACCTCCTTACGCTGCTTGAGGCTCTGACACAATCCAATCTGGGGCGCCGCACAGCTTCAAGCTTTTGGGCAACACCCCGCCTACTTTGCGAGGGCGCATA
>JBFFQB010000089.1:0-13827 GCA_041573795.1 Anaerolineales bacterium
GAAACCATACTTGCTCAACCCGTTGAGGTTGAAGTGCTTAGCAGTGTACTCGCAGGTGATGAGGTGTGCAGATTTGCAATCGTGCTGCCAGGCAAAGTTCCAGCATGATTCCATGGAGTGATTCTAGCCGTAGCAAGGGAGCTCTAATCCCAAATGGCCCGATCGAAAGGGACTTCCTGTTTATGGTAAATTCGACCAGGACCCGCTTATACTGCACCCTCGTCGGCAAAGGGCATGTTCCTGTCTTAGGTGAGAGCATTAACGGCAGGATGGGGAGATGGAATTGAAGACTTCTGACTTGACCTTCCAGCCGCTCACATCGGATGGCTGGGCTGATTTTGAACAGCTCTTTGGTTCGGGCGGGGGGTATGGCGGCTGCTGGTGTATGTGGTGGCGATGTACTCGACGAGAGTTTGAAGCCAACAGTGGTGCAGGCAACCGTAAGGCAATGAGAGCTCTCGTCGATGCCGGCATAATCCCCGGGATATTGGCCTATGTAGATATGCAACCGGCGGGGTGGTGCTCTGTTGCCCCGCGAGAGAACTATGGATCTTTAGAACGCTCACCTGTGCTGAAGCGAATAGATAGTAAGACTGTATGGTCGATCGTTTGTTTCTATGTGGATAAATCATTTCGAAAGCGGGGATTAATGGGAGCCTTGATCGACGCGGCCGTATCATATGCTAGCGCACAAGGGGCATCGATCGTTGAGGCGTATCCAACAATCACGCTGGGGAGAAAGTTGGCTCCTGTCTCAAGCTTCATGGGTACCTCCCAAATATTCCTGGACCACGGTTTTAAAATTGTCGCTGAACCCTCGGAAACTCGACGGATCGTTCGAAAGTACCTCAAGTAGAATGCGGCGCTACACACCGGACGGAACCATTATTCCACAGCGTAATCGCAATCCTAATCCTTCACGATGGTTTCGCAGGTTAAGCCTGCTTGTGTTACTCCTCATCAGTATCTCCGCAGTGGGGTTCCTCTACTGGGGATTTAACCCATCCGAAGCGGGATCGACAGCCATGGAAGCCCTGGAAAGTGATGATGCGGTGAACGTACTCCAGGATCGCTGGATCCATTTCCAACCTGCAGGTAAGGATCACCGCATCGGATTGATCCTCTATCCAGGTGGACATGTTGATGCGCGCGCATATGCGCCTCTGGCGCGTGCGATCAGCGAAAAGGGGTTCTTGGTTGTGATTGTTCCCATGCCATTAAATCTGGCGGTTTTCGGATCGGAGAAAGCAGATCAAGTCATCATAGCCTATCCTGAAATCGAATCCTGGGTTATTGGGGGGCATTCGCTGGGAGGGGTGATGGCGGCAAGGTTTGCTGCTCGAAGGAGTGAAGTACTCCAGGGATTGGTGCTCTGGGCTTCCTATCCAGGAGCAAATGATGATTTGCGTGAAAGTGGTCTGAAGGTTGTGTCGATATATGGCACTCGCGATGGTCTGACCACGCGCGCCGACGTTCAAGCCTCTCAGCAACGTCTCCCGGCTGACACCACTTGGGTTGAGATCGACGGAGGAAATCACGCACAGTTCGGTCAGTATGGAGCGCAGGCCGGAGATCTAGAGCCATTGATTTCTGTCGAATCGCAACATACACAGATCATTGATGCTACCCTTGCCTTACTTTCAATGCTAATGGATGATTAGTCTTGATCATATTTTCTTATAGAAAGAGGTGAATGATGAAGAAAGTATCGCTTCGCCAAGTATCGGTTCTCATCGCCGTTATTGCGACTCTCGTGGTAAACACGCTGGCTGCCACTTTACCGCTCAATGGGCTTTCAACCGGGGAAATTTCAGATCGGTTCCAGGTCTACTTTGTTCCAGCCGGATACGTCTTCTCGATATGGGGCGTGATCTACCTCGGTTTGATCGCATACAGTCTCTATCAGATACGCCCATCGCAGAAAGAGAATGAGCCATTACAGGCAATTGGATGGTTATTCGTGGCCAGCAGCCTCGCAAATATCGTCTGGCTCTTCCTCTGGCATTACGAGCAATTTACCTGGACGATATTCGCCATGCTCGCACTCCTGATGCTGCTCATCCTCATCTATGAACGGCTTTGGCAGGCGCGCATACAAGGGGTTGGGGTTTCGTATCCGTTTGTACAACTTCCATTCAGCATTTACTTGGGATGGATAACCGTTGCGACTGTGGCCAACGCTACATCCCTGCTCGATTTTATCGGGTGGAGTGGATGGGGCCTCTCGGATATCACCTGGGCCATGGTTATGTTGGGGATCGCATCGATCATAGGGATCGCTGTCATCCTGCGCAGACGAGACCCAGCTTATGGCCTTGTACTTGTCTGGGCCTTTGTTGGTATCGCCCGTAAGCACACGGGGACAGATCCGGTGGCAAATACGGCTTGGGTCAGCGCTGGGATCATTCTCCTGTTTCTTCTGTATCAAATCTTTCGGTCCCGGCGAAACGCTCTTTGAAATATTAGTTTCGCTGGCTATAGGTATCATGATCTTGCTTCCCTCCTGGCCGGCTCATGAACTTTGTTCGTGACCCGGTGAAATGGGTTGTGAAGAAGATTATTTGAGTTCGGAGATAACAAAATGGTCACTGTAGTCGTGCAGTACACATTAGCCCCATCACTTAGGCCTGAAAAAGTGAAGTCATATTATGAACAAGCTGTGACGAAGTTCGTCAAGAAACCCGGGTTGATTCGAAAATATTTTATGCTTTCAGAGGATGGGCGTACTGGGGGGAGCGTGTATTTGTGGGAGACACAGGAGCAAGCCCTCGCCTTTCACGATGAAAGCTGGAAAGAATTTATGCGTGGAAAATACGGCCACCGTCCTCAGGTAAGCATGTTTGACTGTCCTATTGTTGTTGATAACAATTCGGGCGAAGTGACGCATAACTAATCCTGCTGACCATCCCCTATCTCAACATAACGAAGGAGAGGTGTCATGAAGCGGCCAGACTTGAAGAAGCGCGTGCCCGATTCAATCGAGGTTGGCAGCAAATTTAGCTATCGACGGACATTGACAGAAGGTGATGTGGCCATGTTTATTGGAGCGACATGGGATGTGAATCCTTTGCACACGGATGATGTATACGCAGAAGGAACAGATTTTGGCCGCAAGATCGTTCCTGGGCTGCTCACAGCGAGTTTGCTTACCCATCTTGGAGGACTGTGGGCATTTATGGCCACGCGTATGGAATTCACTTTCATGGCCCCTGTTTATGTTGGAGATACCCTCACAGCGGAAGCGGAAATTGCAGACTCTGACCCAGAGCGAGGATGGGTAACCCTGAGCTGTCGTTGTACAAACCGGCAGGGGGAGACTGTGCTACAAGGAACCGTAGAAGGATACCCAGGGAATTTTATACCTTGAGATTGAAGATTGGGTAGAATTTAACGAATAAAGGCTTATTGATTGGTGACATGATAGTTTCGAATAATATCTTTATCATCTGGTAATGGTGGTGTGCAGGGCCATCTGAAGGCTGCGGTCTCCCTTGTTGGGTGAGTTTGTTGAGGTAGGTTATTCATGGAGTGGGAATTAGAATGAATCACAATCACATTCAAACAAGTCGAAACCTGCGTGTAGCTTTTTTCCTCAACCTGGGTTTTGCACTCGCTGAGGTTGTAGGTGGGTTATATACCAACAGTATTGCCATCTTGTCTGATGCGGTTCACGATCTTGGTGATAGCATCTCACTCGGAATGGCGTGGTATTTAGAGAACTTAGCCGATCGTGGCAGGGATGGCCGCTACACATATGGATATCGCCGGTTTTCCTTGCTAGGGGCTTTGCTAACAACCTCGATTCTCCTAATTGGATCTATCTTGATCTTGATCGAAGCCTTGCCAAGGCTGGTTTCACCCCAGCCGACAAATGCTGCAGGGATGGTTATCTTTGCTATCGTTGGGATCCTGGTGAATGGGGGAGCTGCATTGCGGCTCAGGCACGATGCGACGATGAATGCACGCGCCGTCGCCTGGCATTTGTTCGAAGATGTCTTGGGTTGGGTCGCTGTGTTGGTTGTGAGCATTGTCTTGCTTTTCAGGCCCATATACATTCTGGATGCCATCCTTTCAATTGGGATAACCCTCTATATTGGTTGGAACGTCATTGCGAATTTACGAAAAATATTGGCATTATTCCTTCAGGGTGTTCCTGAGAATATTGATATCGACAAGATAGATGAGCAGTTGCGAATGATAACCGATGTTCAATCCACCCATCACACCCATATTTGGTCGCTTGATGGAGAACACCATGTGCTCACAACGCACGTCGTGGTCGACGAGAAGCTCCCAAAAGAAGCTATCTTGTGCGTACGTCGTGACTTACAGGATCTCCTGAATAACCTGGCATTTAGTCATAGCACGATCGAGATTGAATTTGGTGATGGGGACTGCGGGATGGCGCCTGCTGAGTAATTGGCGAAGAGGCAGCATTACCGCCGGCCTGGTCTCAGTACTTGATTAGTTTTACGAAAAGCCTTTACGATCATGGCTACTGCCGTGGCGGCTCGATCGGTTGCATTAAAGCCGAGCATGGTCCAACTTCACCCCAGAAAGCCTGCAATTGTGGTTTGCTACTGACGGTAATGCCGCTGTTCCTGGAAGTTGGAATGGGCGATTTCTGATCGAAAGCAGATCTGCCGCACGCTCCTGAAGGTTGAAGTCCCACTGCGACCGAAAGGTTGGCTTTTCGAACCTCAGGGTGCGAAGCCCGCACTAAGGTTGCGTGTCCTGCGTAGTGTTATCGATCAATTATTGCCTTTCTGACGAAGCGCTTCGCGAAAAACAGGCAGGGATTAGGATACTCAAGATGTGTGACCTATAATGAGATTACAATAAAGCGATCCGTCCTGACAAAATTCCAATGGAGGAAATCATGAGCGATAGTGTATATAAGGTGATTGAATTGGTGGGTACCAGCACCAAGTCATGGGAAGACGCAGGCAAAGCTGCAGTCGCCCGGGCGGCACAATCTCTGCGCGAACTGCGCATCGCAGAGGTGTTAGAGCTAGACATGCAATTGGATGATGGTAAAGTTGTGGCTTACCGAACGAAGGTCAAAGTTTCCTTCAAATACGAAGGTGGTGATTAGGGATTCTCAGGGAGCGCAGCGGCTACGACCTTTTTGCCCTCGCGCCAGCCTTATGGCCTTGATTGAATTGCCTATGTGGAGGCGTCCGAGTTTCAAATTCGGGCGCCTCTTTTCGATTGGAATTGCCTCCTGTTATCCTATCCTTTCAGCATCCTACAATCTCCGAGGGAGGACATCGGCATAGTCTCCTAAATCTAGCTCAGATAAAGCTCATCGGTGGCACTGGGAAGCGCTATAATCGTAGGGTTAATCTCTTACTTAATCGTTAACTTTGGGGTAATGCAGTTATTCGCATCTAACCCATTAAGAAGGATGATCAATGAGTGATAAGGCACGAAGTAATGGCACCCCGCATTGGATATTAGAGAACATATATCCTGCAATTGAGTCGGAAGAATTCAAAAAAGCGTTCGCCCGACTGGAAATTGATATTGGAGCGCTCATAGGATTTATGGATGAGAACAATATCTCTGAGCAAAAGCAGGACAGAGAGAATCCGGAAGGCCTAGTGACCACCCTGCGTACGCTTATGGAAAAGATCAATGAGATCTGGCGTCTACAGGCAACCTTGAACGCCTACCTCAATGGTTTTATCTCTACAGACTCGTACAACACAGAGGCCACGAAGAAATATTCAGAACTGGAGTTTCTTACTGTCAGGTTCCACGAAATCGGAATCCGCTTCAAAGGCTGGATGGGACGCGTATTCGAGGATGTTGATGAGCTCAACAAAATTGTCTCTAAAGACAGTTATCTCGAAGCCGAACGCTACTATTTGCAAAAGACCTTGGAACAAGCCAAATTCCAGATGTCACATGCCGAAGAGACACTCGCTTCTGAACTTGCATTGAGCAGCACCAATGGCTGGGAAAAGCTTCAGGGAACGATAACTTCTCAGCTAGTTGTACCTTTCGAGATCGATGGAGAAATCAGCGAGATCCCGATGGCCGCCCTGCAGAATTTGCGACGGTCCCATCCGGATGAATCTGTTCGGGAGCGAGCCTTTCGCGCAGAGATTGAAGCCCTGGAATCCGTTCGAGAGTCTCTCGCTGCATGTATGAACGGTATCAAAGGGAGTGTCAACACGCTCAATCGAAGGCGTGGCAGGGAAGATTCGCTTCATTCTGCACTTGACCGAGGGCGGATCTACCGAAAGACGCTATCCGCCATGCTGGCAGCTATGGAAGAATCTTTTCCCATGTTCCGGTCTTATTTCAAATCAAAGGCAGAAAAATTGGGAAAAGAAAAATTAGCCTGGTGGGATCTATTCGTAGCGATGGGAGAGGTGGATCGAATTTTCACTTTTAAGGAAGCTGTGGATTTCATCTCCACTCAACTTCAAGCTTTTAGCCCACAACTGGCGGAATTCACGCTACGGGTTCACGAAGAAGGTTGGATTGACGCTGAGCCCCGAAAGGGGAAGAGAGCCGGAGCGTTTTGCATGGAGATTCCTCTCCGGGAGGAATCGCGTATTCTGATGAATTTCGATGGATCGCTTGATCAGCTGTTTACATTAACCCATGAATTAGGCCATGCCTTCCACAATGAGTGCCAGGTTGGTTTGACCATGGCCCAACGTGAAACCCCGATGACATTAGCGGAGACGGCCTCCATCTTTAATGAGACCTTGATCACCGACGCTGCCTTGGAGGCTGCGGAAACGCCCGCCGAACGGTTAACTATCCTAGAAAGTTTCCTTGTCAATGCCTCACAGGTGATTGTGGATATCTACTCACGCTACCTTTTTGAGAAGGAAGTCTTTGAGCGTCGGGAAAACGTAGAACTTTCAGCCGATGATTTTTGTGAGATCATGCTTCGCGCCCAGGCTGAGACCTACGGGGAGGCGCTTGATCCGATGCAGCGCCATGCCTATATGTGGGCATGGAAACCTCACTATTACAGTGCAGAGCAATCCTTTTACAACTTCCCCTATGCATTTGGATTGCTCTTCGGTTTAGGACTTTATGCGATCTATCAGGAGCGGGGAGATGGTTTTGTGACCGATTACAAAGACCTTCTTCGGAGCACAGGTCAAGACACAGCCGAGGCTTTATCCGCTAAGTTTGGATTGGATATTTCAACGATCGATTTCTGGCGTAAGAGTCTGCGCATAATAGAGCGGCGAATCGAAGAGTACCAGTCCCTCTAATTTGCGCATAGCCATTTAGTTAGGCGAACCGTATTCCCGTCAACGACCAGGAGGTTGGTATGCCCGAGCAATCATCCCTTGAGCGAAAAGATGGTCGAGCGCAGGATGAGCTTCGTTCGGTCGCATTTGAGCTGGATTTCATAACCTATCCTGAGGGCTCGGTGTTGATCAAGCAAGGTAATACGCACGTTCTTTGCAATGTTTCAGTCTTGCAAGGGGTACCGGAATGGATGCAAGCAAAGGGCGTCTCTGGAGGTTGGATCACTGCAGAGTATGCCATGCTGCCTCGAGCTACGCATCAACGCAGTCCGAGAGAGATCATCCAGCCAAATAGCCGCAGTCAGGAGATCCGTAGGTTAATTGGTCGAGCCCTACGGGCTGGGTTCCACCTTGAGCGATTCCCTCCCCTTACGTGTATCGCCGATTGTGATGTCCTCCAGGCGGATGGCGGGACCAGGGCTGCGGCTGTCACAGGCGGGTACGTGGCCTTGGTATGTGCACTCAAACGCGTACTCCCCCCCGAGTTTGCTTTGGAATCCGTCATGCACTCGCAAATTGCGGCGATCAGCGTAGGCCTGCTTGGAGAGAGCCTTGTGCTAGACCTGGATTATGAGGAGGATTCGAGTGCAACTGCGGATCTGAACGTAGTGATGGACAATGCAGGAGGGTTGATCGAGGTGCAGGGTACTGCCGAACAAGGCAACATTCCCCGAAAGACGTTCGACGCCATGTTGGACATCGCACAAGAGGGTATCTTCAAGCTGCTACAACTTCAAGCTGAATCACTGCGCAGCAAAGGGATTGATGTAGCCTAGAAGCGTGCCTTCACTCATTTTGGGAGGGAAATCTGGCCTTGCATTCATGCTCCCTGTTCGGCCCTAGAGAGGTTTAGATTGTAGAGGGTTATCGGTTGTTTGTGGGCATGCCCTCTTGTGGAAGATTTGAAGATAACCTGGTGCCAGGGAATGCAAGTGGAGCGGCAAAGCCCGGGCATGAAAGTTCAAACCTGTCGGGGTAGGTGAATCTGTCTTGGACACAAGGTGCCCATCGTGGGGGCGAAATTAAAAAAGGGCGGAGCTCGCAGGCTCGCCCTTTTTGAACCGTAGCCTATGTGGCTGTCACGTTAAGCATCATCATCATCGTCAAAGAAATCTTCATCCATATCTTCAAAATCTTCATCGTCAAATGCCCAATCTAGCTCAATAGGGTTGGTATCGACGACTTCGAGGAATGCACCACAGTTGTGACACGTGATGCGCTGATTGAGTTTGACCGACTTTCCTAGGCTGACTTCAGCGTCGCACTCTGGACAAAACCCCTGTGACATTCGTTCTCCTCCTTAGGGAAGGGTTTTTTAAACTGTTCGCAGTGTACGAATGCCTTGTTCCAACGTGGTCTAAGGGGTATATAAAATTCGTATAATTTTTCAATATTTCATGCAGAACCTGTGTAATCACTGCTCGGGTTCAAACAGGTATCCAACACCAGCCAGTGTATGAATGAATATGGGTTCTCGGGGGTTGGGTTCGACCTTTGATCGCAGGCGGCTGACCAATCCTCTCACCAATTCTTTACTGCCACCTTCGCTGTAACCCCAGACTCGATCCACAATGACATCGGCAGAGATGACATGACCGGGGTGGGTCATCAGCAAATATAAAAGTTTGAATTCTAATTGTGTCAATTTCTCGGGAGGTTTATCCAGCACTCTCACTGTCCGTGATGCGGGATAGAGCGAGATCTTGGCCAGGTCAATGGAGGGGAGCAGGTTGAGCGTCATGGCTTGTGCGCGTCGCAAAGATGCTTGAACATATGCCGAGAGTAGCTTGGGCCCGATGGGGAGATGGAGAACCAAATCAGCCCCTTGAAGGAGATATTCTGCTTCTACGTCGGTGTTTGGCTGATCCAGGAGTACGAGCACATGGGCCGTGGAGACGCTACGAAGATTTCCAAGCGCTGTTTTGGTGTCAAGATCATTCCGGTTGTGAAGAATGATTAAATGAGCTGGGCTGTCACTCCAGTTTGCCACGACGGCATCGATCGAATGTCGAAGGCTGACCTGGAGACCAGCACGCTGCAGGACATAGGAGAAGTAATCAGTAATTTCTGGATCTTGACTCACAACGATCACATGCATTGCACTGGCCTCCCATGACTCGATGGGGCAGGTCCTTGGTTTTATATCCCCCTGGCGCTGAGCAAGAAGGCGATTCCAAGATACAACATAAACAAGCCTGTGATAAGGATGAGGAGTCGATAGCGTTTATCGGTAAGGTATCGGGTACCGGCGCTTGTGATACTGCTCAGCGTTGTATCCCAGGCAAAGTCTGCGCTGATGTGCCCAATGTAGAAAACAACCACAGCGAGCAAGCCTAGCTCGCGTGCCTGGGCAAGGTAACCGGCGGCAACCGTAACCCACCATGTGTACCAAAAGGGATTCGATATCGTTGTCCCCATCCCCAGCATCACCAGGGCGCCACGAGAGCGGCTTGGAGAAGATATTTCAGGCTGCGGGAGTTTAATCGTATCGCGTGCAGCTCCAAGCAAGTAGCTACCACCGATGAAAAATAGAAGGAATCCTCCTGCGATGGCCACGACTTTACGGGCTAATGGGCTCGCCAAGCCATAGGATAGCCCCAACCCCAACAGCATGATCACGATGAGTTCCAGGGAGGTATGTCCCAATGCAATCAGTGGACCTACCCGCCAACCGTGGCGGGGCGCTTCCGTGACAATTGCCGCTGTAACGGGACCTGGTGAGATGACCGCGCCAATGGAAACAAGGAAGGAGAAGATGAACACGGCTGCCAGACTATCGGTTGGCATCATTGATTACCCACTTTTTGAGCAGAACAGGGGTTATTTTAGCCGATGGAGGGAGAAATGCGCAGGATTAATTTCCCTTGACGAATCGGCTGAGGTCAGGATAAACCAGGTTGCCTTTATCCTCACGCTGGAGCGCCGGTCGATTGGCGGCTTCGAAGTTTCGATGAACCTCACGGAGGGCGCGCACCTGCCATGCCGGAGGATCCTGCGAGAAAACAGCCAGGCTAACCGAGAAAGAACCAGGGATCAATAACAGTGTTTCGCCAGTATCCGTTTTTGTCGCAAACATACGACCATCAGGGGAGTTTTCGTCAGCGCTGCCGAAGGTCCCCAGCAGCCCCATGGCCTCTTCGGCGGCCGCAGGCATATCTCCCTGGACGAATATCCGATCCTTATTGTTGATGTCATAGAGACCGACACTATAGCAAGCTGCTTCGTTCAACTGTAGCAAGAAGCGGGTCTTGCCCTCTTCCAAGACAACCTGCCAACGATCACTGTCCGGATACTTTTCGCGCAGCCTGAGTGCGACCTCTCGCTGCTCCATGTAGTGCCGGTAAATAGCTCGATATTGAGAAGCGTTAATCCTCCCTTGCTGGAAATCTTGCTCTAATCGGGCGATTTTCTGATCAAGAGCTGCGAGCCGTTTTCGTAATTCGGGATCGTCGATTTCATCAATGCTTGGAGCTTCAACCAATCCTGGATCTGAGACTATCGCGGCGACTTCTGCTGGTGTCTCGACTACTTCGGCTGGAACTTCTCCCTCCTCAGAAACATCTCCAAGGAATGGCAAAGCCTGCAGGCCACCCATCTCATCCAGCTTGCGCTCTTGCTCTCGCAAGAGCTCGCGGACTGCCCGCAGCTGGCCGGCGCTGATCAAACCGTCGCAAAAAGCAACGGCAGCCGATAGCAACCGTTCCTGAGCACGCTCTAAGCGCTCAAGGGCTGCCAGGTATTCCGAATCACCTTTTGCCGCCGATTTTGCGTCGTTACGTTTCGGAGGCATCTTCTTAGCCTCCTTCCGCGCCGTTTGCGCCTCGGCGGCTGCTCCAGATTCTCTCCCCATACGAATGAATCATAGCACGCTCGAATTCTCTATGGGCAGAGGAAAGATGTACCACTGCCTCAAGGCCTATCATGTTCATGGCTGGCGCTAATTCCTCCATGTGCTCGTAAGAGTGGGGTATACTTTTGTGTCTTCATTGTGCACATTGTATGGCCTGCACAGAGGTTCTCCCGGGAGGTAAATACCCGAGCCATGCCCAGATATCTGCTCAACTTTATGGCGATCCTAATTCCCGTTTTCATGGTCGCGTGTGGACCATCTGAACTTGTTCCAGAAGATACTCGCTCAAGTCAATCGGTGTTAGAGACGGCACAAGCGAAAGCGGAAGCGACCCGCGTGGCGACGTTTCAAACACCGCCTCCCACGCCGATAACCCCTTCACCAACCGCTCCGTTGATCACGGATACCCCCGTACCCTCGATTACACCAACGCCTTCACAAGCCCTTGTCGTTGCAGACTACAACGCTTACATGCGTTCTGGCCCCGATGAGGAGTATGAGAATATTGATTTTCTGCTGCAGGGTCAGAGTGGCGTGATCCTGGGTATGTATGAAAATGAAACCAATGGGACCTGGTGGTACATCGATCGCACGGAGGAAGGGAAAGATGGTTGGATTTGGAGTGGGGCGGTGACTGTATCGGGAGATCTTGTCGGGATACCTATGCTCGAAGCTCCACCACGAGACTGATCGTGATGATGAAAAAAGCGGAGGGTTTACCCTCCGCTTTTATGATTCTACATTAGGCTCATCAATCACCAAATTGAATCCCCTGAGCCAAGGGTAGCTCTGACGACCAATTGATTGTATTCGTTTGCCTGCGCATATAGGCCTTCCATGCATCAGAGCCTGATTCACGCCCCCCGCCGGTCTCTTTCTCCCCACCGAAGGCGCCGCCGATTTCAGCGCCAGAAGTCCCGATATTGACATTGGCAATTCCACAATCCGATCCCCTCGCCGAAAGGAAGGTTTCAACTTTGCGCATACTCTCGGTGAATATTGCACTCGAAAGACCTTGGGGAACATCATTATGGATCTGGATCGCCTGCTCAAGATCTTTGTACTCCAGGATATAGAGGATCGGGGCAAATGTTTCCTGTTTGACAATGTCGGTTTGAGCTGGCATTCTCACAATCGTAGGGTCAACGAAGTTCGGCCCCAGATTTGGGCGCATTTTTCCACCAGTGAGTATCTCGCCACCTTCCTTTTTGATTTGCTCAAGTGCTTCGAACATCTCCTCAACGGAATTGCTTGAAACTAGCGGCCCCATCAAGGTCTTCTCATCGAGGGGATCCCCAAGTTGGATCTGATCATAGGCTGCGACCAGCCGATCAGATAACTCCTGGACAATGTCCTCATGAGCGATGATCCGTCTGGTGGTCGTACAGCGCTGCCCGGCCGTTCCGACCGCACCAAAGAGAATTGCGCGCACGGCCAAATCCAGATCGGCATCATCGGCAACAATGATGGCGTTATTTCCGCCGAGCTCTAGGATGGTATGACCAAAGCGTCGTGCTACGGTTTCAGCGACGTTTCGTCCAATGACAGTTGATCCCGTGAAAGAAATCAGTGGAACGGAGGGATCATTGAGCAATAAAGATCCCACCTCGCGCCCACTACCGATAACGAGGTTAAAAACGCCGCTCAAGCCGTGATCAGCCATAACCTGATTGGTGATGTGTTGGACGGCAACGGCGGTGAGAGGAGTATAGGATGAAGGCTTCCACAGGGTTGGATCACCGCAGACCGCAGCAATCGCTGAATTCCAGGACCAAACAGCAACTGGGAAGTTAAAGGCGCTGATGACCCCGACGGTTCCAAGCGGATGCCACTGCTCGAACATGCGGTGTGAAGGTCTCTCGGAGTGCATACTCAACCCGTAAAGTTGACGCGAGAGTCCAACTGCAAAATCACAGATGTCGATCATTTCCTGGACTTCACCATGACCCTCAGCCCTGATCTTACCCATTTCCAGACTTACGAGATCACCCAGAGGTTCTTTGAATTGACGTAAGGCTTCTCCTAGATCTCGAACGACGAGTCCCCGCTTTGGGGCAGGCATGACCCGCCAGGTGAGAAAGGCTTGATGGGCAGCAGCAGAGACCTGACCGTATGTTTTGGGGGTTGCCTGGATAATCTTGGCAATCGCTTCCCCTGTTGAAGGATTGTACGAAACAAGTTCCTTACCCTTGGGATCTTCTATCCACGCCCCGGGACCATGGCAGGCGCCGGGATTTACCTCTGCGATTTGTAAGGCTGATAAGATCGACTTCATGAATTTCACTCCTTCATATAGCTTTTGAAAAACCTTGGATATTAAAAGTCTAGCATACGCAAAGTGATGAGTCACTCCAGCGTTGGTTGACTAGATCCATTCGACCTGGTGCGTTTGCTTTCAACGCAGCCAGGGCAAGCTAAGGTACCTGAATGAATGCTCTCAGTCCTAAAGCGATCCAGAGTACAAGCCCCCAGAGGGTAGCGTACTCCACAAACGAGAAGAGCAGGACAGGGAGCGTTCTAAGACCGTACAACCAGGGGACCTTTTTCATGACCCCAAGCATGTAAATGGCAATAACGTGTTCAATCACGCCCTCGATTCCGCCCAAGAATAGGAATACAAGTACAGAATACTGCCCAATCAGATCCATGAGAAGCAAGATGGCCCAAGCGATAATGCCGTAAAGGAGGGAATTC
>JBFFQB010000090.1:0-13433 GCA_041573795.1 Anaerolineales bacterium
CCGGGCGCAAGTGGATCAGGGCAAGCTTGAAGAAAGTCTGGAGACGATCCAGCTCGCCTTGGAGGTCATCGAACAGACCGGGGAAAAAATGTGGGAGCCTGAAGTACACCGAGTCCAAGGTGAGATTATGGCGCTGATGGGAGATCTTGCCAGCGCGGAAGCCTGCATGCAAAAAGCGCTCGAGCTATCGAGGTCTCAGGGAGCCAGAAACTGGGAACTTCGCACAGCGACTTCCCTGTCCCGCCTGTGGCATGGACAGGGCAAGCTCAAGCAGGCCAAGGAAATCCTGGGCGAGGTCTACAACGGGTATACGGAGGGATTTGATACGCCGGACTTAATCGAAGCTAAAAGCGTACTCAACGAACTATCCATGTAGGCGCCTGCTTCCCAGCGCCTGCGCTACCGACCATGCGAGCCCAGAGCTTCGACGCGTTGAACGCTTGAACTTAGGCTAATAAACGAAACCGGGGGTTGGCGTAAGCAGCCCCCAGGGAGACTAGCCAAAATAGGCCGGTGCGTTCCCCTCTTTCCACTTGATATTACAACCGATGCTAGGGATTTGTACTCCGCTCACTGGCAAATCTGCCAGCACGGCGTCAATCGCATCACGCAGATCTTTACCTGTCACAGGGAGATCATTGCCCGGCCTGCTGGCATCCAGTTGCCCGCGATAAACCAGCGTGCGTGAGGCATCGAACAAGAAGAAGTCAGGGGTACAGGCAGCGGTGTATGCTTTGGCTACTTCTTGCCCTTCATCAAAGAGATACGGGAAATTGAATCCGAGGATCTCAGCTTGCTCTTTCAAGCCTTCTGGCGCATCTTCAGGATACATCTCCACGTCATTCGAGCTGATTGCAACAATGCCAACGTCCTTATCGCCATAGTCGCGCCCTATCGCTGACAGCTCGTTCTCCACATGCTTCACATAAGGGCAGTGGCGGCAAAGGAACATTACCAGCAACGCTTTATTTGTGGAAAAGTTATCCAGAGATATTGATTCCCCGCTGATAACGTCCGGGAGGTTGAACGCCGGCGCCTGTGTCCCCAGCGCCAACATTGTAGATGGTGTCTTGACCATGTTTTACTCCTTTTCCTCATCAAACAATCGATCTCGTCATAACTACAGCATAACAAACCAACATCGAGCTTGGAATAGAAACGTTTTGAGCAACCCTCTAAGCTAAATCTCGGGGCTCGCTATGGCGCCTCTGGTTCGGTCCATCCGCCCAAGGTATATGAACATCAGTGTCGCTATGGGATGTGGGGAGAAGAGCGCTAACATCGCTGCTGGAAAGAAGTAATTCCGGATCCACCAGGAGAGCAGAAGATACAGCAGGAAAAAAACAGACGCAACAGGCCCCCTAGCGACTCCCACCGAAAGGCGACTGCTAGTCCAAGTACGTTTAGCAGCATCAGGATTGGCAGCAGATTCTCGATCCAGGGGTAATTCTCGTCGGTCGGTTCTGGGAAGAAGATATGACTTAGGGTCATGAATAAAGTGAGCGCGATGATGGCAGCAATCAAAATCCTTGCAATATGGCGTAAGCGCCGTGCAGATGATTCGGGCAGCGTACCATTTATCATATTTGCGCGCGCCTCAATCCGGTGGCTTTTCGAATACCCCACTTTCCCACCAGCGGTTGTACCAGAGTTCGAACGCGTCGATCACCCTTTGTGATTCGTAATCCCATGCCTTCGATTTCATGATGGTGAGCACTTTGGAGAAACCGTGCAGCCATGTACGGATAACATCCGTCTCAGCGAAGGTCATCGTTTGTTTGTAAAGCAACTTGCGTAAATTCCACCACATCTCATGATCGTCCACGGCCTCACCCCACATTCCTTTCGGTGGAACGCCCGAATCCATCTTACATTATTTGTACGGATCAACAGATAGAAACCCCATCAGGGCGGAAAAATGCGTATTGGTTTAGGTGTGATTATGACAAATGGGCCTGAGCAAGCAGTTTGCATGACATCGGCGTCACTCAGTTTCCACTTCGCCCCCTTGTAAAGGCCTGGTATGGATCAACTCATCGGCGATATCCTGCAGTTCTGCTGCTCGCTGCAGGTAGCGCATATTTGTATCGCGCAGCCGATCACCCAACATTTGCGCCAGACGGTGCCAGAGGCGTGCGGCAAGCTCTGGGTCACTGGCCATCATCGAAGCAAGCGCGTAGCGCGTAATACGCATCACCTGGGTATGCTCGATGGCAACAACCGAAGCCGAGTGCGGCGCATCGACAAGTAACGAAACCTCACCCAACGTCTCCCCCACCCCCGCTTCCGCCATGCCCACTTCTTCATCGGCATGATTGCTCATGATGATCCTTGCTCGACCGTGCAGGATTATAAACAGATCGTGTTCTTCTGAACCTTGTTCTATGAGGACCTCGTCTTTTTCGAACGATTGTCTTCGGCTGATGGCGATCAATGAATCTACTTGCGTTCGGTTCAAGCCTTTAATGAGCGGGAAATCAAGGATGTACTCACGGATATCCTCGTCACTCATATCTTCAAATTCCGCCCGCATGGCTTGCGTTCTGCGTACCTCTTCTTCGATGCGAATATTCCCGGAAAAGATAATCTCCTTCATTGGAGGACCCAGCTCGCGCCCTATCAGCTTGCGTAGCTCTCGCCACTGTCGTTGGAAGTTAAGGTAGACCTCAAAGGGGTTGTCGACGGGGATCGCCTTGGTGCGTGCCAGCCAGATATTTCGGATCGTCTCTTTAGTATCTTCCACACGATCATCGGCTAGATAATCCAACGCCAGGATGAGGTTGGTTTTCAGTATTTTGTCGTCGAGCGTATCACGCAGAAATTCACCCGGGTAGGGATCGAAATCTTCTGCCTTGACGAAGTTCATATTGACTTCTTCGGTCTGCCCATCGATCTTCGCTTTAGAGTAAAGTAGCCGGAAGATATCTTCGCGAAATCGTTGCCAGGTAGGATGGCTTTGCGTGGGGGGACGATGCTGGATCCAGAGTTGGTTGTCTAGGAAGAAGTTGAAGCCAAACATACGTGCGTTGAGAACATAATCCGTATCTTCGCCGCGGGTGATGCGCGGGTCGAAGGGCACGGTTCGGAAGAGACTGCGGTGGAGCACCATGCAGCCACCAAAGGCGAAAGGCGTCAGCTTAAGACGTGGTTCCCCCGGGATGATCTTATCGAAAGCCTCACGCTTGCTTCCAAAGCGATCCCAATACGTCATCCAGTGGATCTCTTCGGGTACGTCATCGTAATAGGTTCCATTCGCATTCAGGTAATATCCAGCAACACCATCGATCGTCTGTCCCATGAAACGACTGCCGATGTATTCGATGGCTTTATCCACGAAAGCCGGGTCATCGAAGTATTCATCGTCATCGATGAGGATGACGACCTCCGCTCCCATTACATAGGGGATATACAGGCAAATATTGCGGATATTCGAATAGCCTCTCAATGAGAGCACGTCGTTTAGATCCTCATTGCCATGCTTGGCAAGGATTTCATGAAAACGATGCAGGTGAGAGTGGGAGATCACGTAGGTTTCTACGAGGGGATCTGCGGCAAGCACAATCGCGCGCACACGTTGCTCGACATCCGCCTCGATTTCAGCGGCGGTTGCGCAGGCAAGGACGACAAGGGAGAAATCCTTGTTCTTGAGGATGCGCAGCGATTCGAGTGTGCGCGCCAGGGTCCCATCCTCATCCAACGGCGTCGGGTGGTCATAGATCGCGTCGCCTGGCTGCCATCCATCCGATTTCGCACGCGACCAGTAGGAGGGTATCACCATGATGGGCTTCATGATCAGATTCGGAGCTGTAACCCTTTCTCAAGTATGAGAACAAGCTCATCCGACTCCATTCACCTTTAGAGCTCGGATTCATGCTGATATGCTATTTCCGGATGTAGATGAGCTGCCGATTCCCTACCTTTCTACACCATGGAAGGGTGAGACACAAGTTAGATCAACTCACAATCAGATTACAGCCTGCGCCTTAACTGATTTTCACGAAGCCAACTTCAACTCGTCAATGTCTGGCTCATCGACCACAACAGGTGGCTTGTCGCGACCTAAGGTTTGTAGCAGCACATCCCAACTGAGCATTAGCCGTTGATATTGTTGAATCTCACCTGGCAAGTTTGCGAAAGAAGCCTCAAAGGCAGCACCCAGTCTTCTGAAGCGGTTGTCGTTGAGATAGGCTGCAACTTGGTCACCCCCAATTTCAAGACCGATACGTTGAAGCGTCGTTTCAGATCGCCAATCCGATTCTAAAACTCCCTGCTGGTCAAGGTACCAGCTGAGGAATGGGTTGCGTCCGATCCAACCCATACAGGCCCAGTAGAATCGATCGCGAACCGACTTTTTACGGATATCGGGCACATTGGGGAAATCATTATAGGTATCGTGGAAGATGCGTAGATCAATATCCATGATATTTCCGCTGGAGGCGGAGATCGCCTGACCCAGCAATGTATCCTCACCCCTTCCTTTGATGGTCATGCCCGAAAATGTGTACAGTGTTGAATAGAAGGGAGCTAAGCGCCATGGCTGCTTCAGGTCAAGACCGAGATTCCCACCAAGCGGTTTCGTGGTTGGACGAGGTAAGCCAGGGGTCATCGGCGCCAGGTTGAGGCAGTGGTGGTCGTAACAATCCTCCATATACTCCAGCGCCATACCCTTCCCGAGACCATTAAGAAGCTCACCCATTCCGGGGAAAGACATGGGTGGAATGATGTAATAACCTGAATATTCACTTGTTGTGGCGGCGACGTGCTGCTTTCGCAGGGAACGCATGTGAGCTCCAACGAAGTCTATCTCCAACCACTGTGGTTTCATTTTATCCAGGCGTGTTAATGCCTTTGGCGCAACATCCGTATCAAAGAACAAGAGATAATCAATATCAGCCAACAAGGCTTTGAATAGCACGGCATTGCGATAAACGCCATAGGGGATTTCTCCACCGAAGCCCCCGGCAGGGATTTCCAACAAGCTATGGGCAGTAGCTTCAGTTATTCCAAAATTCTGCAGCTCAGTATGTAAAACCTCCGGTTCTGAAGCGTTGAGCAAATCCAGCCGGGTATGTTTATTTACCACAGCAACCGCGTCGTCATCCTTGGAATGAGAATATGCAGCTATTACTCGGTGGACATCATGACCGTATTTTCGTGCGTTCTCGATAAATTCAAGGATGGGCCTGGCGTCATTGAAGTGACGGGTAATCATCCCCAAGGCTATCTTCTCTCGTTTGATTATTTCTTTCATGAAACCCTCATCTCATTTTTTTTCCGATACCATCCCGCACTTTTGCTCTTGATGCGACTGTTTCATCGTAAACCGCGATCATCCTGTCAACCTGGCTCGACCAGGAAAAACCATCCAGGGCGTAACGTGCTGCCTGCGGACCTTTCTGCCCTTTCGCATTGGTACGGACCTGGTCAATGATTGCACCGGCCAACCCTTGCGCATCATCTACGTCCACCAGCACCCCCACAGCATCATGAATAAAATCTGGTAAGCCACCTTCATTGGTGGCGACGACCGGGGTGCCACAAGCCAATGCCTCCACCGCAACCAGGCCAAATGGCTCTACTCGAGAAGGGACTGCTGAGACATCGGCCAGGTTATAGATCTTGGCTACCTCTGTCTGGGGTCGATGCCCGAGGAAATGGACCCCTTTCAACCCCAGTTGCCGCGCCTGCTTTTCGAGAACATCCCGAAGCTCGCCCTGGCCAACGATCATTGTGACCACATCACCAAGCTCACGTTCGTAGATAGCGGCAGCTTCGAGCAACACATCGACCCCTTTAAACTCGGTCAGCTTGCCGACAAAGCTCACAACATATTTGGGTTCATCCTGTACCCCATAGTCCGCAAGGAGCGCCCGACGATCCACAGGGAAAGCCTTAAAGATGGCCTCATCGAAGCCATTCATGATCAAGCGCAGCCGGTCCGGGGAAACGTTAAAAATGGTTTGGGTATCTTCAGCTACCTGCTTTGAAATGACGATAATGGCGGCGGCATGCTGCGCCCCCTCGAGCGCAGTCGCTCTCCACTCTTCATATCTGCGCATGCCCATCAAGTCAGTTCCATGCGCGGTGGCGATATATGCCACACCCGTTTTGTGAGCGGCATACCCGCTGACCCAGACGTGCTGGGCATGAATGAGATCAGGCTTCCACCTCACAACAGCCTCGGCTGTCGTCGTGCAGAAGGCCTCGATGTAAGCCTTTCGTTGATCTAGCGTAAGATCCCCATAGGTCGTCGAGCTTAAGGGATGGGTAGTAAAGCAGGGAAAGTTGAAGGGAAGACGATGCTCCCCTGCCTCTTCGCCAGCGGGTGGTGAAAACAGGATCGTACGCACATCGAAGTCATAGCCAGTTTGTTCCTCATGCGCGGGCGCTATCACGAACGCTTGATGACCCTTACGGGTCAACTCGCGCGCTACGTTTTGGGTATAGATGCCAGAGCCACTTCCCTCTAAGGGGAAGTGGTTTGTGAGCAGGACACGCATGATCTGTCCTTCCTGATTTTGGTGAGATGTTCAAAGGTGAGAGAAGGGGCTATTGCATCTTAATAATAGGGGGTCGTTGCCTTCTCAAGTGTTACTGCTCCTACCCATCATACACCATTATGGATGGCGATCACTGTAGGAGCACCTACCCACTGCTCAAAACTCCTGATCCCTGGCGAAAAAAGTGCCCCCAGCCGGAAGACCCGGCTGGGGGCTTGAGCGCCCCAATACTCACACATTCCTCGGCGCTCATCTCTAGATTACCTCATAAATTGGTCGAACAGGAACCCAATTTGGTTATTTGCGCACCCCAAATGTTGTGTCGGTGCGCTCCTCCGAGCGATCCGTCGCCGGTGGCGGCTCAGGCGCAAGAGCTGAGATCTCAGCCCATAGCTCGGGTGTCATCTCAATCTCCACGGCTTTCAGGCTGCTCTTCAGCTGGGCCAGGTTGCGGGCGCCGATGATCGGTGCCGTTACCGCTGGATGACCCCCCACCCAGGCCACCGCCAACGCCGCCGGCTCCACGCCTTGGCGTACGGACAGCGCCGTGAAGTCGTCGGCGATCTGGTACATCAAATCCTGGTTGTAGCGGGTGCCATAGATCTGGTTGTCCACCAAACGGCCTGATTGCGGGCGCTTATCCACCCCGTACTTGCCCGTAAGCAAGCCGGCACCCATTGGATTATAGGGGAAGGCGCTCAGCCCCTCAGCCTGCACCATCGGAAATAGCTCCACCTCCGCCTGGCGCTTGACCAGGTTGTACATCGGCTGGATGCACTCCACCCGGGCAAATCCATGCAGGAGAGATACCCCCAGCGCTTTCTGCACCTGCCAGGCGGCGAAGTTGCTGGCACCGAGGTAGAGAATCTTGCCTTGTGTGACCATATCATCCAGCGCCCGTAAGGATTCCTCCAACGGCACGGTCTCATCAAAGCGGTGCATGTAAAACAGGTCGATATGCTCAGTATTTAATCGCCGTAAGCTGTCTTCCACCGATTGCCTCAGGTGGCGCCGTGATAAACCGCCTGCATTGACATCTTCACCGGTCGAGAAATACGCCTTGGAGGCGATCACGACCTCATCACGATGCCCTTGCATCAATGCTCCCAGGATCTCCTCTGAGCGGCCGCCAACGTAAATATTGGCGCAGTCGAAAAAATTGATCCCCGCATCGCGGCAGTAGGCGTATAACTCGGCTGAGACTTTCTCATCCGCATCGCCACCGAAGGTCATCGTGCCGAAGCAAATTTCTGATACCTTTACGCCAGTTTGGCCTAAAAACTTGTAGTGCATTCCATCCCTCCAGATAGATCGGAGCATCTCCAATGGTGAGACAGCTGCTCCCCTTTACCCGCTTCTATGCGCTCATCATGAGCATAGCATAGACAATTTGCACGACCAATTCTCCAGCAAGTAATCCTTGCAATGGAATAAAGATAATATGTTCTCAGCGAATGATCGTCGATCCCGCTCGTCCTGCAGGATCAGCAGTCACAACCTGATCCCCATTGATCAACTGTCCCTGGTAGATCCGTGCGCCAGCGACTGCACGCCAACCACTCAGCTCGAAAGGAACAGGTCCATCGGCGGGGATCCATTCTCCATTAAATTTTCGTGCCATGTGAACATGCGTACCTGATGCCGTCCCACCTTCGCAGGAGGGATGACCGATGCGTTGATCAACCGCCAAATCCAATCCTTCGGGGATCATGTCTTGCGCAGCAACGTGGTAGTAAACAATCACCCACCCACTGCCCTCATCCCCATCACCATCAAGGTCAAGCGCGACGGCGTTATCACGCGCCCTCACCACAAAACCCGCAGCAGACGCCGTTATCCAGACTGCAGAATCCTGGCAAGGCTCTCCCGCAATGATGGGTGACAAATCTAAAGCTCCCAGAGGCGTACCTGCGTTCCAGGCGTTGTGCGGACCCGCTGTCAGGCTCCAACCTTGCCCTGGAAGAAAGGGCAGCTCGAGAGAGGGCTGCTCCAAATCAGGCGGAAGCAAGGGGCCAAAGCTTTCAGCACGAGCCCATGTATCGCCAAAGAGGTTGAAATATTCGACCGGGAATCCATAGGGGGAGTAGAGATCATCTTCCCAGCCTTGCGGAACAGTGAGAATGCCGAACAGGTGCATCAATCCCACCGAGCCAGCGTTAAGCGTGGGATGTAGGCGTAATGAAGAGCCATCCGCAAACCGCAGTGAGGTGAAGCTTCCCGCGCGCCAGCCATAGTAGGCAAGGTTGAGCTGAGTTGCTGCGATCTTGAGCTCCTCATACAAGCCTTGCCGATTAGAAATACGGAAACCTAGCGGATAACGATCTCCTTCGGCACTGAGGGGATGATCAAACACCCACTCGCTGCGGTATTCCAACAGGGCAAGCAAGAGTCTGGGGTTCACGGAATGCTCACTTGCAACCCGCTGTATGATCTGCGCACCGCTTAGCTCAGACTTACCTTCAACCACCTCACGATGCCGGCTAAGATAGCCGCCAGCCTCCTGGATGTAGGTGGCAACATCAAAATCGGCAGCAGTTCTTGAGTACACCATCTCTCCATCTGGTAGTAATCGCTGAGCTGAGCTTGTGTTGTCTAAGGTTTGCTCGATCATCAGGATCTCCCCCGGTAGGAGATACTCCTGAGCAAGCATCGGTCTGTCTGATCGAATTTGCTCCTGCTCGACGGAGAAACGCCCGAGAATACCGGCCAAGGTGTCGCCCGGGAGCGCAGAATAAGCATAGAAGTCACCCTCACTTGTTGGGATGAGCGTCGGCCATATGCCTGTGCTGATTTCACCGGGTGGTGATTGCGTCGACCTGGACTCGGGTGTAGAGGGTGTGAACGTTGGCATGGCCTCTACGGTTTGAAGCAGATCTTCTTCGGTAAAGGCAAGGGTCGGCGCGAATTTTCCAAAAGGCGCATTGCATCCAGTTGTGAGGGGAATAAGAATTAGAAGAAGAAATAGTTGGTGGTGGATTACTCTTCGCATAAGAGCCACGCCGTATCAGATTGCTCCAACTGTTCGATAAGCGCTGCCCATTCTAAAACCCAATGCGGCGGGATGGGCAAACTCGATCGATCATATCACAAGGCGTGTCATGCGACCTTTCTAAAAGAGACCAGGCTCGGGAATGGGATAGGCAAATGGGCCCTAAACATACCGATCCTCAAACCTGTAGGGCTGGGATGATCCCGCCCCCAGACATATCTCTATGCTTTTAATACTATGGCAGCAACACTCGCTACTCCAGCTTCCCTACATACCCACTGGATTTGACCGCTACCTGCCCCGCCTCAATAAGCAGCCAATCACGAAGGATCCGTGCTGGTTGCATGCTTGGTGTATCTTCCCGCATGACCACAAAAACTTCTGTGATAAGCGGATACGTTTGGTTTGCGATGGTCTCAGAAGTAGGTTCAACACCCGCGATAGGTAGCATGCGCACATTCTCATCCGGGAAGATATTCTTGGCATAGAAGAAGACTGAATATCCAACACCAAGCGGATCATCTCGGACAGCGCTAAAAGGACCCATCATCGACATCAGGATCATATCTGGAGAATCTAGCATTGTCTCACCGCGCATGACCAGCTTCTCCATCAGTTCCTGGCTGCCGGAGTTGGAGTTGCGCTGGTAGGTGTGGATCTCGGCCTCAAGCCCCCCGACCTGAGACCAGTTGGTGATCCTGCCAGCGTAGATATCACGGACCTGTTCAAGAGTTAGGCTCTCAACCGGATTATCGACATGCACAAGAAACACAAATGCGTCCAGGGCAACTGGCCGGATGTCCAAGGCAACCCCTGCATCTCCACCTGCCTCCAGCTCGTCCAATGAAGGCTCTCTTGCTACCAGGATGAGATCGGTGTAGCCCTCGATAAGATTAATATAAGCGGCATGTGTACCATTATGGATGAGGTTGAAGATCGTTTCACGCTCATCTGAAGAAAGCAGGCTATCAACCGGAGCAATGCGACGGGTGGCGTTGAAGAAATCCGCTTCCGTCCAATCACAAGGCACAACGAGGATCGTGCATGCGATCATGACCTGCATCGGGTAAGCCGAAGACGAGCCGTCGACCCGGGGATAGTTCCCAGCATCTATCATGGAGATGTCAACGCCTTTTCTCGTTGCGGTCGCGAATGTCGTTGTGATTGTTGCGATTTCGGGGGTGCGATCGAGCTGTTGACTTCCACAGCCTCCAAGCAGAACGGTTGAGATGATGGTCACGAGGATGACCCATTTGCTGTGCATAACAACTCCTCCTGATGGAACCTCAATTGCGTAAGTTATGCCCAGGATAGATTGGCTCTATGTCTATTTCGTGACTTTAGCGCGTCAGCCCGGCGGCAAATTAAAGGAATAGGGGCTCGGTATACTTGCCCAGAACGGAAGCGCTGGGACCGAGCCCCCAACCTTGAATTCTATCGAATTGATTTCAATTCTCTCATCATAGTCCAACGGGGGGCGGCATGCTCCCTGCGGGTTTGGCTTTCGTGTAAAAGTAGATCCAAAAAACACAGAAGATACCCATGACGGCAATATTGAGCCAAACCATGGTCGGTGCACCAGGACCCAGGGCTTGATACAGGCTGGCCAGGCTTCCCAGCAGTGTGAAAGCGATCTCCTGGACCACAACGATCCGCACTTCAGACCAGCTGGAAGCCTTGTAGCCCATCCAAGAACTCACCCCCAACGACAACAGCATCGCCCCCAACGTACGAGCGATCGCTGGCTCGATTGGATCCCATTGGGTAATGGCTTCATAGGTCTTCGGCACCAATAAGAGCGGCACCCCAAATACCAGCACTACGATCACATGCACCAGAAACGTTGTTCGCAACCCTTTCGACATGATTTCCATCCTTTCGTGTCGTGCGTTCTCCCTTCACGCTCGAAGCGATCCACGCCTATTATGGGGGGGAGAGGAATACCATCTGAATGATGAAACCAATGGAAATGAGTTGACTTACGCCTACTTACCTGTCCAGATTAATATAGCAGTTGTGGTTTATGCATGAGTTTCTTGGAGGGCGTTGGGATGAGGATTAAAGTTGTAGTAGGAAATCTCTCCGAGCTCGTCCTTCTCCTCTCTGCGGCCATCCCAGTCTAGCATACTTCCAACGTCATCTTTCCTATGTTGAGGTTGTAGACCCAGAAACACCCATGCTCGCAGGATCATAGCGGTGATGGAGTGCCCGGAGCCAAAAGCCGGGCTTGCCATCAGCCTGCCGAACACTGACACACAGAGGGTAGGATATGCGGGATATACTAATGCTATGACATCGTGGGAACTACAACGTAACTGGGATATCGTCCGCTATTTGGTCTACTACCTGGTTGAGGACCTGGTCGCACCGGATTTGATCCCGGGCAATGATGTCATCGACTTCAGCGCTGGCCTAGGGGATCTGAGCGAGTATATTTTTGCAAACAACCCCAATTCGCTTCTGGCCAGCTCCCCCGATGAGGTCCTCCCACCTGTCAGCCTTGATGGCAAACCCGGCTTCCAGTTTTTACCCGGTGTTCGCGCTGGCGAAATCCAGCAGAGGTTTCAAGCGTCTTCGACTGATCTCTTCCTGGCCCGCATGGTTTTTCAATTTCCGACCGACGAGTACGATCGTATCGATGTAGACGGTATGCTGGCACAAATCCATGGTGTGCTCCGTCCGGGCGGACGCTTGATCATCGCCAGCCATGAGTTCACCCAGCTGGATGATCATATCGATGATGAGACTCTCTCATTTGAAGATTATCTCCAGGTGCTTCCTGCTCGTTATGCCGGTCGATCTGCGGATCGCATTAATGGGCTGATCGAGTTGATTCGATCGATTGGCATCCCACCACGCGAAGGTGTTCATGGGCAAACTGGATTTGGTCTAAAGGGTTTGATGGCAGTCGACTCGTTTGTACGCTGCGGCTTTCAGATAGAGTCAGCTGCCGAGATCGAAGATTTCACTTTCCCTGTGGGAATCAGCCAGGATTTACACCTCCGGCCTCAGTATTACCGTGAACTGGGGGAAAAGGTCTTTGCCATCAAACAGAAACAGATGCACACACCCGCATTTGCCGATAAGTACACCCGCCCCAATGTTCTAAGACGTATCCTCAAGGACATCAATCAACTCCACCCCTTCGTGACCGTGCCGATCTTCAAGATTCAAGCAATTAAGCCTTGAGCGAGAGAAAGCAAGAATTCACCCGATATTAAAGCCTTGACTGCACAGAGAATTACAACTTCTCTAGGGAACAACCTCACCAGCGGCATCCCAACGACCCATGTCCCGGGGAGAACAAGCGCAGGTCCGGTTCGGGCGTCTTGATCGTTGCAAGGTATCGATGTCATTTTCCCGTGGAGCACGCCCACATCGATGGCGGACTTGATCCTTCCCACCCCGCAGTACGCAGCGCCGGTGCCAGAGAGAGCCTTGTATCGCATGCGTACTGCTCTAATCGTACTCCCTGCGCGCAGGGATCAACTTCAATAAAGGCACTCCCAGCAGCAAGAAGATCGAGCTCAATATGTATGTGTTCGTCAACCCGACGGCATCGCTTACTCCACCAAAGATTACCAGGATGATAGAGCGGATGATGAAGGAGATCGCCATGTAGAGTCCGTTCGCCATCGCCCGATTCTCAGGGTAGCACTCCTGCACGATCGCCATGATCACCGGTGTTGTCGAAAGCGAGAAGAAACCCAACAACGGCAGCAGCAGGGTACGCCAGGTGTCAGATACATAAAGGAATCCCCCAATTAGGAAGGACGTAATCACAAAAGACGCCGCCAAGATCCGTCGCCGCCCAAGCCGATCGCTAAGTGAACCTCCGACCAGGGCTCCGATCACCCCGGCCGCTTCCAGGATCGAGAGTGAAGCTCCTGCCCACCATAAGCTTGCGCCTCCTTCTTTTAAAAAGACGGGCAGGTACGTCGTCA
>JBFFQB010000091.1:0-13071 GCA_041573795.1 Anaerolineales bacterium
CTGGCCCAACGTGCCGAACGGTTGCTCGGTGTAGATCTCGCCCTGCATGACGTAGAACTCTTTATCCACTGGTGGCAGGCCGCCTTCAGGTTCGACCACGATCAGCCCATACATCCCGCTGGCGATGTGATGCGGAACACTGGGTGTCGCACAGTGGTAGACGTAAACGCCGGGATTTAGCGCCTTGAAGGAAAAGGCATGGGTGTCACCCGGAGCCGTCTGGGTATAGACCGCCCCGCCACCGGGGCCATTGACGGCGTGTAAGTCGATGGAGTGCGAGAGCGCGCTGCTGGTGTCGTTGGTGAGCGAGAGATTGACCGTATCTCCGACACGCACGCGGATCATGGGACCGGGGACTGTGCCATTAAAAGTGAAGTATTCGTAGGTCGTCCCATCGGCCAATTGTCCGACCACTTCCTGTGCGGTCAGCGCGACGTCGACCGTGGTGGGCGGGCGTGTGCCGATTGGGGCTGGGACCTCTGCGGGATCAAGAACGATCGATGGCGCTGTGGCGGCGGCGCTCTGCGGCTCACCGACGCGCAGGGTGCCGAACATGCCCGCCTGGCGATGCCCGGGGACCGAGCAGTAGTACTCGAATTCTGCTTCCTCTTCGACCTTGAAGGTGACTGTCGATTGGGAGTCGAGATCCTGGAGATGATCGGTGTGCACGCCAAGCTCATCGATGACAAGGTCGTGCTCGATCTTGTCGCCGTTGATCAGCGTGATCTCTACGACTTCCCCTGGTTCTGCCGTGAGAAGGGGGTTCTCGACACCATCGATATCGCCACCTACACCGACGTAAATCAATTGTCCAGTGCCGCCGCCGGTGATGAGGGTATAGCGAACGTCGGGTTCACCCAAATCCTCACTGTGCTCATCGACATTGGCGCGATCGTCGTCATGTTCTTCCCCTTCCGCTGTCGCTTGATCGTCGGCATGCGCCTCTTCAAGCTCAACTTCCTGCGGTGTGGCCGTGGGAACCCAGGGGGTTACCTCGGGGGCGCAGCCAGCAAGCACGAGAGCTATGATGCCGATAACTACCAAAAACAACTTTCTACTGTACATAATCTTCTCCTTCGGTGAAAGAATCTGAGTCGGTAGGCTGAGCGCAATCGGCAAGGATCTGGTCTTTAAGCTGCGCAGCCTGCCCCGCAGTTAGAGAGTGGAGCTCTATTGCCTGGTGGATGTTATGGAATCTGGAAAAAGAACAACCGATGCAGGCCAAACGGTAGACAAGGGAGAGTCGCACAAACTGAGGGCATCGCCTGATCAAACGGTCGATCGGCAGATCCACGATCGACGCATCTCCGGTAATTTCTGACATACAAATAGGGTAAACAGGATAAATAATATCTTCTTTGCGCTAGCGCAAAGAGCGTTTAGGAGGGCAGATCTTCTCCAATGGAGATGAGTTGGTGGGGTGCGGTGATGACGATGCGCTCGCGGCCTAGCAGGAGAATCTCCTGGCGCTCCCATTCCTTCAAAGTGCGGCTTACCGTGAAAACGGTTGTGCCGGTCATCTCGGCCAGGTCCTGCCGGGAGAGTGGGAAATCGAGCAGGATGCCTTCTTCGGTTTGACGACCCAACTGGGAGGCTAGGCGACTGAGCGCACGGGCAATGCGCCGTTCGACGCGCTCGGTGGAGAGCTCACGAATCTTGTTGTGTGAGGTTTGGACGACCCGCGTCGCAAATCTCAGCAGATTCTTCGTAACGCGTGGGTGTGCCACAAGAGTGGCTTGAAACTGCTCGGCCGATGTGAAAGCGATCAGCACCTGGCCCAGCGTAAGGGCGCTGGCAGGGTAGGTCCCCTCCCCCAGCGTTGGTAGGGCCCCGATGATATTCCCTGGTCCCAGGATATGCAGGACAACATCATGACCTTCGGCCGAGGTCTGCTGGATCTTCACCTGGCCTTCAAGCAGGAGATAAAAAACGGATGCTAAATCTTCCTCGTGGAACAAAAATGTGTTGTCGTCCAGCTTCTTTAGCTGGAATTGACGAGAAACATCTTCGATTTCAAACGAGGATAGCCCCTCAAAAATATCCACCTGCAAAAAGGCGGGGTGCAGGCGTTCTCGCTCCTTTGGCATGAGGGCGATTGTAGCATACCCAAGGGTGATGGTGAATAACCTTGCGGATCTCTCTACAGGAGGGTGTCTACGGCGACCTGCAATTCAGGACAAGCAGTTTAACCTTTCGCCGTCGAATTCAAGGGGAGTATGATCGTTGAATGTTTGGCATTGATTATCGATGACGAATGGTTGAGGTCAAGGAATCCGGGCGAATTTGATTTTCAAACTACTCCGTTTCCACCGAAGCTCTGGGGGCATCAAAAATGATTCCGAGCTCAAGATCCTTAATAACTCGCTCGTACAATGCCTGACAGCCTGCACGCGCGTTTTCTGGTACGTTTTGCAGCATGTGAGCGTCGTTTTCGGCACAGGCTTCTGGAGGTCCGATCGATTTCCCGCAAACGCCCACGACACGGGTGCCATCCTGATTCGGTTTTAAGTTCATGGTTACCAATATTTTCGTATCGGGCACCAGGCCACTGGTTTCATAGGTGTAGTACTCAAAAGGTTTCCAATCGACGATGGCATGCCGAAATTTAATATCGCCGTGTGCGCAGATATAGGTACTTCCCGTGCCGGTGCGTCCATCTTCCTGACCTTCAAGGCTCATCCCGTCTGCCATCGATAGAATGGCACGATGTTCCGGGTTGGTCAGATAATCCCATAGGAGAGCCGGGCTGAGGGGGAAGTCTTCTTCAATTAAAAACAAGCTGTCGTCCACTTCGACTCGGATTCGCTGACGCTCCCGCTCACGTTCCCATATCGGTAACAGATCTTGAACCGCAAGTGCAATGTCCCCGATATGTGGATCCACTTCTACGTGTTGGATCAACGTGTCTGTGAACTCCGGCAGGTCGAGGGCTGCTACTGTTGCGGGTGTGTAGGCCGCATAGGCTTTCAATCCCGTTTTCGAGGAAATCTCATTCTTCAGCAGTCTATGGATCAAGTTCACATCGTTGCCGATGAGTTCCGTGTGTATGCCCAGATCCTGCAACATGAATTCCCCGTAGTGGAGCATGAACTTTAGGTCAAGGTTGGGGATATTCTTGCAGGCCATGCAGGCGCAGGTCGTATTCAAGCGCATACGCTGCAGGGCTTGTCGGAAAGCCACATAGGTGGTCTCAAGGCGCTCGATCAGGGTCTGGGATTGGAGAAATGCTCCTTCAAGCGCGTAGCTGATAACTGCGTCGCCTTCGAGACGTGAAATCGTAAGCGGGGGTTCGGTATGGCCAATGATGACCCGGAGTAAATCGCGCAAGCTATCCTGAGCATGTTCCAACTCTGAGCCGCTAAGGTAGGAGGTATAGCCGGTGATATCGGCGATGACCAGGTAGCCTTCTTTCTTCATTTTTCCATCCTCTAGGGTTGCCAGTTTCTAATGGGATAAATCTTGTCCAGTATAACGCGATTTTGGCCGATACGGAAAAAGATTGGGAAAGGGGGAGGAGATTGCGGAAGCGAAAAGAGCTGGAGAGGCTCATTGATACTTTGGCTCATGGTTAAGACTTTCTGTGACCATGGAAGATCTATTCGTGTTCTTTCCCTTGCGTTGACGTGAGCCGATTCAAGAAAGGGATCATGCGAGGTACGTGTTTACGGTATGAACGATAGGCTTCGCCGAAAGCCGCAATTAAGCGCCGCTCCTCAAAGATGCTTCCAACGTAGAGATAAATCGTTGCAGCCACGTTAAAGGCTAAAAGGCTGGTGGTCATCTGCGGGGTGAACCAGATCAGCAGCAAGCCGCCGGTGTAGAGTGGGTGGCGCATGTAGCGATAAAGGCCGGTGATGACGAGTGGAGATTCCACCGAAGGGGCATTTTGTGTGAGCTGTCGCAGGCCGAGGAAGTGCCAGAGATCGGTTTGCAGCATGCCTACCAGGATGATCGCCGCACCGGTCAGCTGTAAAACTGTAGATAATAGGAGCCACGGCCATGATATGCGGTACAGCGTTGAACCCGGATTAGCAGCCATGATCCAGAGCACCGGCAGGAAGCTGATCCCCGCGACCAGGTTATAGGTGAAACGGTAGGCGCGATCGCTCAGCGAGCCAAGCCGCGCGCGCGATTTTCCCTTCGCCCACAGGCTGGCGAGCACGCTATGCAAGATGGCGTATAAGGTGAATGCCAGGAAGGTGAGCGCGGGTCCGGTGAGATTCATCTTTCAATTTCATCCTTAGTGTTACTAGTCATACGATACATTCTATCCAAGCTGCTGAGATTCTGCGGGATCATCGATGCGCAGGGGTATCCTGGCAGGTGTGGCGCAGTCTTAGCTTCCCTATGCATGGAAGGAAAGGGGAGATGGGACTGTGCGGACCCTCTCCCCTCGTAGAAGTCTGTGCTACTCCTGGATGGACGATCGGACCTCATCCCCGCGCAGGGGGGTGCCCAGGAAAAGTGCGCCGATAATGCAGATGTCGAAAATGCCAGCGATCAGCGGGATCGCACCGACAACCGCAAGGATGATCCCTATGATCCCGTTCAGGAGAAACAAACCCGCCACAATCAGCGCCAATCCAGCGACGATGCGAACCAACCGGCCGGTACTACTTGACATGAACTTAGCAAAACCCATCGAGATAGCCTCCATTTGATTATGATCTACATTTTGTTTGATGCAGACAGCCTTGAAAGGTTTCATGGAGGCACACGCCAATCTGCGCTGCCTTGGAGTTTTCGGCAAGGATGGGCGTGCTTTATGGCCTTACGAACGGCGCTGGGCGTAGGCTGCCCTGGCCGGGTTGAGGCTGAGCAGCATGATGGCGGTCATGATCACTGCCGAGCTCAAGCACCACATACAGGTCGCCCCAATGACGAACGGCTCGAGGAAGGTGAGGTAGGCCGAGAAAGCGGTGCCAACGAAGGCCATGGCGAACAGCGCCAGGGCCGCCTGATCAGCGAAACGGGGGAGGCGCCAGTTCACGATCCAGGCTCCGACTATGGCCAGATAGGCCGCCAGCCCCAGGAGCCCATTGGGGATGCTCCCGAAAAGGTAAGCGTACTGACTGGCCTGGACGGCATGGCAATCCCCGACCGGGCCGCACACCGCCTCTGTCCCGGAGGTCGCCACGAAGCTGAGGTAACCTGCGACCACGATCCCAAGCAGGCTGAGCATGAGAATGAGATTGGGCAGGGACGCAGAACCTTGATCAGGGGCTGGAAAACGCCAGCGCAGTCCAACCAGCGCCACACTAAACAGCATCCCGATCAGCACGACGATCGAGAGTGAGTTGCCAAGCGGATCGAGCTGGATCCGCTCAATAACTGTGAGCTTGGCTGCGTCGAATTCTACAGATGGGGATGGATCGACCGGTCCAGGTTCCTCCAACACCGTCTCTTCCCCATCGGGTTCAGCTTCTGGCGAATCCTGCACTTGGTCTGGAATGGGCGTTAGGGCACTGACGACCCCCTCAAGACCAGGAATATCCGGCCAGGATAAACCACCCTCAGCCAGCCAGGAATCGACCAATCCTGGAAGCCGCTCGGGTATCTCCACCCCGCCAATCAGCAGCTGATCGCCCACCACCATGATCGGGACAACCTGTTCCTCTGGCGGGATTTGGAATCGTTCAGCGTTTGCCATATAGAGTTCGCCACCGATCTCCGTGGTTGTGTCGACGTAGAGAATCTGTAGGACATCCCCCTCAAATGCGACTATCGCGGGCAGCTGACCGGTTTCTTCGTTCGGAGGATCACCGAAATAACTCCTGATTTGGCTTGTATTGTAGGCTTGTATGATCGGCGGTAGATCCTCAGCGATAACCCTCTGGCAGTGACCACAGAACGGTGAATAGAACAGCACAACCTGCACTTGCTCTGATTGCGCGAGCGCACCGCTTGGAAGGGCGATAATGATCAGCAAGCAGAGTAGAACGAAAACCAAAGACCAGCGGGTAGAGGGAGTCGATAGCGTTGTCGTCATGCGGCTGATTATACTGTGTGATCGGGGAACTTAAGCGCCCACAGCCGACTCAGGCACTGCTCCAGGCGTGCGTACAGCGCCTCCCCTCCAAGCGTCGTAACGTCATCTTCGTTTTCGAAGACAACGTAGGGGAGCCGAAATTCCTGGATCTGGATGTAGGATGTGTCTGCCCGTGTAAATTCATGCCAATCATCGGACTCATACAGGCGTCTAATCTTTCCCGGCTCGAGCCCATGCTGGAGGATACTGTCCGGGCGATCGGGGTTAAAGCGCTGATTGTTTTTACGCAGCGATTCTTCAAAGGAAACTTGTACGTAGAGGCAGGCGGCTTGTTCGAGTACTTTCTGGCTGAGATGTTGATAGGCGGCCTGGTACCCACCATGCTCCCGGCCTCTCGAAAACTCCAGGATGACCGTGTGATCTGTGCCTAAATCGCGCACCCATTTCTCATAATCCAGACACAGACGCCTTATAAGTAAGTGCCACAGGTCATGGTTTAAGAAATACTCATCCGGAGTCGTGTACAGCCGGGGCCGGTTGAATACCTGTTCCAGCAGACGATCCTCTTCAAACCAGGACCAGATCATGGGAAAGTCATCGATCACGTGGATTGGCCCGATATGAAACCGATCGATCCGCGTCTCAAGCGGTATGCCCTGTAATGCGCGAATCATCTCGCTTTTCCCCGCCGCAGGGCGAGCATTGAGGATGAGGAGAGGAAAGATAGGTGAAGACATTAGCCCTCTACAAACCGAATTTTGAGATCAGTATTCTGAACTCCAGGCAGCTGTCCGTCAAGTGCAGGCCATCGCCCAAAGCCCCCATGGTAGAATGAGTTTTTGCAACATTCAAACCATGATTACGGGTGAAATGCGTCCCGAATCGCCTATGCAGCTGTTATTCAACCCCGATTCAGTATGGATGTCTCTTCCGGTTGTAGCCACTGCGGCAGGGCCATGCCATTACTGTGGCCATGTCGTTACCATCCGAGAGAAGGAGCTGCATGGGCAAAGATGACTAGCCCAGTCAAGGAAAGGTGGGGTCGATGCGCCGATGACTGGGATTGATATTGGACACCTCGCATAATAGAAAGGAAATATATTTTTACCTTCAATGAAAACAATTTGCATATACTGCGGATCCAGCGATAAAACCGATGAAGTTTATTTACAAGCCGCAGATGAAATGGGACGGATCTTGAGCGAGAGAGGCCTTAAACTTGTCTTTGGGGCTGGGAATACCGGGATGATGGGTCGTTTGGCTGATTCGGTCCTGAAATCTGGCGGCCAGGCTATCGGCGTTATCCCGAAAATTTTTGAAACACCTGCATTAATGCACAGTGGTTTAAGTGATTTGTTTGTCGTAGACGATATGCACAAACGCAAGGCGATGATGATAGATCTTGCCGATGCCTTCATTGCCCTGCCAGGCGGTTTTGGAACTTTTGAAGAACTATTTGAGGTGCTCACATGGTCTCAAGTCGGACTCCACTCTAAGCCCATTGGAGTATTAAATGTTGGGGGCTATTTTTCTCCGATGCTTAACATGATTGAACAAGCCCGCACGGAGGGTTTTATCTATCATGAGCATCGCCAGTTATTGATCAGCGAAACTGAACCCGGCGTATTACTGGATCGGTTATCGACGTTCCAGCAGCCAGAGGATCTTGACCGATGGGTCCATCGTCAGGAGGTCGAATGAACGCGGCACAATTTTTTGATCACTGGAATAAAGTATGGCGCGATTTAATGCGTGCAATAGCAATGCTTAAGGATGAGCACCTTGCTTTCCGGCCAAGCGAGCACTACGGTCGTAGCGTGGGGGAGATCCTGGCCCACATTATCAATCTAGAGGAGGGTTGGATCCACTTTGTGGTCAGGCGCGAATTAAGCGCATGGCCGGAGGAAAGGGACTTCCAAAGTGTTGATGAACTACGGCAGACCTTGAATTCCGTGCATCAGGAGGCCATGGAATACCTTGCGACCGTTCCCGTGGATGATTTCAACCGCATCATCCAGGTGCCCGATGATGGAACGCCGAAGTTGGGGTGGATCCTGTGGCATGTCTTCGAGCAGCAGATACACCATCGCGGGGAGCTTTTCCTTTGCTTGAGCCTTTTGAATTTGGAACGACCGAAAATAGATCGACCTGAATAATGGGCGGCATGATCCCAGGGGTTCTATTAGCATGAGTGATCCAATCCGCGTCGTCCATTTCGCTGATGTTCATATCGGCATGGAAAATTATGGGCGTATTGACCCGTCGACTGGTACATCCACGCGCGTGCGCGATTTCCTTGATCGCCTCGACGAGGTCGTAGATCATGCGATTGAGCATCAGGCGGACCTGGCAATATTTGCTGGGGACGCGTTCAAGGATCGTAATCCAGAACCCACCCAACAGCGCGAGTTCGCGCAGAGGATCAAACGTCTGGCCGACCAGATGCCGACACTCCTGCTCGTCGGCAACCACGATATGCCCGGCATGGCGGTTAAAGCGAACAGCCTCGACATATTTCGTGCGCTGGATGTACCCGGCGTGATCGTAGGCTATAAGGACGAGGCGCAGATTGTTGAGACTGAACGAGGTCCGGTATTCCTGGCCTGGATGCCCTACCCAATGCGCAATCGCCTGATGGCCTGGACAAAGTACCAGGGCAAAACCATTGAGGAATTGAATCAAGGTCTACGTTCTGAAGTATCCGCCCGCTTGCGGGCGTTGGCTGAGCAAGCGCATGCCCAAGACATGCCGCGTGTCCTTGTGGGTCATTTCACGGTCGAGGCTGCCAGCTACGGTTCCGAGCGATCGGTGATGCTGGGCAGCGATCTACCGATTCTGCGCTCGACTATAGCAGAAGAGGCCTGGGATTACGTCGCATTAGGACATCTGCACAAGCATCAGGATGTAAACGAAGGCGGTTATCCTTCCGTTGTGTACAGCGGCTCCTTAGAGCGAATTGATTTTGGTGAGCAGCAAGAACAAAAGGGCTTTGTTTGGGTGGAGCTGAGAAGGGGAGAAACTTCTTGGCAATTTGTGCCGGTTGAGGCGAGGCCTTTCCATACCGTTGTGTTGGATGTGCGCGGGGAAGAGGATCCCATGGGTGTGATCCTCAGCACACTGCAGGAGAAACGCTTTGACCAGGCCGTGGTGAAAGTGGCTATCACGCTGAATGCTGACCAGAATGTGGCCTTGCGTGAACGTGAGATCGAGTCCGCCCTGGAAGGCGCGCAGAGCGTGAGCATCGTGCGTGAAGTCGAAGTAGAGGCGCGCGCTCGCCTTGGTGAGCTTTCGCCTGAGACGCTCACACCGTTGCAATTGCTTGAGCAGTACTTTGAAAGCCGGAGTGTTGATCCCGACAGACGGGAAGCGCTATTGGCAAAGGCGGAGGAGATCTTCACCGGTTCCTCTTGAGACTGATGGACCTGGACATGCTAGCAACCCTATGATTCCAGTCGAACTTGAGATACACAATTTCCTGGCATATAGAGATCCTCCGACACTCATTCTGGAGGGGATCCACGTCGCTTGCCTGGCTGGAGAAAATGGTGCCGGAAAATCTTCGATCCTGGATGCGATCACCTGGTCGCTGTGGGGCAAAGCTCGCAGCAACAGCCCGGACGATTTGATTCATCAAGGAGAGACTGATATGCGCGTGGCGCTCACCTTCCTCCAGGGCGAGGAACGCTTTCGTGTCATCCGCCAGCGCAAATCGGGCAAACGTGGCGCTTCGATCTTGGACCTGCAGGTTTGGGATAGCTCGGTGGACAGCTGGCGAGGGTTGTCGGATGCCACCATTCGGGATACACAGGCCAAGATCGATGAGCTTTTGCGATTGGATTATGAAACCTTTGTCAACTCGGCTTTCCTGCTTCAGGGACGTGCGGATGAGTTTACAACCAAGACGCCAGCGCAACGCAAACAGGTGCTCACAAATATTTTAGGCCTGAGCGTTTGGGAGACCTATGAGAGCCGTGCCCGGGACCATGCAGTTGCGACCCGGGCTAATATTGAACGACTTGAAGGCCGTTTGACAGAAATCGATCGCGAACTGGCCCAACGAGACGGGCATGAACAGGCGTTGAAGGAAGCAGAGGTTAAAGCCACGGCTTTGGGGAAGCAGTTAACCGCCAGCGAAAAAGAATGGTCGAGTTTGGAAGAAACACGTACTGCGCTCGTTGGGCTGCAGAAACAAATCGACGACCTCACGCGCCGCATTCGTCAACGCGAGACGGAGATTGAAGAGGTCGAGCAAGAACATAAGGTCGCCATCGAACAAGCCGATCGAGCCGCGCTTGAAGCCGCCCTGCAAAGCGTAAGGTCTTCATTAGCGCAGATGGAGCCGGTGGAGGAAGAACGCCGCACTTTTGATTCGCAACGCCAAGAGCTTGCCAATGAAGCGGCAACACTCCGCGGGGTTAATGAAGCCTTGGGTCCAGAAACCGAGCCAATCAAGGTGCGGGTAGATACGCTGAAAACTGCCGACGAACCGATTTGTCCAACATGCAATCAACCACTATCAAAAGATCATTCACATGCCTTAATCGTCGAACTCGAGGCTGAAATTGAAGCCCGGAGAGAACAGTATCGTCTGAATCGAGAGCGGGTTAGCGAACTTGAAGAATCGATCGCGAAACTTGATCTACGCCGAAAGGAGCTCGAAGGAAAGTTGACCGAGCGTCCTTCGCTTGAGAAGCGAGCCGGAGAACTGGAAACTGCACTTGCACATGCAGACGAGGCGCAAAAACGTGTCAACACGCTCCATCAGCGAATTGAGCGTTGGCGCAAGGAACTTTCCAGCGATAAAGACGAGCGCAAGAAGCTGGATGCGCAAGCGGATAGAAGCGAGCACCAACTGCGCCAAGCTTCGTTAACTCAGGCAGATCTTGATCGCCTGCGTGCGGATAAACGACTGGCAGATGAGCGTGTTGGGGCGGCGCGACAGCAAATTGCTGCCCTGGAAGCCTTCCAAAAACAACGCGAACAACGCATCATTGAGCGCGATCTTGAGGTTGAGGCACTGAGCGCTTATGAAGAGCTTCGAGAAGCTTTCAGCAAGCGCGGGGTGCCAGCAATGATTATTGAGACGGCGGTACCGGAACTCGAGAGAACGGCTAACGAGTTGCTCACGCGCATGACTGAAGGGCGCATGCATGCTCGCATTGAGACGCAGCGCGAGATCAAGACGGGGGAGCTGCGCGAAGCGCTAGACATCATCATCTCGGATGAACTGGGGAGCCGCCCTTACGAATTGTATTCCGGAGGGGAGGCCTTCCGTATCGATTTTGCTATTCGTATTGCCCTCTCGCGCTTGCTGGCTCATCGAGCTGGGGCGCAGTTGCGAAGTCTCTTTATGGATGAGGGATTTGGCACGCAAGACGCGCGTGGTCGTGAATATCTCGTTTCAGCCCTCAACAGTATCCAGGATGATTTCGACTTGATCCTGGTCATCACCCACATTAACGAACTTAAAGAGGCCTTCCCTACTCGCATTGAAATCTCAAAATCTAGCGAGGGGTCCACCTTTCAACTTACCTAACGCCATGAAAACCGGCTGGGGGTTGGAACCACAATAGGGACGTTTCGAGCTGGGTGTTTTCATCCAGGCGCGTTCGACCTGCCTTTTCCTGCGACACCGGCTTTCATTTACATATTAGGGGATCACGCCCAAGAACGTTATCGCGCCATTGTTCTCAGGTCGTTGGGGTGGGATAGGCTGGCAGCCAGACCACAAAACAGGAGCCCTCGCCGGGGATCCCCTCGCTTTTAACCGAGATGTGACCACCATGGCGTTGTGCAATTTCCTCACAGATGGCAAGCCCAAGACCCGTCCCCGGAGCTCCAGTAGAACGACTGGCAACTCCGCGAAAAAACCGCTTAAAGATCTCAGTTTGTTCCTCCGGGACAATGCCCAAACCCGTATCCTCAACTTCGACGCTCACGCCCGGACAACCCTCATGTTCCGCGTGACCCGAGCGGATCGTTATTATCCCGCCCTCATTAGTGTAGTTCATCGCGTTAGTAAGCAAGTTGGTGAAGATCTGACCCAAGAGACGCTCGTCACCGGCAACCTTGGGGATATCTGGTTCCATCTCAATCTCAAGCGTGAGGCTCTTTTGGCTAGCCAACGATGTGCGATCGGCAACCAGCGAAGTCAATAATTGATTTACATTAACCTGTCGCGGCAGGAGCGGGGAAGCGCCGACATCTAGGCGAGAGAGTGAAAGCAGGTCATCGATCAGGTTGGCCAGCCGATCACTTTCTCTAGAGAGGGTTTCGAGGTAGCGGGGTATATTGTCCTTATCCTGGACTCGTTCAAGCAGGTCAAGATAAAGGCGTATATTAGTTAGCGGTGTGCGCAGCTCGTGAGAGACATCGGACACAAATTGACTTTTTAGGCGATCGACTTCTTTCAACGTGCTGATGTCGTGCAGCACTGTGACGTAACTGGTCTCCTCATCGGTGGGACCGAGGATTGGGGTCATTATTACCGCCGCCTCATAACTGCTGCCATCACGACGTCGCATCGTGGTTTCTCCCTGCCAGACCTGACGATTTTCAATGGCCTCCATCATGCGATCATGGTCTTCGATGCTGGGATCCGGGTTGCGCATGAAGCTGGAATCTTTGCCGAGAACTTCCTTGGCAGAATATCCATGGACTCGTTCCCAGGCCGGATTAACAAAGAGGATACGTCCTTGAATATCATTCACCATTACGGCGTCACCGATGTTGTTGAGCAGCGTATCAAGCCGGTCACGTTCCGCTCTGAGTGCCTGCTCGAGCTCGATTCTTTCTGAGATATCCGTGATCACCCCCGTCAAACCGCGGGGATTACCCTCATCATCCGTAAAAACACTTACTCCAACAAGCGTGGGTATCTCCTTGCCCCCGGAAGTCTGAAGCGTGAAATCATAAACTTCACACGGCTCGCTCTTGCCGGTGATCCCGGATTCAAAACGCGCATAAGCATCCTTTATCAGTTCGGGCGATATGATGCGCACATCCATAAAATTCTCTCCAAGCACTTCGTCAAGGGGTAGCGCGGCCATGTCAGCCAGGGCTTGATTGGAATAGACGATATC
>JBFFQB010000092.1:0-13052 GCA_041573795.1 Anaerolineales bacterium
GTATCCAGCAGGATCACGACCGTGGCGCGCTTTTTGGTCATCTTGAAGACATCCTTGATGGCGGTGGCGGTGTCGCCGGATACGGGTTCGAGAGAGGGGATCGTCTCCGGGCTCACACGCGGATCGGTGCCGCTTTCGAGGGCAATCGGTGCATGCAGCTCAATATCTGTGGTGGGCCGCAAACCGATCTCAACTGCGGTTTCCTGCGCTTCAGGCTCCTGGAGATAGGCAGCGTAGAGCTTCGCAGCTTCGCGTTGTTCTTCACTGACCCACTCTGCATCCAGGACACAGATGGGGTTGGTCGACCAGAAGGTGCCGCCGGAAGGGAAGATGAAGACCAGCGGGAAGCGCAGCGCATCAGCCTGGTACTTGTTGGTCGCCAGGAGCCCGGTCTCGCTGTTGGTGCCTGCGTGCAGGTAGGAGGGTCCATTCTGAGCCATGAGGGTGAAGAGGGAGCGAGTGGACATGCCGTAGTGGTAGGTGTTGTCTTCCAACTGCTGGAAGGTGTCGATGACCTTCTGGCTCTTGACCATTTCTGGCGTGAGACCTTCGGTGATGTCGAGTGCAGAGTAGGCCAGGGTGCCCATGGCCAGGAAGCCGGTGTTGGAGGAGTCGGGGTGGGTGTGACCGAATTTGAACTGGCCCCACTCGGGATGTCCGTATCTGGCCCAGCCATCGGGGTCGGAGGCCAGAGCCACGATCTCATCCCAACCGATGGGTTCGTCGGGCCAGCCCATGGCTTCGGCCATGGGGCGCCACATGCCGATGCCGATGACGGTGTAGACGGAGGGGGAGCAGCTCTGGGTGAGTGGGCGGCCGTGGAGGTCCTCCCAGATGACGTTGGCTTCATTGATCCAGCTCATGTCGCCGGGGGACCAGATGGTGGGCTTGAGTTCTCCGCTGGAGATTTTGGGGAAGACATCGCCGGAGCTGAGTTGGTTGACGTGGACGAAGACCGGTCTGCCGGAAGAGGTCTCCACCCTGGCCTCGTTGAAGGGGTCGGTGACGGCGTGGACCCATTCGGCCTTGGTATCGTTGGTCCAGAGTTCGATCTCCACTGCGTCATGTCTGGGTATCTGGGAGGCATCGGGTTGAGATAAGATCTTTTCAAGATCGACATCAGGTCGAGAGACTGAGTAAATGCGAGTCATGATGCCGATTATCAGGAAACCAATCCCGGCAAGTAGCAGATATTTCGTCAGAGCTTTCATTGATACTCACCTCTCTTCGATCAACCTTCAATTGCCGTGAAATCCACCTCGTCCTGGTCAACCACTCCGCGAGAGCGCTCTTGCAGATCGGCTGTCAGTTGGCCTAACTTGATGATGTTTTCTTGCGCGAACTCGATGCCTTGCTGTTTCAGTTTGTTTGCAACTTCCATTGCTTCGATGAGATCGTTATGTGCGTGAGTGATTTTTTCAATCGCCACGATGGGGTTGTTGTAGACATCCCCGATTTCCTCGGTATGCTGTTTGATTGCGGCTGCATTCGAGACGATCATATTTCCGAGAAACTCCTGCGTGCGCTGCGTGGCTTCCAGGATTTTTGATTGGCGAGCTAGGGCGGTCTGTATCGCCAGACCGACCATTACCATATTCGAGGCCAGGCTCAGCGTTCGGTCCACCGACTGGGATAGCCGGTTATTGTTCTGGCGGGTCATCTCGATGCTGACAAAGAACTGGAAGTGGACTTCTTCCATCGTGCGCAGGTCCTGAACCCGCATTGAGACGTCATGTAGGGCGTTCCGGAACCTTTCTTCTTCAAGAGGATCTTCGATGGTGGTCAGAAGGTGGCTCAATTGCTGTATGAGGTGAATGCCCATGTACGCACTTTTTCGTATCGGCAGCTGTTGATTCTCGACTTGTTCGTACAATTTCCTGAGCTCGATGTTGTCTCTTCTGAGCATCGACCGCCCTTCGCGGAGCTTCGTCTCCACGATTTGAACCTGTCTGCTCACCGTTTCGTAGCGGATGGCAATCCTTTCGAGAATTCTCAGGAGGGGGGGGACCTTTCCGACAAAGGGAAGGAAACCGAATATCCTTCTGAGAAATCCTGGTTTGCTCAATTTGTGAGGGTTGATCTCGTTGAGCACGAGGCGGAGTTCGACTAAGTCTTTGGAGATTTCTGTGCCCGACCCATTTTGTGTGAGCAGGTCGGCCATGCGAGTTTTGAGTAGATCGAGTTCGGCTCCAGCCCTCCTTTGCGATTGGATGCCGATTGCGGTTACACGGTCAATCAATGCCAGGGCTTTACTTCCGCTGGCTTCTTCAAGTTGCTTGATCAGGGACGTCGCACGTTCCCTGAGATCAAGGGCTTCCTCTTCTGTGATCCCTTCTGGAACACTCAACATCTGGGCCTCTTTAGCATGGATTTCAGAATTCCCGGATGGCTCAAGCTCCGAGTTTTTCTCTTTCTCGGGGTTAGCTTCTTTCACTGCCATGAGATTTTCCTCCTTTCATAGTGGTTCACTCTATTAGATCGAATGGGTTGGTTCTCAATCTCCGGTTGTCATTTTCCGAGTCTTTTCATTTCTTCCTGCACCTCCTTTGCCTGAAGGATGTTATTTTGTAGCGCCTGGATTACTTCGCTCACACTGGTTTCGGTGCTGTCGGCTTTCAACGCGGCAAGCTCGATCCGAGTTTGGTGCAGCGTCGCCTCACATCGATTGACCTGGTGAAGCAATTCATCGACTCGTAGGTCAAGGTGACTGATAAGCTTGAGACGATCTTTATGTGAATTTAGTATTTGCTCTTTGATGTGCACTCGTGGGCTGTGAGGGTCTTCTTTCTCCAGGAGCAGAATTTCATTTTCCAGGTTGGTGATCTCTGTTCGGAGTCGTTGGTTTTGCGGAGACTGAGTGGTCTTGACAAGCTCAAGTGCATGGTCCAGGACGCTCAGGCCGAGCTGGTAGGTCTCATCAACGAGGACCGGGATGTGAGCAATAGAGAGAGGATCAGCCAACTGGCGACTGACCAGGATGGTCTGCAGATGCTCATATTCGTGGACCAGGGCTTGAATGGCTGTCAGCCCTTCGGAAGAGCTTGTATCAAGGAAACCAATCTGTAGCCTCTCGCGCTTCTGTCTGAGTTCTGCGCGAAATCTCGCACCACCTTCGTGATCCAGGGCATCAATCAGCTCTTTTGTCTTTTTTACATACTCCTCAGTGAAGCGGATGGAGTATCGCCAGATGAAGGAGCCCGATGCCGCCAATCCCGAGCTGATGGTCAGGGCAATTGCGATGGTTTTTGCCCCGAATATTGGTGCATAGAAGACGATGTAGATGATCGAGAGCAGACATGCGGCCAGTGGAATGATCGTTGCAGGATGCTGGAGAGCATCTGAGCGGAGGGCTTTCCTGATTGTTTCCTCGGAAAGTAATTCGATGGATGAGGAACGGGGTGGTTGTGGTGTCTGTGTCCTGGTTTTCGGGTAGTTTTTCATATTCTTCTCCTGCAGGTTAGGAGTGCGCTAGCAATTCCGGTGATACAGCGGGAGGAAAGGGCGTTGAAGAGGATTGAGCCGTCGTGATTGTTGATAAAAAAAGCCCCGCAATACTTGCGGGGAAAATCCAGTTGGGGGTTGTTGCGGTAGAGTGATACCCCCTCCAAACCTCCGGTTGTTCTTCAAGAACACGCTCTCTTTTGACAACTCGTAGATGGGGATCAGCATCGTCATGATCGTACTGATGCGAGTGATCCATGGCATGGGCAGATCCCATGTTGGAGAGACTAAAAAAACCCGATCTCGTAAGAGATCGGGCATAATAAGAACCATGTGGGTTTTAGTTTTAGCACCCCTTTTGCGGGTCAACTCACATTTTTTACTTTGTGACATAGGTCACGATCCATCCTCAAGCAGTATATAGAAAAATATACGCTGAGTCAACTTAACTCGTTTCCCATATTCCTTCCCCTTGGTTGGGAAAGGGAAGGATTCGATCTCAGCCTTTAATCCTCTCCATCCCCGGATCATAGAACGGCTTGAGCGAGACCTCCGCTGGATAGCGGGTACCGGCGAGGTTGCCCTATAAGTTCCCCTTGGAAATATGGGCCTCATCGATCGGCTGATCGGCGTGGATCATGAAGAGCCCGGCGGCGCCGCCTAACGTGTGGGCGTAGGCGCCGGAGGTGGCATACCCGATCGTTTTCCCCTCGCGCAGGACGATCTCGACAGAGAGCAGGTAGGGCTAGGATCATTCACCAGCGCCTGGGCCAGGCGCTTGGTCTTATCGTCCTCTTGCTTCAACTTGATGCAGGCATCCTTGCCGATAAAGTCATCGGCTTTGTTCAGCTTCACAAAACCCCCTAGCCCGACCTCGTAGGGGTTGTCGGTGTTGTCCATATCATGGCCGTAATCGCGGTAGCCTTTTTCCATGCGCAGGCTGTTCAATGCTTTCAGACCGGCATGCTTGAGGTCAAACGGTCTCCCCGCCTCGACGATGCGGGAGTCCCGACAGAAGCCATTGCAGATCTTCTTGGCCATTCCTCAATAGCTATTACAGCTATTTACGCCAAAGTAGTCGACATGCATAAATACACGCCGAGTGAGGTATTGAATAGTTTAGGGGGATAAGCCTACCGATCTACTTTTCTTCTACGTGAAGCATTCGCCCGGCGTCGTGGCCATCGGGGGAGGGTCGGTCGATGAGTAGGAGGTACAGGCCTGGCGGCAGCGAAGCAACCCGCAGATTGTGATGGTAAACTCCATCACCCTGATATGCGATGCCGTTATTCGGGTTCTCGTCCAACGGGATGGGGCCTATCACGACGTTCCCCAGGTCATCTTCCACACGCAGAGTCACAGTCTGATCAAAGGCAGGATTGCCATCCACATCCCGAAGCGTGAAACGGGTGACAAGCGTGCGATTGGAATGGAATGTTATCGGTTCGGGTTCAGAGAGCGGGGGCAGGAACTCGACAGTGTACCCGCCTATGGATCGCCAGGCTTCGTCCATCGAGGACCCGGCAAATTCCAGCAGGGATAATCTGCTGCGCTCATCTTCAATGGCTTCACGCAGTTGCGGGCTAGAAGCCTCGCCCAGATCATCGAGGAACGCCAGGACCATCTCAATCTGTTCTTCCGCAAGGATGGCGCTTGACCCCTCTCCCTCCAGTATGGCTTCCAGATATGGAATGAACGCCAGAAGCGCATCGGTGCCCGCTTCCTCCAGTTCTGGATTAGACAAGATCACATCTGCCAACTCCGGGGAGTAGGTATTGTAGAGTTCAATAAAGTGATCGCCTGCCACCGTCCCAGTCATCACCTCATCTCGCAGTCGGGTCAAGACCTCAAGGATGTGTAAACCTTTTGACAAGCCTCCCAGGCGGCGTTCAAAGGCGAAGGGTTGTTTCGCAACGTGCCCCCCTTGATCCACATCCGCCAAGCCCAGCCAGCATAAGATGTAACACCAGCAGCTCCCGGGCTGTCGGGTTGGGGTAGGGGTTCGAGTTGGGGTTGGCGTCCTTGTGGGGGTCTTGGTCGGACCTGGAGGCGAGCCTCCTCCGGAGTAATTGATCACAAGGACGGCGGCGTAATCCTCACCAGGGAACCAATCGGGCCTGTCGTATCCGATTACTCGCCGGTGCTGGTTTGCATCGGTTTGACCAGGGATATTTTTTGTGATGATTGCAAGCGCGTTTCCACTTTGCCAGAGCGACTGGTTCACAATGTCCTGAACGATACTGCGCAGCGAAGGGCTGGTACGGCTATAGCCCAGTTCCCAGGGCTCAGCGGAGGTGATATCCCATCGTACAACAGGAGGGAGTAAGGGCCGTTGGTCCGGCCGATTCCCAATGCTGAAGGTGGTGGCATCGGCGCTCGCTTCCCCAAAGAGCAGGACACCGATGTTGTTTTCGTAATGTCCATCTGTCGTAAATTCGATATGTGCGCTGTGGATCGTCGCTCCATAAGGCACATTCACGGGATCAAAACGAAAACCGCTGATGATGCTGTCCCCGTTCGCGCACTCGCCGAAATAGATTTCATTCAGCGCGGTGGAGAAGGTGCAGTTAGCCGGCCCGGGGCCTGCGTCGTCCGTGGAACGATCCACCTGGATCCGCACCGTCGTCCCCGCCGGTGTGGGCGTGCGGGTAGGCGTGGGAGTGGGTGAGGGTGTGGGTGTGGCATCCGCCTCGAGTAGGACAAATTGGACCGCATCGGCCTGGACGAAGAAATCGATGGTTCTTGGGGCTGTGCAGCGATCGTCATTTTCCGGGTCCCCATTGGTTTGATTGGTGATTTCGATGTAACTCACTCCGCCGGCCAGGAAGTGGTATTCGCCGATATCGATCCAGCCCGAGCGTGTTGTCGGGTCGACGTTGGCTCCCACATCTCCGAGCAAATAATTGTTGATGTCCTCGTGATTCATCTGGATCTGATTGCGTTCGACACCATTGATCACGACTCGGTACAGCGCGCTCTGCGTAGGCCGGCGGCAGTTTTGTTCGTTGCTTAAGGGGACTCTTACATAGACCCGGTACTGCCCAGATCCCCGCTCTTCTGGAAACTGCCAGCGGGCCCAGCAACTGCCATCGCCAGAATTAACCCACAGGTTGTAATCGTTGTATGCCCAGGCGTTGTTCTGGCCGATCTGGCCGGAAGATCCCCAGCAACCTGCAGCAGCCTCAAAATTCGGCGATTGAGGTGGTGGAGGGTTTCCATCCCAGAGATGTGCATAATCGTCGACGATCGTGCGCTCACTGCTTGGATAAGAGTTGAGATCGGGTGGATACGGCAGTGCATTGCCTTCACCAAGTGGAAGTTGAGCCCAGTCTGGATCCTGATCGCTGATGTCGGGGTATGTCACCCAGAGGCTGTGCTCCTGATTGACCGCCCCCCAGGGATCATCGGTTACATCAGCGTCGTCTGCGGGTTCCCAGCCGTAGGGATCGAGATAGTGACCGGCTTGATTGATCACGGAAAAGTGGAGGTGCGACCCCTCTGAAAAACCTGTATTCCCGCTAATCGCAATGACGTCGCCGTAATCGATCCCCATGGGGTAGTTATCACACTGGCCAAGGTTGCTCACCTCACAGCGAGGGAGCAGTACCGCGCTGAGGTGTCCGTACAGAGTCTGATAGCGGACGCCGCCGGGCAGGGGGTGCTCCAGGCGGATCATGAGACCGTATCCATAGCCGTGATCTGTCGGGTCATACCAACCAGCATAGGCGACCCGGTCGGCGTCGGCGGCGGCGTAGACAGGGAGGTAGTCGATGGCGAAGTCGATGCCATTGTGCTCGTCGTAATAAAAGGGATGACCAGGAAAAGAGGGGTGATCGCAGCGGAAGACGCCCTCCCCGGTACAGGTAGCGCGGTAGCCGTTCCAGGAAACGAAATCGAGGTTATCATCCTCACGGGGCTCGTCGTGATCGAAGATCGATGTGTTGTGGGTGCTGCCAGGATAAGGAGGATACAGAAAGGCATTGGGACCTTGCTGCTGAAGGCGGACGGGTCCTGTCGAGCCTGCTGCAACACTCTTTTTATCCGCTACCAGTGTTGCTGTGAACAGCAAAGCACTCGCAAGCACGATCAGAAAGGTGTGTCGGCTACTTGTCAATGGCATTCCATCCCGATTAATCCGGAGACAAGGGCTGGTATGGACGTACCCAGGATGCACGCCCAAGGATGAAATCAGGCGCCGGAACAAGATTCACTTGCAGGTTTGAAAGCTCGAGCAGTGCCAGCTGGTAGTGTTCACTCCCGGGATCTTCCCTATTGGTAAGGTAAGCGAGGTAGCGCCCATCGTGAGACCAGCGCGCCAGGATCTCGTCCGCATCATCCTTTGTCAGTTGCAAGGGAACCCGATCCACCAGGTCGAGAACATAGAGGTCATACTGATCGAATCGATTGGATTCGAACACGATCCGCTGCCCATCGGGAGACCAGGAGGGGTTCAACTCCATGGCAGAGTTTTGGGCGAGCGTTTCCACGGAACCATCCTCGACGTCAACAAGCGCGATATCCGAATCGTTGGCTCCTACGGTCGTTAGCAACATTCGTGAGTCGCTTGACCACACAGGGGCGTTGTAGTTTGCCGCTAACCCTGGCACGGGAACGCTGATCCGGATCGATTCGAGCAGGACGGTTTCACCAGAGCCATCTTGGGTGGTCAGTAGCAAGTTGCCCTGATTGCAACCATTCTGATCGCGTGGCATTGATGGGCAGCCTGGCTTCTCTGCGGTGTAACGCAGGAATGCGATCCAGCGGCCATCGGGAGACCAGCTGGGATGGAGGTCAGCCTGGTCGCCTTGGGTCAACCTGGACCACGTGTCGCTTTCCATGTCGAAAATCCAGAGATTCACTCCTTCGGGATCGCCTTTAACCCTAAATGGGGCGATCAGGTAAGCGCTATCCGGCGACCACGCTGCACCGCCAAATCGGGGGCTGTACGTTGATCCTTCCGGTGCGATCCGTACGGCTATACCACGCCCGAGATCAGCCAGGAAGAGGTTTAGGTTCAGGCCTGGACAGCCATCCTGGCTGCATGGAAGTTGTTCATTGGCGCCATCGAAGGCGAGGTAGCGGCCGTTAGGAGACCAGCTCAACTGTATACCGCTTTGTCCATAGGGAATGAATTGCTCGAAAACCTCAGGATGCCGGATTTCTCCTATGCGGGGGTTGAAAAGGCTGATGCGTGAGTCGTGCATGGCCAGATCGCCCAAAGCAGAGGTGAAGGATAACAGGCTAGAATCTGCGAGAATTGTCGGGAGAGGTGAAGGGGAGGCTGTTGGTGCGGCTATCGTCTCTGTGCTGTCCATGGCAGGCGCTGTACTGGGTGTAGTGGGAGAGGGAAGCGAGGGGGATGGTGATATCGGGGTGCAGCCCGAAGTCGTCAGGGTCATTACCAGGCTGAGGAGAAACACTTTAAAGCTCAAATAGGACCATCTATGCATGATCATTCGCTTTGCACCCAGGCTGGATGCCTAGGCGCATTCGTCCTTTGCAGCAACTCGGCTGATTTTGAGTTGAGATCAAATTGCCATAGCTCGGCCTTCTGGTTCCGGATGACCGTGAAGGCGATAAATTGACCGTTTGGAGATCTGGAGGGGTCGGCGACGATAGCATCCTCCAGAGTCGTCAGTGGTGTAGGGATGCCGCGCATGACTTCGACCTGGTACAGGTTGCTTAATAGGGCTTTCGGATCAATGTCCGCGCCTAGATCATCGGGGTTTTCACGCCGTATGTAGAAGACATGCGACCCATCCGTGGACCAGAATATTGGAAACCCATGACCGGCATCTGCGGCTGTGAGGAAACGAGCCTCTGAACCGTCGGCATTCACAACCCATAATTCACCTGTTGAGAATGGTTGTACGCTATCGGGCAGCAGGATGTAGGCTAACTTGTCGTCTTGATCAGACCATTGGAGCATCCCAACGATCTGAGATGGAAATTGCTTGATAAGCTGCTTGTGCTCTCCCGTTTTATCCGCGAGCCATAGTTCACTGCCCTGGCCAAAACCTGAGTAGGTTGCGAACGCCAATTGGGCACCACTTCGATGATAGGCGGCAGCATAGGTGTTTGTTGGCAATCGAGAGCCAGACAGTCTTCCGCTCGGAACCGCCAGGCTTGCTATTTGCGGATCGGTTGAGGCGTGTATTTTCAGGAGGATTTCATTTTTACGAGGATGCCAGTAAAGGAAGATCGTGTCGCTTCTGACATCGGAGCTTAGGGGGACGGGATTTCCGCTTCTACCATTGACAACCTCGATGCGTGCTCCATCCTCGCAACTCCACTGGATTACGATCCAGGGTCCATGAGGAGATGCATGGATACCCCTCACTTCACATCCCAGCTGGACGCTAAGCCGTGCATAGGATTGTGCCTCACGGTCTGGGCTAGCTGAAGTACTAGAAGATGGGAGGATTCGAAGGTCCAAGCTCCCAGAGGGATAATCCGTTTCAAGGTAAACCAAGCCTTCAACGCTTGGAGCAGGGGTTGGTTCCAGTTCGAGGATCGAGTCAGCTAGTCCATGAAACCAGCTCGTTGGCAGTTTAAGAAAGGCTAGGAGGATGGAAGCGATGATGACCCCGCGCAGCAGGCCTTTTCCGGGGAATGCATTGCGGCTTGCATCTAGCTTAAATGAGGATTTGGATGGTTCATCACGAGTGGGGAATTCAATTGCCCGTCCTGGCTTCAACAGCCTTGACATGACTTGCCCCCTTTTGGACAATAACCAGAAGGTCAGTTCTGTAGTACTTTGGTCCTAGAGATTTCACTCTAGCATAAATATCAAGTGCCTGTCAACCTGGCTTCTCGATGCGGGAGTCCCAACAGAAGCCATTGCAGATCTGCTTGGGCACTCCTCAATCGCGATCACGGCTGTTTACGCCAAGGTCGTGGACATGCATAAATACACGCCAAGTGAGGTGTTGAATAGTTTAGGGGGATAATCCGATTTTTCACGTAATCGATCATAAAGCTATGTAAAGATAAACCAACGACTGCTTTGCCGCATGTCACTCCATGGAAGTAAGGCGAAGATACAGCTGTGGTTGCGTGATCGTGATGCGGATTGTTTTTGGATCGAGCTATCAGACCTGCTGACGGAGCACTTTTAAAGCGGATCGGGTGCGGCGTCGAAGCCAGAACATTTGCGCCAGACCACCCAGGCTGAATGCCGTCCAGCCCACATACAAACCGACCATTGTGCCCGAGCTCACGCCGACAGTCAGGACGATCAGGCTTACAACTAGAGAGATCGCAATCGCCTCGGTAATGCCTCTTGTCTTGCGCGTATGCAGTAGGATCCCCTGGTACCAACTCTGATACACGTTGAAGGCTGGAAGCAGGAGGGCGAACCACACCGATCTGCGTGCCAGTTCGGCCAAATCTGAAGATAGACCAGACACTGTCTCAAACCACCAGCTGGACAGCGGCGTTGCGGCTACGAGGATGAGTAGCGTTGTGGCTGCACCCGCCAATAACGCCGCGAATCGCTGGAGCGAAGTCGCTGCGTTGGGTTTATCAAGCAGTGCAACCACCACTTCGTTATAAGCCATCCCCATACTTCGAAGCATGAATATGAAACCGGAGACCACCGGCCAGACAGCCAGGGACTTCAGCGCCAGGGGCATACGGCTCAATGCTGCACTCCCTAACGGCAGAACCAGAAGTGTCAATAAGGAAGTCATGGCTAGCGGGATATAGAACGCCAGAAAAGCTCTCATCTGCAACGGTGGCTCCACGATCGGGGCATTGGGTAGCTCATCCCTGACGACCGGCCGGATCCTGACCCCTGCATAAACCGCTTCGCAAATCACGCCCAGGGAGACTGCTGCACCCGCAACTGCGATCCCGGGCACGGTGCCGATGAGTAATCCGACGGCAAGGATCGCCCCATCGGCCAGCAAGCGGATCGCCGTTCCGATACTGACCGCCCGCGGATGTCCGAAGCGGATCAATGCACCCTGGTTGAACCGTCGGAAGGCGATCGAGAAGGTCCAGGGGGTCATTAATTTCAAACCCAGGCGCGCGGATTCCAGGATTTCCTGGGGTACGCCGATCAGCTTAACCACAACCAGGTCGAACAGCGGCGTGAAGGCGATGAGGATATGTACCAGCGTGAGCACCGCTCCGGCCCAGAGTGTGAACCTGCGCAGCCAACGATAGGACACCATATCCTTACTCAGAGCAGTGGAGGCGGCCAGCAACATGATAATCGGGGCTTCGATAATAAGGGAAACCGGGAACACCACACCCCCCCAGGCAGCCAGGTTAATTTCAGGATTTGGCAAACGTGCCATCACCGCGCTGAGCGCAGGGAGCTCCATAGCCATCAGCAGCCAGCTGGCAGCCAACGGCCACCATGTAGTATGAATCGTGGTCAGCGGCAAACGCATGCGTGGTACTTGCAATCGTGCGGCCAATTCAGAACATCCTCTCGACACCTATGGTTCTACCGGTGTCTGGTGCTGTTATTCGATTCGAGTGAAATCAGCTGGATAGAAGGTTTGCGTACCTATTCTCGAGGTAGGTATCGAAAACCTGCAGCCTACTTCGGTTCAAGACTCATCACATAGTCATAACTTTCATTGAGATATCCTGCCAACCCATCCAAATCATTCAACATCTCATCCGGGATCCGGATATACCCTTGCATGACGGCACCATGGGATTTGAAAGTTGTTGTGTTCAGAGCTTTCATATACCTCTCTTGGACATCTTTCGAGAATCTGATCCCCAACTCACCCGCCTTGTTCAACATAGAGAACATGTAGCCATTGGCAGAGGTGTAGGGGACGGATTTTCCCTTTCTTTCGAATCTCGGGCAGCTTTCTACGAGCTCATCGTAGAGGGCTAACGTATCGTCACGTGTGGTCATTTTCCCTCCAATTCAGCGATCAACGTTGCAGCCTTTTGTTTGTCTTAGGATTTCGAGAGGCCAAAGGATCCACCCTCCAGGCTTATGCCTGGCGTAAATGTCGGTTCATCCTGGACGATCTTGACCTTCCACGGAATTTTCATTGTCCTACAGTGCCATACACGGAAAATAAAAGCAACACGATTGTGCTTTTCGCCGAGCGACCTGGTCTCTCGTATACAAGCGAATTTGTAACCAATGTCGAGTAGACGATGACTGCACCGGAAATCGGGCGAAAATTAGATCAAGATCCTTTTTTCGGCTGTTGCGGAATCTCGAATGTCAATTCTCATTAACATGCATGTTTCGGAATTTTGGTGTACTCAGTGTCAAGCCCCTTGGAGCATCCGAAAATCCGCATCAGCGGGAGCCATTACGATGGGGAGACACGAAAGGGGGAATCCGCGCGCCAACGGCTGAGGGCCGAACACAGCCTGGCTTCCAGGTGCCTTTGGCTACGCACCTGGAAGTTATTGGGAAACGCAATCGTGGTGAATGGTGCGTGGTGCGCGGCTTGCGCTCAGTCGGTTTGACCCACTTGTCCGAGGTTCATGTTGAGACTGAATATCAGATGCGCACGGCCACGGATATCTGCGCCGGAATCGTCATCCCGGATGCTGGCGGATGTCAGCATGCTGGTCACCCACATGATGATCTGCTGCCGGTCGCCCTCAAATTCGCGCAGGGGAAC
>JBFFQB010000093.1:0-12880 GCA_041573795.1 Anaerolineales bacterium
ACCCGGTCCTTGCGCATGCCCTGGATGTGCTCTTCATCTTGCACGCAGATCATGAACAGAACTGCAGCACGAGCACGATGCGCAATATCGGTTCAGCGAAAGCTGATCCGTACAGCGCCATCGCCGGTGCTGCGGCTGCGCTGTACGGACCACTGCATGGGGGCGCAAATGAAGCTGTCCTGCGTATGCTGACCGATATTGGCGAGATTAAGAACGTCCCTGAGTACATCAAGCGAGTTAAAGCGGGTGAGTTCCGCCTGATGGGTTTCGGCCACCGTGTTTATAAAAACTTTGATCCCCGCGCGCAAATCATCAAACAGGTTGCCGACCAGGTCTTCGAGGTCACAGGACGCAACCCGCTGCTTGACATCGCTCTCGAACTCGAGCGTATCGCACTAGAGGATGAATATTTCGTTGAGCGGAAGCTATACCCCAACGTCGATTTCTACTCCGGGCTTATCTATCAAGCCTTAAGCTTACCCGTCAATATGTTTCCCGTGCTCTTTGCCATTGGGCGCACCGTTGGTTGGCTTGCACAGTGGCAGGAACTCCTCAATGATCCCGAGCAAGCCATCGCCCGTCCACGTCAGATTTACCTCGGAGAGGGATTACGCGATTTGCCCTCGAAGTAAAGTGCGAGCTGTTCAGGAACACACCAGAATAAAAATCCGCAGGTCATCAGCTGCGGATTATTCCATGCTTCAACGCTACTTACAGTTTCTGGGTTTCTGATGCCTCGACGGTCAACCCGCCGCCCCTGACGGTAGCTCCCAGGACGATTCCAGCGCTGATAAGAACCAGGTTTTTGATGATGTACTGACCCTCGAGCGTGGGAACCCAAGGCGCTCGAATAAAGGTCTCAGCCGGAAAGAACAAAAGCGGCGTGATGGTCCCCATCATCTGCACAAATAAGAGCAATAGCGTGAAGCGCATACCGATTCCAACCAGCAGCCCAATGCCAATAAGGCATTCCCACAGGGCTAGCAGGACAACCGATACCCTGGGCGATAATGCTCCAAAGGTCAGCAGCTCGATTGTTCGAGCCGCAATCCCTTCGGCCGCACTGGTATGCGGGAAAAATTTTAGCGCCCCGAACCAGAGAAAGATGATCCCCAAACTCCAGCGCAGAATGGTTAGTCCGTGCTTGGCCATCCAGCCTGTAATCTGGCGGTCAACGCGCTGGTAAAACCCCTGGATAAGCCCTTGCATTGAAGTCACTCCTACGATTTCTACTTTTACCTACGCGCTTAACGCCGGTTAAAGCAAGCTGATTCATTTTGTGAAAATTTTATCAAATCAAGCCAAATCTGTCCTGCCTGCCGCGTAAGATACCCATCCACATCAATTTGGGTAGGAATGGTGTTTTATGTAGGATTTCTTACCGCTCAAACGTGTGACTTTCCCCACTATGCCCTTTCAGGGGCTAACCGGCATGATCATAGTGATTTACCGACGTCGAGAGAAGTGGGGTATGTGTAAGTGACCGGTGCCGCGGGCGCCGAATCCACACTTAGAATTTTAGCTGTCACCCAGGGTCAATGGGGCGAGCGCATCGCAGAAAACATCACCGCCAACGCTCCTGCCGACTGGTCCGTCCAGTCCTGGGCGGCTCCACGCGTCATCCCTCCCATCGTCGACGACCCGGAAGATTTCTTGCCCGATACGCTACCCCAGGCCGACCTGGTCATCGCGCTTGGTGATGTTGTCGGCCTGGCACAACTGATCCCTGATGTCGTACGTATGGCAGATGCGCAAGCAGTCATTGCGCCCATCGATCGCAATGAATCACTACCTCCCGGGCTGGCGAGGCAACTTGAGGGCTGGTTGGAGAACATGGGGATTGCGTCCGTTTTCCCCAAGCCTTTTTGCTCCTTAACAGAAGCAAGTTACAACCGCACACCGCTGGTCTTGAACTACGAGAACAAGCTGATTTCCCGCTTCGCCAAGCATTTTGGCAAACCGGAGATCAAAGCCGATGTTAAAGACGGACAGATCAGCCAGACCGAAGTCGTGCGCGATGCCGCCTGTGGATGCGCACGCCATGTGAGTGACAATCTGATTGGCACACCCGTCGAGAATGCTCTTGAAGAGGCCGGGATGCTGCACCATCATTACCCCTGCCTGGCCAGTATGAACAAGGATCCGGACTATCTCGACACACTGATGCATGTCTCAGGCAATCTACTTGTTGACGCGCTCAAAGATAACCTTGGAGCGCATCTTTCTACCATTTATCTGCGACCCCAAGGTCGAGTCGACGACACAGGAGGAGAAGAATCTGATGGATAAACTCGTACTCTCCATTCCCACTCTGTATGGCGATCACCACACGACCGCAGTGAGAGCATTTCTCAACGATCTGGAAGGCGTGAAAGAGGTTTACGCAAGCTCGGCTTTCCGGCAGGTGGAAGTGTCTTACGACAAGAAGAAGATTTCGCCAGAACAGATTGAGGCTCTATTAGCCGAGCAGGGATACGATGCAGCCGACCCTGAAAGCGCCTACCCGGCGAGCGCAGCTGAGCGCATCAATCGTCATACGGCTGCATTCAGTGGGGTGGGGGACACAATTTCTTTTACCGGTCCGCCGACCCCGTATGAGGGACGACCCCTCTGGCCCTGCCCTGGTTTTACGATTGAATCCACGAAAAAAGATGCATAGGTACTGAAGAGGAGATACCACGATGGCAGCAGAAGAAACGAAGAAAAAGAAGAAAGGCAGAACGATAGAGGAGAAGTCGCTCGACCCCGCCGCACGGGAGATGCTCATCTACGCTGAGGAGCTCGGGCTGGAGACAGCTTTCGAGCGCGCCGACAAAATGGCGCCCTGCCCGATCGGCTCCGGCGCAAGCGGCGTATGCTGCAAAGTTTGTTTCATGGGCCCCTGCCGACTCACCAAGGATGGACAAACTGGCGTATGCGGTGCAACTGCAGAGACGATCACAGCGCGAAACTTTGCTCGGGCTGTCGCGGCAGGCTCCGCCGCCCACTCCGATCACGGTCGTGACCTGGCTTTCACACTTAAGGCTGTCGCTAAGGGCGAGGCCCAGGGCTATAAAATCCGCGATCCCTTCAAGCTCAAGAAACTTGCGAAAGAATTAAAAATAGAAACAGAAGGCCGTGAAGTTAGCGACGTGGCCTTGGATGTCGCCGAGAAATGCCTGGCCATGTTCGGCCAGCAAGACGGCGAAATCTTCCCCATCGAACGCGCCCCGCAAAAACGCAAGGACTTGTGGCGAAAATTAGGTCTCATCCCACGTGGTATTGATCGCGAAATCGTCGATGTGTTGCATCGCACCCACATGGGTGACGACCAGGATCCCGAGCACATCCTGCACCAGGCCCTGCGCGCTGGTATGGGTGATGGCTGGGGTGGCTCGATGATCGCCACCGATATCTCAGATATTTTATTCGGTACGCCGAGCCCATTATTGGGCCAGATGAACCTGGGCGTACTTAAAGATGACGAAGTCAACATCCTCGTCCATGGGCATGAACCCACACTCTCGGAGATGATCCTTGCTGCTACACAGGATCCGGAATTGATCGCTTACGCCGAGGAGAAGGGGGCCAAGGGCATCACGCTGGCCGGCATCTGCTGCACCAGCAATGAGACCCTGGTCCGCCAGGGGGTACCCTCCGCCGGCAACTTCCTGCATCAAGAACTGGCCATCATCACCGGCGCCGTGGAAGCCATGGTGGTCGACGTGCAGTGCATCATGCAAGCACTCCCCAATCTGGCTGACAACTTCCACACCGAAGTGATCACGACCTCACCCAAGGTGAAAATCACCGGCGCTACCCACATGGAGTTTGACGAGCACAGGGCCTACGACATCGCCAAGGAGATCGTCAAGAAAGCTATTGATAACTACAGCAATCGTGGTGAGGTAAAGATCCCGGATTACACCTCCGATGTTATCCCGGGCTTCTCACATGAATACATCAATTACATGCTGGGTGGTTCCTATCGAGCTTCCTTCCGCCCCCTGAATGATGCCGTCATGTCCGGTCGCATTCGTGGCGTCGTCGCCAATGTTGGTTGCAACAACCCGCGCACCACCCAGGATGCTAATCACGACTTCCTGGTCCGTGAATTACTGAAGAAGGATGTGCTGCTGGTTGAAACCGGCTGTGGCGCTATTGCCAGCGGAAAGGCTGGCTACCTCCTGCCCGAAGCTGCGCTCGAGATGGCAGGGCCCGGGCTTAAGGAAGTTTGCGAAGCGACAGGTATGCCCCCGGTTCTGCATATGGGTTCATGTGTCGACAACACCCGCATCCTTACCGTCCTCAGTCAGGTCGTTGCAGAGGGTGGGCTGGGCGATGACATCAGTGATGTACCTGCCGTCGGCATCGCCCCCGAATGGATGAGCGAAAAGGCGCTGGCGATTGCATCCTACTGCGCTGCCTCGGGCGCCTATGTCATTCTGGGCGTCAATAATCCTGTCGAGGGCAGTGACGAAGTTGTACGCATCATGAGCGAAGGTTGGGAATCGATGGTTGGCGGCAAGATCGAATTCGTCGCTGAAGTCGAAGATATGCTCGCACGCATCCTTGCGCACATTGACAAGAAACGAGAAGCACTCGGATTGCCCGCCTACGAACCTGAGAAGTACGGAGCCAGCGGAGACTGGCGCATGGAAGAATTAGAACAACTAGCACCAGAGGAGCGTGCTGAAGCGCTCTATGGGATGCCCGCCGGCGACTAGTCCTAGTCGCAAGAGACTGTAAGGAGCTTGGTAAATGTCACGCTACATAGCAACCCGGGCTATTCGCGGCGCCAACGCCATCATGCACGAAGCAGAGGTCATGCTCAAGCGCGCACTGACGGAGAAGGGCCCTGATACGCCTGTATCTTTCCCAAATACCGCCTACTACCTGCCGTTCATCCTGGGGATGACCGGTGAAGAAGTCTCCACCATTGGAGGGCTGGAATCGGCGTTAGAACACGCCAAGAGCCTGCTCCACCCTGTGCCAACCGATTCGCGCTGGACCCCCTACCTGGGCGAGACGCTCGACTCGGGCATGGCAACCCTGTTCGCAGAGGAGATCATCGAAGCGCTTCGCTTCGTGTACGGCCTGCAACCGGAGTCGATACCCGGCCTTGAACTGGCTGGCAGCACGTCCTTCACCAGCCCTGATAATGGAAGTGGACCACCTGTGGATGGTCATGCCAACGGGCCGATTGACGATATTCAACTGCGTTCCTGGGGTATTCAACTTGTTGACGGTCGCATGCCAGGATTCGCTGCCATCGTGGGTTGTGCCAAATCCAATGAGGTCGCCGTTAAGATCGTACGCGAGCTCCAGCGGCGCAACATCCTGACCTTCCTGGTTGGCAATGTCAACGGTCGCTCCATCATCCATCAGCTCATGGAGGAGGGCGTCGAACTGGGCTTCGACACCTATACTGTCCCGTTTGGCACGGACACCATCTCGGCCATCTACCCGCTGGGTTTTGCTGTGCGTTCGGCGCTCACCTTTGGAGGGATGAAGGGCGGGCAGGCTCGCGATATTCTGCTTTACAACAAGAACCGCGTCTTTGCATTCGTCCTGGCACTGGGTGAAATTGATGACCTGAAATACGCAACAGCTGCGGGTGCCATCAATTTCGGGTTCCCGGTTGTCGCCGACACGATCATCCCGGAGATCCTACCCACCGGGGTCACAACCTACGAGCACGTCATCTCCATGCCCTTCAATGAAATCGAGGGGAAGGATGACCTTGAACGTGCAGAACGCCTGGTGCAGAAATGCATTGAGGTGCGCGGTGTAAAGGTCAAGATCAGCGAAGTGCCCGTCCCGGTGCCCTACGGCTCAGCCTTCGAAGGCGAGGTCGTGCGCAAAGCGGATATGCGGGTCGAATCCGGCGGAAAGCACAGCCGGGCCTTCGAGTATCTCTATATGGCCGACATGGACGAGGTTGAAGACGGTAAGATTGAAATGGTCGGAGATGGTTTCGAGAATATTGAAGCGCAGGGTTCGCTTGATCTGGCCATCCTCGTGAAGGTCGCCGGGCGTAAAATGGAGAAAGACTTCGAGCCCGTGCTCGAACGCCAGATCCACTACTTCATCAACGGCGCCTCCGGCATCCAGCACATCGGTCAGCGAGATATCACCTGGATCCGTGTCAGCAATTCGGCCGCCGAAAAGGGCTTCAATTTGAAACACTTCGGCGATATCTTGCACGCCCGCTACCACGAGGACTTTGGCAGCATCGTTGATAAGGTCGAAGTGACGATTATCACCGATCCCAAGATACACGAGCAGTGGCTAGCAACCGCGCGTGAATCTTACGAAGAACGCAACGTACGTATCGGCGCGATGACAGATGAGAGCGTGGACGAATTTTACTCTTGCACGTTATGCCAGTCCTTCGCACCGGATCACGTCTGCATCATCAGCCCCGAGCGCTTGGGCCTGTGCGGAGCCTACAACTGGCTGGACTGCAAAGCCTCAAACCAGATTAACCCAACAGGTCCAAACCAACCGATAACCAAGGGTGAGCTACTAGCAGACGCATTTGGAAAATTCGATGGCGTCAACCAGTATGCCGATCAAGCTTCACACGGTACGGTAGCAGAGGTCTCGATGTATTCCATCATGGACAGCCCGATGACTGCTTGTGGTTGCTTTGAGTGCATCGCCATGCTGATCCCAGAAGCCAACGGCATCATGATCGTCAGCCGTGAGGACACGAGCATGACCCCGGCCGGGATGACCTTCTCGACCCTGGCTGGGATGGCCGGTGGTGGGCTTCAAACTCCTGGGGTGATGGGCCACGGTAAGTTCTACATCCTCAGCCCCAAGTTCATCTCCGCCGATGGAGGCTTCAAGCGTGTTGTCTGGATGTCTTCGATCCTGAAAGAACAGATGGCCGAGCAGTTTAAAGCAGTCGCTGAGCGTGAGGGCGATCCAGATTTGATCAACAAGATCGCCGACGAGACGATCTGCACAGATGTCGAGGGCTTGATGGCTCACCTGACCGAAAAGGGTCATCCGGTGCTCGAGATGGAACCTATGATGTAGGACACGAGCGAGATCAGAGGCTGGATATCAGGGATCAGGCGTTCGTTCAAGCTTCACCCCACTCCAACGCCTTGGTCCCTGATTTCGAGCCTCTGATCTAAATGCTCGACCCATAGATGGAGGCAATCACCCCATGACCCTAGACATTCCCAAAGAAAAATGGACGGGAGAAGTGCGTCAGGTCACGATCGGCGCCACCTCTGAAAATGGCGGTACCCGAGCCTCGACGCTTACGGTGGGCGGTGAAACAACGCTACCATACCTGCACTTCGAAGGTGAGATGAGGAACAGACCAGCTCTGGCGCTCGAGATCCTCGATCGCAAGCCAGATGATTGGTCCCCCTTGCTGGAAGAGGCCTGGGGCGACGCCATGTCAGATCCTGGGGCCTGGGCCAAGGCGGCTGAAGATGCCGGCGCAGATTTGATCTATATGATCCTCAGCGCAACGCTGGCCGATGAAACACCCAACACGCCAGAAGCGGCGCGCGCAGCGGTGCGCAAGGTTTTGGATGCTACGAGCTTACCCCTGGCTGTTGCAGGTCCCGGTCAGGCGGAGCTTGACAACGAGCTCATGGTGGCGGTTGCCGAGGAAGCAAAGGGTGAAAACTTGCTCCTGGGTATTTGCGAGGAAGGCAACTACCGCACTATCGTCGCTGCAGCGTTGGCGAACGATCACCTGGTCCAGTCGAAAACTCCCATGGATGTCAACCTTTCCAAACAACTGGTCATCCTCATTAATGAGATGGGTATGCCGCTGGAGCGCATCATTATGGATCCAACTACCGGAGCCCTCGGCTACGGTATCGAATATGGTTATTCGGTGATGGAGCGCTTGCGCCTGGCAGCCTTACAAGGCGATCAGATGACCCAGCAGCCGATGCTCGTCAATCCAGGGGAAGAAGCCTGGCGGGTGAAGGAAGCCAAGGTTGGTGAAGGCGTTCCCGCAGCCTGGGGAGATTGGGGGAAACGCGCCCTCGAGTGGGAAGCACTCACGGCAACCACCCTGCTCCACTCTGGTGCAGATATCTTGATTTTGCGACATCCTGAGAATTTAAAGCGTGTAAAGAGCGTCATTGATGCGCTCTTACCGACGGCCTAGGCGAGCAGGAGGAAACCCATGGCGTTATCTGGCTTAGAAATCTATAAACTGCTCCCGCAGACGAACTGTAAAGACTGCAATTATCCCACTTGCCTGGCGTTTGCGATGAAATTGGCTGCCAAGCAGGCCGAGCTGAAAGATTGTCCGCACGTGAGCGAAGAATCCGCTTCTAAGCTCGAATCCGCTTCAGCCCCACCGATACGTCTGGTAGAAGTGCAGGGCGAGAATGGCAAGGTTTCGATCGGCAACGAAACCGTGCTCTTCAGGCATGAAAAGACCTTTTACCACAAACCGGGCCTATTTCTGCGCGTGAAAGATGAGCAAGGTCCTGAGGTGATTGCGTCAAACGTTAAGGAAGCTGACGCCTTCAGGGTGGATTACGTGGGGATTGAACTCTTTCTAGACGGCTTCGCCGTGGAAGCCAGCTCTGGTGATGCCGGGACGTTCAAAGCCGCTGTAGAGGCTGTGCGACATAACAGCAAGAAGCCGATCATCCTCATTGCTTCGAGCGAAGAGCTCGCAAAAGCTGGCCTTGAAGCCACAAAGGGGACTCGCCCCCTACTGTACGCTGCCACTGCTGACAATTGGGAAGCGATGGGAGCAATCGCCAAGGAAGCGGACGTGCCACTGGCTGTGATTGCAGAAAATCTGGACGAAGCAAGCGCATTGACAGAAAACTTGAAAGGCTTGGGATTAGAGGATCTGGTGCTTGATCTCGCTGCCAGGTCATACCTTGATAGCCTGGATCTGTTTACAAAAGCTCGCAGGATGGCACTTAAGCAGAATTATCGACCGTTAGGATTCCCACTAATCAGCTTCCCGGGTGAAGGCGATGGTGTCGATGAGAGCCTGATGGCAGCACAGCACATCGCTAAGTATGGCGGCTTTATCGTGCTAGAGACCTTCAACCCGGCTTCCCTCTATCCCCTGCTTGTACTCCGTCAGAATATCTATACTGATCCGCAGAAACCGATCCAGGTTCAACCTGGCATCTACGAGATCAATAACCCCGATCCAGACGCACCCTTAATGGTGACGACTAACTTCTCGATCACCTACTTCTCAGTAGCAAATGAAGTCGAAGGGTCAGGTTGGAAAGGGTGGTTGCTCGTTACCGACGCCGAGGGTATGAGCGTACTCACCGCCTGGGCTGCTGGCAAATTCGATGCCGAACGGATCGCTAAGGATGTTAAAGCCTTCAACGTCGAGGATAAGATCAGCCATAAGAAATTGATCCTCCCCGGTCAGGTTTCGGTGCTATCCGGCGAACTAGAAGAAGAGCTACCCGGCTGGGAGATCCTGGTTGGTCCACGTGAGGCCGTAGATATCGGCGCGTATTTAAAGGCCATGTGGTCCTAAAGCTCGAGCAAGGCTACCCGCGCTCGACATTTCCGCCTGGCGCATACCTGCGAACGTGGCTGCCAGGTGGAGAATTGAGATTAGAGAGAGAAAACCTATGACTGTGCGGATCTCAAAGATACCCAAAGATCCCTATCTTGGGTATGACGCCGTCGAAATTGCGCGCATGGCGAGTGCCTGTTTGCAGTGTCCCTCCCCTGCACCTTGTACCCTGTCGTGTTCTCGGAAAGCAGACATTCCACACGTGATGCGCCTGGCCGGCCAAGCGGCTTGTGAAGGCCTTCAGTTGACGCGCTGGTTCTGGGAGAAAGAACGCGTTGAAGACGCTCGCATCTCAGATGCCATCACAGACGTTTACAACTAGCCCACGCCGTCACACCCGCTCATTCGATAAAGTCGACAGGCTAGGACACTTTGGCTAGACATCACGTCACGTTACTGCCTGAAGATATCAGGATCGAGGTCCCCACGGGGACGCTCGTTGCTGAGGCAATTGTCTCCGCCGAGCTTGAAGTCTCCCAACCCTGCGGCGGGCAAGGTCGTTGTGGACGCTGTGCTGTGCTGGTAGAACAAGGTAATGTTCGCCGGCGATCGACCATTCGTCTCTCGGCTGATGATCTTTCTAGTGGATGGGCGCTTGCCTGTCAATCCGTAATTGAAGCCGATGTCAGCATCACCATTCCTGAACAGGAACGAATTGAGCGCCGCCTCATAACCGAACATACTGCCCGGGCGATTGAACTACCCTTCGACTATCTTCCCGAGCAAATGCAGACGCTCCAGACGCTGCAAATTAAGCTCGTTCCTCCCACGATTGATGACAACAAGGACGATCTAACCCGTCTGCGAAAAGCGCTTCAAGAGCTTGGATACACACAGGTCCAAACCCCCCTTGCAGTACTGCGCAAGCTCGGAACAGTTTTACGCGCTTCCGAGTGGTCTCCCTATATTCTCTTTGAAAAAGCAGTCGAATCAGATGAGGCCATCCGCCTGCTGGAAATAAGCGCAGAAACGATTGTGCCTTACGGGCTGGCGCTCGATATCGGCACAACAACCATGACCGCTTTTTTAGTTGATCTCGACAGTGGAAAAGTACGTGCCTCTGCTGCCGAGTATAACGCTCAGATCGCACGCGGCGAAGATGTGATCTCACGGATCATCTATGCGGGGAAAGGGGATGGATTAAGGGAACTGGGTGAACTGGTGCGCGAGACTCTGCAAACCCTGCTTGAACGTTTACAGCGACGCACCGGCATCGATCCGGGTGGGATCCACAAGATCACTGTGGCTGGGAACACCACAATGATCCATCTGTTCCTTGGACTGCCACCTGAAACCATCCGGTTAACTCCCTACATCCCTGCTGCTAACCAACCCCCGCGTTTCCTCGCTCGTGATCTGGAGCTTGCCGTCCACCCCCTGGCTTCCGTCGATTGCCTCCCCGGTATCGCCTCCTATGTTGGAGCCGATATCAGCGCCGGTGTTCTTGCGTCCGGTCTTGTAGAACTCGAAGCACTTACCCTCTTCATCGACGTCGGAACGAATGGAGAAATTGTGCTGGGAACGCAAGATTGGCTGCTTACCTGCGCTTGCTCGGCCGGGCCAGCTTTCGAGGGAGCCGGGGTGGTGGATGGCATGCGTGCAACGGAAGGCGCGATTGAAGAAGTGTGGGTACATTCAACTACATTCGAGCCCACCTACCGGGTCATCGCCGATGCGAAACCTCGTGGAATTTGCGGTTCTGGATTGATATCGCTTTTAGCGGAGCTCTTTGTGACCGGCGTCGTCGATCGAGGCGGCAATTTCAAAATTAATCTCGACACGGCGCGCGTCCGCACGGGTGAGCATGGACCGGAGTACGTCGTTGCCTGGGCAGATGAAAGCGAACACGGAAAAGACATTGCGCTTACAAAAGTTGATGTCGATAACCTGATGCGGGCAAAAGCTGCCATCTATGCCGGCTATCACGTCCTTGCGGCGAGCGTCGGGCTCGACCTGCGAGATGTCACTCAAGTACTTGTTGGCGGGGCCTTTGGAAAGTACATCAACGTTGAGAACGCAATCAAAATTGGGCTGCTTCCTGATCTTCCCTGGGATCGCTTCCACTTCCTTGGGAACACTTCCGTACTTGGCACTTATATGGCCTTGCTTTCCAGGGAAGCCCGAACACAAATTAAAGCCGTTGCTGAGCGCATGACCTACCTGGAACTCTCTGCCGATAACACTTTTTATGATGCTTTCACGGCCGCGATGTTCCTGCCCCATACCGAAATAGATCGGTTTCCCAGCGTCAAGGAAATCTGGGAGCGTAGTGAAACTAGCACCTAACATTCGCTAGCAATAGACATACTGGTATTGCATTGGTGAAACGAAGGAGAAGGTACGCATGACAAAGACAATTGCATTGGCAGGCAAAGGCGGAACCGGTAAAACCACCGTCGCCTCGTTATTGATTCACACAATGGTTCAACGTGTCCGGGGCCCGCTGCTGGCCATCGATGCCGATCCGGCCACGAACCTTCACCTGGCGCTGGGTCTGCCCATGCCCACCACGGTGGGTGATATCCGCGAAGATATGGCTGAAACAGCGCAAGCAGGAGAACTAGGAGTTTCGATCAGCCGGCACGATTACCTCACGCGCGAGATCCGCATGGCGCTGGAGGAAGGCGAGGCGGTTGACTTACTGGCCATGGGGCGCCCGGAAGGGCAGGGCTGCTATTGCGCTGCAAATCATCTTCTGCGCACGATCATTGACGATCTAGGCAAGAACTACCCCTACCTGGTTGTCGATAATGAGGCCGGGATGGAGCATATCAGCCGCCGAACAACCCGCGATGTCGATTTTCTCTTGATCGTCAGCGATCCCACCGTGCGTGGACTGGCTGCCGCCAGGAGTATCTTCGAGATGGCGCAGGATATTGAGGTCAACGTCCACCACACTTGGTTGGTCTTGAATCGTTTACTCGAAGAGATCCCGGAACCGCTGCAACAGGCTATCGACAAGCTGCCTGTGGAAGAGGTGTTCATCGTACCCGCTGATGCGCGCGTCAACGAACTCGACGCCCTGGGCCAACCACTCATTCATCTAAATGGCGACTCACCGGCCCTCAAAGCAGTGGAGGCGCTCACAGATAAGATACAGAAGACAACCTGAGACTGCATCTCTGAGAGGAGAGAATTCATGTACAAGATTGGCGAAAACATCCACATTATCTCCCCTAGCGTCAAACAAGCATTGGCTGATCGTGACGGTGCCTTCTTCGTTAACCTGGCACGCAAACAGCAAGACAGCGGTGCAAACGCAATTGACCTGAACATCGGACCGCGCAAGAAGGATGGGCCCGAGGTGGTTGAGTGGTTGGTGGAGTGCATGCAGGAAGCGGTGCCGGGGATGAC
>JBFFQB010000094.1:0-12695 GCA_041573795.1 Anaerolineales bacterium
GTAGAGTCCGTTCGCCATCGCCCGATTCTCAGGGTAGCACTCCTGCACGATCGCCATGATCACCGGTGTTGTCGAAAGCGAGAAGAAACCCAACAACGGAAGCAGCAGGGTACGCCAGGTGTCAGATACATAAAGGAATCCCCCAATTAGGAAGGACGTAATCACAAAGGACGCCGCCAAGATCCGTCGCCGCCCAAGACGATCGCTAAGTGAACCTCCGACCAGGGCTCCAATCACCCCGGCCGCTTCCAGTATCGAGAGTGAAGCACCTGCCCACCATAAGCTTGCGCCTCCTTCTTTTAAAAAGACGGGCAGGTACGTCGTCAAGGCTACACTCGAGAAGGAACGAACCACCTGTAGCAGTGACAAGGCCAAAAGAAAGGGGCGCATCTGGATAATGACATCCCGCCAGGGCAGTCTGCGGGTGGAGTCTGTTGGTTTTCCGGATATGCCCCGCAACCGAATGAACAGCAGGATCGATGCAGCCCACCCCCCTACCATGAGCCAGGGGGTACTCTTAAGCCCCAGCCAGGTGATCATCGAAACGACCAGGATTGGGCCGATTGTTCGACCAAGTTCGCCGCCGACCATCCAGTAACTCATCCCCCGTCCGAGTCGAACCCCCGAAACACGTCCTACCATCACCGGTCCCACAGCATGCATGCCTGCCGAGCTTAAGCCAGCAACAAATAGCAGCATAGCGACGATCACAGAATAGGGCGCGATCCCCACAAGGCTCATCACTGTGGCTGTGATCCCCGGTGCCAGGATGACCAGATATCGTAGGCTAATACGATCCGCCAAATATCCGATGACAGGTTGAAGCACAGAGGCGAGTTGAAGGAAAGCCGAGAGTAATCCAGCTTGTGTGTTGGAGAGAGTGAAACGCTGAATCAGCTCCGGCAGAAGCGGGGGCAGGAATGCGGAATACGTGTCATGGACGGCATGTCCAGCAGAGATGGTTAGTACTTGACCGGTTCTAAATTCCTCAGGGGTCTCCTGCGATTGGGGTTCCGCTCGGATCGAAGCATCAGTGTCGGGTATCAAAGGGATCCTCTTTAGGAGTGGGATCGTTGTTTGCTACAAGTAGCTCGAATTGACTGAGTTCATATCTCGCAGATATGCTTATTGATCCGGGCTTCACAGACCCGCTGCATCTTCAAGGAACTTAACCACGCTGGAATAGTCCAGCTCTCCATAGCCACTCACATTGGCCGCTGTATAGACCTGATGGGCAATGGCGCTGGTGAAGAGCGGGGTCTTCAACGCATGTGCCGCTTCCATGATCAGATCAAAGTCCTTCTGCATATACTTCAATGCAAACGCCGGATCGAAATCACCTTCGATCATCATGCGCCCCTTATTAACCAGATGCGGTGAACGCACCGAAGTCTCTCCTAGCACCTCCAGCATCTTGTAGGGATCCAGCCCAGCCTGGCGCCCAAGGGTCAAGGTCTCTGCCACAGTCAACACGGTCATGCCAATCATCAGGTTAATGAGCACCTTCATAGCGCTTCCCGTTCCGCTTGAACCCATGTGATGAATCTTCTCACCCATGGCCAGTAGAACCGGACGAGCTCGCTCAAGATCGGCAGCCTCGCCTCCCACCATGAATCCCAACGAACCTTCCTTTGCAGGACCGACAGAGCCTGAGACGGTAGCATCCAGAAATCCCACACTCTTCTCCAAAGCTGCAGCGGCGATTTGCCGGGTTGCTAGAATCCCTACCGTACTGCAATCGATCAGGATCATCCCCGCTTTCGCCCCCGCCAAGACCCCATCAGATCCTAAAACCACCTCCAGTTCTTCTGCAACGGTGCCGATCATTGTGATTAGAATATCCACCTGAGATGCAGTCTCGGCACAGGACTGAGCAAGCGAAGCTCCCTCAGCAACAAGCGCCTCAGCCTTTTCCATCACACGATCATGAACGGTCAGAGAAAAACCGGCTTTGAGTAGATTCTTGGACATAGGTGTACCCATTGCCCCGATGCCAATAAAACCTACCTTTATTTGGGAATCATCCATGCTTACCTCCAGGCAGCTCGATCAGATCAAATGGAATCATACGCAGAGATCGCACCAATGTGCAAACACCGGGAGTGCTCGACTGGACAATAGATCGTGTTCTTGCGGGAAGGCATAAATTGAATACCGATTGGTCGGAACCCTTAAGCCGGAATTTTGTTGAAGTGAATGCTACTCTACCCAGGTCGAGACAACCCTATCGTCCTGGGAAGGGTAGTTAAATCACATGCATACCCAGCAGGGGTTTGACCGCACCACAACACTCACAGCCCAAGTAGATACTGTTCAAAGGAAAACGAGGAAAGAACATCGGGAGTAGCGGTGGAATCTTGCTTTGAATAATCATCAGGGTCTTCTCTTCACCACAGCATTTACAGTACCCTTTTGTCTGGCCAAGCAGGCGCTCGTAGTGACTGGGCGAAAATTTCATACTCTGCATATTGCTGAACTCCCTACTCCCTGGCGTCCAATTGTTGAGAGACCAAAGAAATCACAGCGATTCTTTAAAATGCTTGGATATGATGTCACTTCTGATTCGAGACCACCTGATGGACCGCAACGATGCTTTGTCCTTGGAGGTTGCCAGGCGAAAAAAAACCGGCCGAGAATCTGGCCGGGTATGGATGTAGTTATCAAATTAATCCCGTTGCAACGACGGATTGTAATGCCCTCCTAGCGTACCCTCTTATTCGTTCTAATTCAAGCCATAGCAAGGATAAGTTTCTAACCTCGCAGCCACATCAAGAGGCCGTGATGAGATGAAGAGAGGTCTGAACTCCGCAACTACTTCCCTGGAGTGGATAGCCATCGGATCTCAGGACAAATGGGGCTTGGGAAAGACTTTATTCAGGATTGCAAGTCCCCAAGCTCGTCATCGATCACTCGAAAGACCATGTCCACGTCATCCCTCGTTAAGACCATCGGCGGCTTGATCTTCAGCACATTTTGATAGGGCCCATCCGTGCTCAGCAGGATCCCGCGAGCCCTGGCGCGGTTGACCAGGATATCAGCTTCGTCTGTCGCAGGGGTGAGTTTATTTCGATCCTGCACCAATTCGACACCAAGGAACAACCCCGCTCCCCGTACGTCACCAATCAGTTTATGCTGCCCCATCAAGCGACGAAAGCCTTCCAAAAAGTAGTTCCCCAATTCCAGTGCATGCTGCTGCAAATTCTCCTGTTCGATGACATCAAGCACCGCCATCCCGATGGCACAGGATACAGGGTTGCCACCAAAGGTAGAGAAGAATTCCATGCCGTTGGCGAACGAGTCCGCGATCTGGCGTGTAGTAACGACCGCCGCCATTGGGTGCCCATTGCCGATCGGCTTTCCCATCACGACGATATCAGGGATTACACCCTGCTGCTCGAAAGCCCAGAAGTGGGTACCAGTGCGGGCAAAGCCAACTTGCACTTCGTCAATGATGCGTAGTCCCCCTGCGGCGCGCACATGTTCAAAGGCACGCTCGAAATACCCTTCGGGAGGGATGATTTGTCCACCGCAACCCAACAGGGATTCGGCGATGAAAGCAGCAACTTCAGCGCCGGTCGACTCGATAACAACGCCTACCTCATCGCCATAAGCTTCACCAGTATTGCGTTCCTGGCCCTGATATTTACCCCGATACCCATCAGGAATCGGCACAACGTGCACCCAGGGCGCAGGCTCACCTTTGCCCCCCTTCCCCATGAATTTGTAAGGGCTGAGGTCGATCAACCGTCCTGTATGGCCATGGTAGGCACCTTCAATGACGAGAAAGTCTCTTCTGCCGGTATAGGATTCGGCTAAACGCAGCGCCAGCTCATTCGCCTCACTCCCCGAGTTGACGAAGAAACATACCTCCAGGGGATCGGGCAGCGTCGCCACCAGCCGTTCGGCGTAATCTGTAAGCCCATCATAGAGATAGCGTGTATTGGTGTTAAGCTGCGCCATCTGGCGTCGTCCGGCTTCGACAACATGTGGATGGCAATGCCCGACATGACAGACGTTGTTCACCAGGTCGAGGTAGGGTTTACCGCGGTCGTCGTATAAGAACTGCCCCGATCCTCGCACGATCTTTAGCGGCTCTTCATAGGCTATCGAGAGGGAGGGACTTAAGAATTGTCGGCGTCTCTGCAGTAGTTCTTCCATGTTGTCTCCCGGATCTTCATCGACATCAAGGGCTAGAGCTGAGCATAGCTGATCTCTCACCTCAATCGGATCGATAGGATAGAGCTGCTCCATTAGGAACCAGGCCCGTTCTTCGGTACTGAACCAGGTTGGATGCTCTGGGTCGATCCTGCGACGCTCTGCAGCGATTAAAATCGTTGTACACAACCGACCACAAGTTAATGGGTAGAGCACCTCAAGTTCTGGTGGGGTTAGTGGCTTGACACTGTGATATCCAGCAACGACTTCCGCGCCAGCGCTTAACGGCTCGGGTTGATCCAACATGGCATACGCCAGAGCGATGGCCAGCTCGCAAATTGCCGGATTGAAAAGAGTATCGCTAAAATCTAACAACCCGACCACCTTGCCCCCCTTGACGAGAAGATTCTCGTCATTCACATCACCATGGATGAGTGAATGTGGGAGCTTTGCAAGATGGGGCAGTGCACTCGCAACATAGAAATGGAGCATCCACTCCACGATTTCCCGTTTAAATGGATTGTCCAATAATCCCAGCTTCTCACGATGTTGGGATGCTGCACAGAGATCCCATTGATGAGTGCGATGAGCAGCATCTTCATGAAGAGATGAGAGAGCCAGATCCATCTGACCGAGTTTGACACCCATATCGCGAAGTTGCGCTGGGGGTGCGAGTCCTGCTTCTCCCCAGGCTGTACCCTCAAGACAAGTTTGCATGCACGCCTGTACCGAAGCGCCACCCTCTCGCTGAATCTGAGAAAAAGCATCGCCCGATACTGTATGGATGATCTTGGGTAATACGAACTCGAATCGATCTGGATCGAGCCCTTCGAGGATACGTTGTTCAAGCTTGAGGGTTTCAATGGACCTGCTTGCGCCAGAAAGCTTGAGTATATAGTGCTGCCCTTCCTCAGTAACCAGCTGGTAATTCTCATTTTCGCCTGGTAATCGGGTTATCGAACCGAATAGACCATAGGCGGATTGACATTGGGCTGCGATGTGCTTAAACGAAGAAGACTGTGAGTCACTGGGCAAAATCATGCTCCAATATCTTGGCTACATGTTCAGTCTGCTGCAAAACAGTTCAATACCCCACCATTATAAGGATGCTTTTCGATCTCCGCCTGAACCCTCACCTACGGGACAATGGAAGAATAGGCATAAGGATCAACGATGCTTGACTGAGGTTGAGTTTTTGCCTGTCACAGATATTGTCTATACTACGTTTTATAGATGAGCAACACGCAAACCTCTTCGATCAACAACACATATGAAGGAGGAGATACACAGGCACTTCTTCTGTTCTACATGTGCCAATCAGAATCCCTTTTGATTTAATAATTTATTCGAGCGCTTCGACTTAGATCAACCATGAACGAAAGGAGCCACCATGTCTTCTCCTAACCTTTCGCATCTCCTACGCGCCAGCCTATTCATCTTGATCCTTGGCCTGGCCAGTATCCCCTCACCAGCTTTTGCCGATACCTTTGTCGTCAATACCTTAGATGACACCAACGATGGCTTGTGCGACAGCAACCACTGCTCCCTGCGGGAGGCAATCGATGCCGCCAATAACTTCGCTGGACCTGACACGATCAGCTTCGCCGGGCTCGATGCGACCAGTGGAGATGTCACCATATTCCTGAACTCCGCCCTCAATCCACTACTTGACAACGGAACAACGATTGATGGCACAACGGTGATTGGATATGCCGGCGTACCGATAGTCAACGTTGTGAAGGGCTCGGGAGTGATCGAAGAAGGTATCGCCATCCAGGGAAGTAACTGCGTTGTTCGAGGCCTATCGATGGCAGGATTTTTCGGTGTACCAGGTTCCCCTGATCCCAAACCGGAGGACCTGATCGGGGGCGCCATCGTCATCTCGGGAAGTGGCAACATGATCGAAAGCAATGTTCTCGGTTGGGGCGCCTTCCCCAATAGTCGCGGGGTCTGGTTGGCCGGGTCTGGGAATAGCGTGATCGGGAATGTGATTTCCGGGAATTCGGTTGGGATCCATATGTCAGGTCCTAACCAGATCATTCGTGGCAACAAGATCGGCACGGATAGATCCGGGACTGTGGCAGTCCCCAATGGCTTTGGAATTTATGAGAGTTTAAATGCCGGAGGTGGACACTTCATTGGAGGAACGAACCCATCGGATCGAAACTTGGTTTCGGCTAATAACATTCACGGGATCCAATTAAAATCTGAGAACAGCGTCATTCAAGGGAACTTCATCGGGACGAATGCTTCTGGGACAGCTGCCTTAGGGAATAACGGTTCAGGTATTCGTATCAGTAGTGACAATAATCTGATTGGAGGTCCAGGGTCTGGTAATTTGATCTCTGGCAATGGTTCCGATGGAGTCATTCTCTCTTCGGCCAACTGGGTTAACAGCAATATTGTCGTTCAGGGAAATATTGTTGGCACAGATATATCCGGGACAAACCCAATCCCGAACGGAGGGGATGGTATTTTCTTTATCGATGGCGGGGGTGGGATCATCGGGGGTTTGAGTCCAGGTGAGGGTAACCTTTCTGCATTCAATGCAGGAGATGGTATTGAGGCAGAGGGTCCGAATCAACAAATCTTGGGTAACACTAGCTTCAACAATGGATTCGCTGGTGTTGAGATTAATGGGGACGCTCTTATCAGTCAAAACAGCATCTATGATAATGGTGACGTCGGAATTTATGCCTCCCTGGGCGGTATGACCAATCCTCCTGTTTTCAATCCAAATAGCTCAGGGACTGTTACTGGAACGGCATGTCCGAACTGTACGATCGAAATCTTTATCGCCGATCCAGATCCAAGCGGTGCTGGCGAGGGTAAAGAGTATCTGGGGACGGTGACGACCTCGAACAATGGCGATTTCAGCATGGCTTTACCCTCGGGGTTGTCCTATTGCACGCAAATCACTGCAACGGCAACAGACGGACGACCTCGCACCTCACGTTTCTCTCAAAATATCGCGGTAAATTGTCAAAAGTTCGGACCTTACTACCTTATCCCGATCTGGAGCTTCATTATCATCGTGTGCGGTGGTATCGGGATTCTTGTCCATCGCCTCCGACCTCATCTAACGCCCTTGCTCATTCCTGGGAGCTTTGTGTTCGGCGCCTTGCTCGGTGGCGGATTGCTCATGCTGGCAAATAGCCTTCCGAATGTGATCATCGATTTCACGCCTGAGGAACAAGTTCCCTATTCAGGCCAGATGCCCACGTGCGACACCTATCTCGATCCGAACGGGCTTTTCCCACAAGATGGTGCCATGCTTGAATCCAATGGGGACCCCGTATTGGAATGGGTGACCTTAGGAAACTTACCTGGGGGAGCCATCCGGTGGAACGTTGAATTGGTTGAAGTAGGTGAAGGAGCAGCGACTCAGGTGACTTCACAGAACAGCATACCCATGTCGGCCTTTAGCATGATCCCGCTGCCGGGAAGTGCCTACGAATGGCTCCTTGTCGGCCAGAAGCTACTTCAGGATGGGCAGACCTGGCTGACCTTCTGTGCTCCCCAGACACCCTGGACATTTGCGATCGAAGACCAGCCTGACGGTGAAGGCGAGGGTGAAGAGCTCGAAGAACCACAACCAACTTCGACATCCGAAGCTATGGAAGAACCGATCTGTACAGCCCCCTTGATCACAGCGCTCATGAATATGACCTGTCGTAAAGGACCGCTCCAGGCGTATGAGGAGATGGGATATCTTCTTCAGGGGGAGACCGCGATCCCCGAAGGCGTGAGCACGGACGGCTTCTGGTACTGGATCCCCAATCCAGATTGGCTTGGCTACTGCTTTGTTGCAAGCAATGGTGTACAGGCGGAATGTGTCGAAGGGCTACCACCCATTGCAGCACCGCCCTTACCGACGGGGACTCCAACGCAGCCTGCCTGCTTGCCCGAGTTCGATCGTTCAACGTGCAACGATGTGGGTGGTGTCTGGTCAGCGGATACGGGGACCTGCCAATGTCCTGGATAAGCAAAGAGGTTGAAAGATAAACGCATGAACTGGGCACCGCTGCATGACACATCCCAGCGGTGTCCAGTTCTTGCTGCATGATCGTGCATCACATCAATTTCCTGCCAGATCGGACATCAAAACGTCCAGCACCTGCAACGCGGTGAGGTTGCGCACCGGCCAGGCATGGGTCATCGCTTCAGGATCAGCGAAGTTGTTCTCTGCCCACGTAAGGTGCTCACCATCCGGTTGTAGACCCTGATCAGGGAGCGACTGGAGCGACAGCCAGAAGTTCCATAACGGCACCTCATATGCATTGGCGACCTCAGCGATGATAGCATTGATGCGGTGATCGCCTTCCAGGTTGTCACCCTTCGTAGCGAGAATTGGAATCACCCCACGCTCAATGCAGATCTCCACTATCTGTCGCAATTCTGCGTCAAATAACTCTGGCGTCCACACTTGATTGGTCCCCAGGGAAATAATGGCAAAGCTCGGACGGTGGAGGCGTAGCTCACATTCGAGCGGAGATTCCTCCACATGGCACAAGTCATTCATCGCAAAGAGAGGATCAAGGATGCGAGTGGTGTTAAAACCAGCTCTGGCCGCAAGGCTCTCCCGGCCAAACGAGCCAGCGAAGTGTTTTATCACCTCAGCTAACTCAGGATGGAAGCCAAGATCATAGTTATCAGGGCTGAGGTCGTAGATCGCCAAGAACCAATGGCTGGCGATCTCGCCATCCCCCACCTTCGAGAAAGCGCGGGGATTGTTCCCCAAGAGAAGTCCCTGTTTGTAGATTGCCAGGGAAGCAGCACTGAGTTCGGGGAGGATGGGTTGTGTCTTCCATAGGCCAGTAGGTGAGATCGTGTTGGCTGTCGGCGTGCTTTCCCGGGCAAGCGGTGGTGATGATGATGGCTTAACAATGGGGGTGCCGTCGACAGGCACAGTCCCAGTGAGAGAGGATGGGCCGGCCGTCGAGGGTGGTTTCGAGTTGAGACTACATGCAAGCAGCAAGCTCACCAGTACCAGCATGCCGAATATCTGTTTACTACCTAAACGAATGCAGGCAACGTTGCGTATAGCTCGGGTCGACGGATGATTGCTCGTCGCACTTCCATCATGGAGTGTTTTCATGTTATAGCTATCCTATTGGATCGTTGCCCAACCCCACGTCTCTCGAGATCCTTCATGCCCTCACCCGTGACCGCGCTCCTTACGTGCGCGAAATTACCAAACCCCTGGCAGGAGTCGGAAAGCCGTGCGTTGGCTGTATTGCTGATAACCCGGCAATTCCTCCCGCAAGGTTCGATCTTCAAGCTCCGTTCGCGTGATGAGAACCGCAAGGTAGATCGCAACGGGAACCAACCCCCACAAGGAGCCCAGTAATATGGGTGTGGCGACAATAGAGATAAGCCCACCCAGATAGCCCGGATGGCGTACAAATCGATAGGGTCCACTGCTGATGACGTGATGTCCCCGTTCATGTTGGATACGAACGACACCCGAGAAGAAACGGTTGACCACGAAAGCCCACGTAGCAAGGGCGTACCCTAAAACCAGCAGGATGAGCGCAGCGTTTGAAAGCCAAGCTGTGAACACGGGCGACCACGACCCGCGGTGATCGAGCCCAGTCACGATCAACACCACCACCGGCAGCACAAGCCCCACCAGCAGGGATAACGTTCGATCCCAGCTTTTAGCATTATCAGCAGCCATACCTGTACCGCGTTCAGTCAGCTGGTCAGGGTTGACACGGGCAACGATCAGACGGCTTATGATCGTCGCGCCTACAGAGAGCCCGTAGTACCACCAACCCATCGGCCAGCGCAGCGTGCCTCCTGCCAGAAAGATCACAGCAGGGAAGAGCAAGGTATAGATTACAAAGAAAATGTAAACATAGATTGGCACCTGCTTCTTTTGGTTCACCCCTTCTGCATCCATGCTAACCTCACTACAACCAAATACTCATACTACCTTATCTTCGTATCAGCCTTTATCGATGTGACTGGCCACGATCAAGATTGATGGGAAGCTGATCAGCCCGAGCGGCGACGAACTTGGTCTCGAGGCCATGCGCAGGTGTAAGTATTTAGGATTGGTTAATGATAAGTTAAGTGGCTTCGAACCGCCAAAGATTCCGTTCGCTGAGACAGTCGATCGTAGTAAATCATTGTATATTTCAGTCTAACCCCAATCTGGGAAGGAGACGGGATGGATCACGAAGAGAAGCTCAGAATTGCCTGGCTCGAGATGATCGAGACCGGTTGTTATAACGCCTTTCCCCAGGAATTTTTCAAGGCCATTGATGCTCTTTTCGATGCAGGCGCCATCGAGATGGATGTGCGCGATGAATTAATCGCGCGTTATAGTGCAAAAAGTAAGGAGAGGGGGTAGAGCAATCCAATACCGCGTTTGATTCCCTTTGTCATGACGGGGGGTCAAGGGGGTAACACGCCTTAGACGGCAAGGGTTTCCTGAATTCCTTTTACCCAACAAGGGGATTCGACGAGGAGGGAAACTTAAGCGTTCCAGTTTCCGTGGTTAATATTGTTTTAGAGCGATTCTTCCCCTTCGCGGACACCTGCCATGAGCAAGCCAATCTGGTCAGCCTGGGCTCCTTCGCCGGGGACGATCCCCATGATTTCACCTTCGAATATGACCGCAATGCGATCTGAAAGCGCAAGGATTTCGTCCAGATCCTCAGAGATAAGCAGGGTGGCGATACCTTCCTGACGTTGCCGTAATAGCTGCTCATGGACATATTCAGTAGCACCAATATCCAGCCCGCGCGTCGGCTGTGCGGCCACAAGCACACGTGGGTGGCGTGAGAGCTCTCGAGCAAGTACCAGTTTCTGGATGTTACCACCCGAGAGGCTCCTAACCAGCGTTTCTTGGGAGGGCGTCTTTACATTGAATAACTCGATCAAGCTCTCGCTGTGACGTTCGATTGACTTCATATCAAGAAATCCAGAGCGAGCAAAAGGAGCCTTATGATGCTCACGCAGGATCAGGTTCTCGGCAACCGTGAATTCGCGGATCATCCCATCCCGCATACGTTCTTCGGGGATATATGACAGCATTCGCTCCGTACGATCTCTAGGAGATAGCAAGGTGATGTCCTGCCCCTCCAGGACGATTCTTCCCTGGGTTGTGGGTCTTAGCCCCGTGATGACCTCTGCCAGTTCACGCTGTCCATTTCCTGAAACACCGGCGATCCCCAGGATTTCACCTGAATACACTTCCAGCGATACATTGTTCAATGCAGTTGTATCACGTTCACTTTGCGCTGAGACCCCTTCAAGGATCAGACGGACCTCCCCGCGCGCACGCGCAGGCTTATCTCGGCCAAAGCTGACCTCACGTCCGACCATCCAATTCCCCAGGTCAGCCTTACTAATCTCGGAGGTCGGTCGACTGCCAATCTTGCGGCCATCCCTGAGCACAGTGACACGCTGACAGATCTCAATCACTTCATGTAGTTTGTGCGAAATGAAGATTAATGCATGTCCATCTGCAGCCATCTGGCGCATGATACCGAATAACTCATCCACCTCCTGGGGAGTGAGCACAGCAGTAGGTTCATCCAGGATCAGGAGTGCAGCCCCGCGATAGAGCGCCTTTATGATCTCGACCCGCTGCTGTTGTCCAACCGAGAGTTGCCAGATATATGCTTCCGGATCAACTCGCAGGTTATACAGGTTCGCCAGTTCAAGGATGCGATTTGAAACTCGCTGAATGTCCGTGATTGGTCCGCGCGAAGAGGGCAATCCGAGAGCTACATTTTCTGCAACCGTCAGGCTCTCGACGAGCATAAAATGTTGATGGATCATCCCGATTCCCAGGTTAATAGCATCGGTAGGAGAGTTTATGGTTACTGGTTTGTTATTGAGTAAGATCTCGCCCTCATCTGCCTGGTAGAGGCCATAGAGTATTTTCATCAAGGTGCTCTTACCAGCGCCATTCTCACCCAGGAGAGCGTGAACTTCACCAGAGCGCACGTCGAAATCGACATTATCATTGGCGAGCACACCTGGAAAACGCTTGACAATCCCGCGCAATTCCAGTCTGTCAACCCGTATCTGCCCAGAGGGCAGCCTATCTTTTCCCGTCATATGGATACCTCTTGAGGCCCACGCTGGCAATCGGGCGCATCAAACTTCGCTGAAGTCGTTAGCGCCTACTTCTTGATCGATGTTGGCAGTGCCCGTATCCAATACGGGCACTGCCCTACTTGTCGTCTTCTAGTTACCAAAATCGATGACGATCGAGCCGTCCACGATACCGGCTATGGTCGCCTCGGCTAAAGTTAACACTTCGCTGTCGAGGGCAAAGTCTGGGTTATAGACAATCTCTTCACCGCCGTTTGCCAACTCGATCCTGAACGCCTGGCCTCCGTACGTCCCTTCCGAGATCAAGCCCAGCATCTCCATCAAGACCACATCCCAGCGATAGACCTGGTTGGCCACCACGATACCGGACGCCAGCGAAGATTGATCGGACTGCGTACCGAACCAGAGCACGTCATTCTCCTCGGCTACACCGATCGCTCCTACCACCATCTGCGCCGTTCCTGTCA
>JBFFQB010000095.1:0-12687 GCA_041573795.1 Anaerolineales bacterium
GATTATAGCATGCTTCATCCCACGTGAGCGCAACCTGTTAGCGCGCATTTATCCCAGCATTCTTTTTACACACCTCTCATCAAAACGCACCAACGTATGTCTCCCCAGGACCCCTGACCCACGCACTATCCATGTATTGCAAAGCTTTAATCATCCTTTAATTTGACAATATCTGTGCGTTTGGTAGAATTCTGATCACAATCTTCACCAAAGGAGAAGAAAGATGAAAATCCGTAATTTACTACCTTTTTTGTTGCTTGCAGCCCTGATCCTGGGCGCATGTGCCCCCGCCGCCGAGGTAACTGAAGTAGCAGCGGAGGCCCCTGAGGCTGAAAAAGTTGAAACCGAAGAGCCTGTGGAAGAGGCTGAGGAAACTGAAGAGCCGATGGAAGAAGACGAGATGATGAAGAAGGATATCGTCGACATCGCCGTGGAAGACGGCCGCTTCACCACCCTCGTCGCCGCCGTTGAGGCCGCCGGCCTGGTTGACGCCCTCAAGGGTGATGGCCCGCTAACCGTCTTTGCCCCCACTGATGACGCTTTCGCTGCACTGCCGGAGGGCACAGTCGAGGCACTCCTGGCCGACGTCCCCGCCCTGACCGACATCTTGCTCTACCATGTGGTCGAGGGCAAGGTAATGGCTGCCGACGTTATCGAGCTGAGCAGCGCGCGCACCTTGCAGGGTCAGTATGCTGATATCGCTGTTGCGGAAGGCAAGGTCATGATCGATGGCGCTGAAGTCATCATCACGGATATCGAGGCATCCAATGGCGTCATTCACGTCGTCGATGCAGTCATCCTACCGGAAACACGCGACATTGTCGACATCGCCGTGGAAGATGGTCGCTTCACCACCCTCGTAGCCGCACTTGAGGCTGCAAGCTTGGTCGACGCCCTGAAGGGCGAAGGTCCGCTAACGGTCTTTGCGCCCACCGATGATGCTTTCGCAGCGCTGCCCGCTGGTACGCTCGATGCGCTTCTGGCTGACATCCCAGCACTGTCCAACATCCTGCTTTATCACGTCGTCGAGGGCAAAGTGATGGCTGCTGACGTTGTCGGCTTGAGCGAAGCACCCACGCTGCAGGGCTCCAGCGCAGCCATCAGCGTTGAGGATGGGAGCGTCTTTGTGGATGCCGCCCAGGTGATCATCACCGACATCGAAACATCCAACGGCGTCATTCACGTCATTGACGCTGTGATCATCCCACCCGAGGACATATCAGGAATCATCCGATCGGGTGTTGTTTCATAATCATCCTTGTAACAGTAGAAATAAACAGCGGGTCGGATATCGACCCGCTGTTGCTTTAACATCAAATAGCTGTCCGACTATGCACCGGCCACCTGGATTAAATACGCCGGAATCGGCTCCCTGCGCCCGATCACCTGGATAGGTTCAAGTGGCTCAGCCTCTACTTCTTCATGCGCCATCTCATAGGTTGTCTGGCTCAGGAGAATCTGACCCCCTTCGGCTTGCTCCTGCAGCCACTTGGCCACATTGACCACATCGCCGATGACGGTATAGTCCATCAACTTATCCGAGCCGATATTCCCTACCACCGCTTCTCCGGAGTGCAGGCCGATTCCCAGGCCCAATTCTTTCAGGTCCTTCCCGGAGGTCTTGCGCAGATCACGGAACAAGCGCTGCATCTCCAGGGCAGTGTCAACGGCACGCTTGGCATCATCGACGCCTGATACTGGCGCGCCGTAGAAGGCCATAAACCCATCCCCGAGATACTTATCAAAGGTCCCTTGATGATCGAAAACAACCTTGCTCAACGCCTGGTAGATACGGTTAAGCGTCTCGATCACGTGCTCAGCAGTGTTGCGCTCAGTAAAACGTGTGAAGCCGCGAATGTCGGCAAATAGCACCGTGACCAACCGAACATCGCCCCCAAGCTTCATGTATCGTTCCGGATCCGTCAGGATCACATCAGTGACATCCTCTGCCAGAAACCGGTCGAGGACCTGGCGCAGCAGGCGGTTGCGCGACTCGACTTCATCGTGCAATTTCTTAATGCGCAGCAAGGAGCGCACGCGCGTGAGCAAGATCACGGAGCTATAAGGCTTGGTGACGAAATCATCAGCGCCCACTTCGAGCGCTTTAAGTTTTTCCTCTTCCGTATCCAGCGCAGTAACGATCACCACCGGCATGAAGCGCGTGGAGGGATTTCCCTTCAGCGCCTGACACAGCGCCAGGCCGTCCATGCGCGGCATTTGTACATCGACCAAAGCCAGATCGGGAGGCTGTTTTAAAGCCGCATCGAGGGCTTCACGCCCATCCACTGCGGTGGTCACTTCGCAGCCAGAAGTGGAGAGGTACGCTTTCAACAGGTCGCGATTGAGCCAGTCGTCATCTGCGACCAGGATACGCGGGGGTCTATTGAAGATTTCGCTCAGGTCCATGGTCTGGTTACGACCTGTGTGCTCAAATCCCTGACTGGTATCGGCGTTGCTCACTCAATCCTGCCGGTAGCGATCGCCATCTTGAGTTCGCCCAGGGCTTTCGTCACCTCAATCTCACGTGGACAAGCATCGGTGCAGTTATAGATATCATGGCAGCGCCAAACACCCATACGGTCATTCAGGATTTGCAGGCGCTCGGCACCGGCGCGATCACGGCTATCAAAGGTGAAGCGGTGTGCCTGCACCATCGCCGCTGGGCCTACATATTGTCCTGTCGCCCAGAATGAGGGGCAGGATGTGGTACAGGCAGCGCAGAGAATACATTTGGTCGTATCATCGAAGCGCGCCCGTTCTTCGATCGATTGAAGTCGCTCCTCCGCCGGAGCCGGCTCGTCGTTCACGAGGTAAGGCATGACTGAACGGTAATGCTCAAAAAAGGGCTCCATATCCACGATTAGATCTTTCTTGATCGCCAAACCCAGCAATGGCTCTACGGTGATTTTTCTGCCCACGTCTTTAACCAGCACCTTGCAGGCCAGGCGATTTACACCATTAATCCGTACTGCATCCGATCCGCATATGCCATGAGCGCAGGATTTGCGATAGGAGAGTGTGCCGTCTGTGTGCCACTTCACCCTGTTTAAGAGATCAAGCACCTGATCTTTCGGATCGGCCTCGATCTCGTAGTTCTCATAATGCGGTTTCTTATCGGTCTCTGGATTGAAGCGCAGAATGCGTAGTGTGACCTTCATCATACCTCTCCTAGTAAACCCGCTCTTTGGGTTCAAAGCGCGTTACCGTCACAGGTTTGTAGCTCAATTTCACGCCTTTTTTCGTTTGTGTTGCCAGGGTGTGCCGCATCCATTTTTTATCATCCCGCTTTGAAAAATCTTCGCGAGCATGCGCACCGCGGCTTTCTTTGCGCTCAAGCGCAGATACAGCGGTTACTTCAGCCAAGTCCAGCAAACAGCCTAACTCCCAGGCTTCCAAAACGTCGGTGTTAAAAATACGTCCTTGATCGTCCACACGGACCTTCGTGAAGCGCTCTTTTAGCTCGCTGATCTTCTCGACCGCTGCCTTCATGCCCTCCTCCACGCGAAAGACGCCAACATGTTCAAACATCACTTCCTGCATCTCCCGGCGGATATTGGCCGCCTTTTCACTTCCTTCGCCCCCACGTAAGGCACCCAATTGCTGCTCGACAAAGCTGGTTGTGTCTTTGGGCAGTGCAGTGTAATCAACACCATTGGCGTATTCTGCCGCACGTTTACCCGCCTCGCGCCCAAAAACAATGATGTCCAACAGCGAGTTTGTACCCAAGCGGTTGGCACCGTGCACCGAGACACAGGCGGTTTCACCAGCGGCGTAAAGCCCTGGCATGATGTGGTCCTTCTCGTCAATCAAGACTTCGCCGCGTGCGTTGGTCGGAATCCCGCCCATGGCGTAATGCGCGGTCGGCTGTACCGGCATCGGCTGTGAAACTGGATCGACACCCATATACGTCTGACAGAAGTCGATGATGTCTGGCAGCTTCCCAAGAATATCAGCACTGGTTAGCTTGTAAGGTGTACCATCCGGCCATGTCCGGCCGTCAAGCACAGCGTAGTGATTGACCACTTCGGGGGTGACATCCAGGTGGAGATAGCGCCTGCCCTTGATGCCGCGCCCATCCCGCATTTCCAGATACATGGCGCGGCTGACGACATCACGCGAGGCCAGGTCCTTCACGCTTGGAGCATAGCGCTCCATGAAACGCTCCCCCTTATCGTTAAGCAGGACGCCGCCTTCACCGCGCACACCCTCGGTGATCAAGATGCCCATCTTGTAGATTCCCGTCGGGTGGAACTGGAAGAATTCCATGTCCTCGGCAGGGATTCCGCGACGCAGCGTGACCGCCACGCCATCCCCGGTATAGGAGTGGGCGTTCGAGGTAATTTCCCAGACTCTACCCCAGCCGCCCGTGGCAAAGATGACCGCTTTTGCATGGAAGACGTGAATCTCTCCCGTCTCTAGCGCTGCAGCTACGACGCCACAGGCGACACCATTCTTGATGATGACGTCCAGCACTTGAAATTCATCAAAGAACGTCACTTTATGCTTGATGCACTGTTGGTAAAGCGTTTGTAGGATCATGTGGCCGGTGCGATCAGCGGCATAACACGCTCGTCGCACAGGTTTACCGGTGTCGTTGTTGGTGTGGCCGCCGAATGGACGCTGAGCTATTTTTCCTTCGGCGGTGCGGTTGAATGGCAAGCCCATATGCTCAAGCTCATATACCGTGGAAACTGCTTCCTCACACATGAACTCGATGGCATCTTGATCGCCCAGGTAATCACTTCCCTTGACCGTATCGTAGGTGTGCCACTCCGCGCGATCCTCTTCCTCGCTACCGATGGCGGCACCGACGCCTCCCTGTGCTGCGCCAGTATGCGAGCGCACCGGGTATAACTTACTCAAAACGGCTGTCTTCGCGCCGCGCGAGGCGTAAAGACCCGCCATCAAACCCGCGCCACCACCCCCAACAATTACAACTTCGTATTGATGTTGATTCAATTGATTACTCCGCTATCTATGATCGGTTCACGATGCCAGGATGACATAAACAGCCACGATCAACGCGCCTACCAGGAGCAAGATCGTAAGCCCACGTAAGACGGCGATGATGAGTGGTTTCTCAGTATAGTCCTCCAGAATCATACGGACGCCATTAAAGCCATGGATGCTGGCTAAAAGGATCATTAACATGCTGTAAATTTGCCAAAATGCGTTGGACCAGCCAGCCGTAACATCAGGTATGTTGCTATTCACAACATGGTTGGGATTGGGAAAGAACATCCAGCGGAACATTGAGGTCATATCCAATTGTATCCGCCCGCCCAAAGCAAAGGCGATACCCATGCTGATGGCGGCAAAAAGCAAGAGAGCCAGGCCAGAGATACGGGTGAAGAGCCACATCCCATACTCGAAAGCACCGGCGGAACGAATAGGTTTTGGTCTTCTCATGCGGCTCACCCTTTAATCAGACGCCCGTGATGGCGTTGCTAACCATCACGACAACAGGGAAAATGTAAACCGGTACGAAAATGATCCACTGCAACCACACCAACTCATTTTGGTATCGAATCAGTGATGGGAAGAGATCCATCACCGCCAACCGGGCCCCGTTAATCGCGTGGAAAAGCACAGAAAAATAAACGAAGATCTGGAAAGGCCATGACTCGTAGACACCATTGATCGCAAAGGCAATGTCGCTGCCAAACTGCTGACCAAAGAAGGAAACCACTACATGGGTGCCCACAAAAACCACGATCCCCAATCCGGTAACACGGTGAAGCAACCAATTCAACATGCCTTGCTTGCCGCGATACCTTAAACCTGCCCAAAGACTGACGCGCCTGCTCACTTCCATAATGCCTCCAGCGTCCACGCTCTGCGTGAAGTCTCAATAAATGCCTAGGTGGGATTATTATACTGGTTGGATGAACGTGTCAAACAGCGCTGCCTGTCCGCAGATTTCCTGTCTTCCGTCCTCTTGTTTTGGTGACGATTAGGGCACCTAACCGCTTTGGAATCGCTCCCTCGCACGGTAGAATTGTGATACTTTTTACAGTGTGCTTATGGGCGTGGGCGGCCAACGTTGTCCCCGCGCTTTACCTGGAGGTGTGTCCATGGCCCATGACAGCCATGAGCATGGTTTAAACCGGCGCAACTTCGTCGCTGGCATTGTTACCTTTCTGGGCGGCATCATCGCAGCCATACTCGGGCTGCCCGCTATTGGGTACTTGCTCTCTCCCAGCCTGCGTAACCGCAACACCGCCTCCCTCGATGAATGGGTCCCGCTTGGTTTGATTGAGGACTTAGTGGAAGGCGAGCCGAGACTCTTTTCCTTCACGCGCACACAGCGGGTGGGATGGGAAATCACAGCTCAAAGCTATGGAATCTACGTCCTGCGCAAACCCGGGAATACCTTTGATGTTTTCTCAAATGTCTGCACGCATCTCAGTTGCCGGGTAAGCTGGCAAGAAGATCTGGGTGAATACATCTGCCCCTGTCATGACGGCCATTTCGGCATTGATGGCTCGATCATCTCGGGCCCACAACCACGGCCGTTGGATCGCTTTGATTACCGGGTTGAAGACGGGACGCTCGAGATTCAATTAGTGGAGGTATAACGTGACAACTCGTTGGATCACCTGGCTGGATGAACGTCTTGGACTTACTGCGATCTACAACACTGTGCTCGACCGCAAAGTCCCCAAGGTGAATTGGGCCTTTACGCTTGGCAGCGCCACGCTGTTCCTTGCCGTGACGCAGGCGGTTACCGGCGTTTTCCTCACTGCCTACTACGTTCCCCACCCTGAACAAGCCTATGAGAGCATCAACTACATCATGAACGATGTCGCCTTTGGATGGTTGATACGTGGTATCCACCATTGGGGCGCTACGTTGATGGTGATCACGGTTTTCCTGCATATGCTGCGGACCTTCTTCTACGGCGCCTACAAATACCCCCGCGAGGTGACCTGGATCACGGGCGTACTTCTACTCCTTCTTACGCTCGGAATGGGCTTCACGGGGTACCTGCTGCCCTGGAACCAGCGAGCGTATTGGGCCACGACTGTTGGCACTTCAATTACCGAGACCATCCCCTTTATCGGGCCCTTCATCAATGAAGCCTTGCGCGGCGGGACTGATCTCAGCACGTTGACGCTGGTGCGTTTCTTCAGCGCCCACATATGGATGCTCCCGGCAGCGCTATTTGGTTTGATTGGTGTCCACCTTTACCTGGTCGTTCGCTTGGGAATCAGCCATATCCCGGATGAGGATGAGTAATATGGCGGAACCGCAACTTGACCCCGAACAAGAATATAAAGAGCGCTACGAAGCACAAAAACAGCGCGGGGTGAAATTCTTTCCCGACATCATCTACAAAGACATGATCGTCTCCTTCGGTTTGTTTGTGATATTGCTGATCCTGGCGACTTTCATCGGCGTCAAACCCGAACCCCCGGCAGATCCCAACGACGCTAATTACATCCCGCGCCCGGAATGGTATTTCCTCTTTCTGTTTCAGATGCTTAAATATTTCCCCGGTGCGATTGAGTGGATCGGCACGGCAGTCGTGCCCGCTGTCGCTGTGCTGGCGCTCCTGTTATTGCCATTCTACGATCGCAGCCCCGTTCGTCATTGGCGCAGACGCAAGCTAGCTATGAGCATCATGAGCGTAGCAGTTATCGGTATCGTGGCACTCACCATTCTGGCGGCAGCATCCACACCTGCCCAAGAGGAATTCAGCGCCACAACGATCAGCGATGAGATCATCGTCGGCCAGGATCTTTACAGCATCCAGTGTGTCGAGTGTCACGGATCTGAAGGCGAGGGAGGCGAGATCTTGGGCGTCGAAGGGCTGGAGGGTGTTGTCGTTGCGCCGCTCAACGCGCCGGACTTTATCTACACACGGACCGACGATACGATCTTCAATGTCATTGATTATGGACAACAAGAGCTGGGGATGCCGCCTTTCGGCTTGGCCGGTGGCGGGGAACTTCAGCGGGGCGAGATCAACGCCATCGTGACTTTTATGCGTTACACCTGGGATGACCGTGTTGAGATCCCCGAGGATGCGCTTGCGGCGGGGGCCGTACCCGAGCTTGGACCGGACGAGATCCCAACCTACACCGTCCATATCGAGCCGATCGTGCGGAGGACCTGCCTATCGTGTCACCGCCCGGGCAAAGAGAACGGTAATTACTTCATGGGTACGTATGAAGAGATCCTGAACAGTGGCGACAACGCCCCTAACCTGAAGGGCGGTTTGGAAAGCAACCTGATGCGCATGCTCTTCCGGGAAGAGATCGAAGACGTAGGTGGGGCTATGCCTCCTTCCAGACCACTGCGCGAGGATTGGATCGAAATCTTTGAGCGCTGGATCCTGGCTGATATGCCCGAAACCCCGGATGATTTACCCACCCCTGAACCAACAGAGATCCTCGATGCGGGAACACCCCCGGCTGGGGATGATACGGAGCCTCCTCCGGAGGCAACCAGCACCCCTTGAGCGATCGTCGTTACACAAAGGAGCCCGGCAATTGGGCTCCTTTTATTTAACACCTTGCCTCAACCATTCAGGGTAAACGGAAGAAATTTATTTCATCCCGGAATTGACCTGGACGGATCAACAGCGACCATGTATTGGGGTTTAGCGGCTGGGATTCATCGCGCGACAGGCAGTACAGGGTAGGGACTAAATTGGAGATTTGGTAGCGTCCCCGTGTGTCGGTCTCGACAATCGCAACAGTGGAACCCCCGGGGCAGTTCCCCACCCGTAGTGTCAGTTCGATCCCACTGATGGGTGAATCAACGGAGGCATCCCTGGTCCAGCTATAGTCCTCATCAAGGTACACCCAGCCCGCGATCGTTCCCGGTTCTGGCGTCGGAGTCCAGGGCGGCGTGGCCACCGGCAGGTTGTTTGTTCCGCCTACCAGACTTGCATGCCTGCCCCAGAGCCAGCACTCTCCCCCTGGATTATCAGGATTTTCTACAATCCAGTAATCCAATTCAGGCACCCGCGCTCTAACAATGGTGGACTCACCCACCATCAATGCGCCAACCATGGGGAAGGACGACCCGGGGCCCGTGCGGCAATTGGTGTCAACCGTCACCGTAATACGAATCGGAGCGGGCAATGGCGTTACGCTTGGCACAGGCGTCCGGGTAGCAGGCAATACCGTATGAGTGGCCGTGGGGACGGCGTTCATCCTAAGAACAACAGCTTCTTCTGTGCGCAACGACTCCAGAGTCTGCGCCGCAATCCTGTCGATGGCACTTGTTGTCTCTGTAGCAGCACGCGCTTCGGGCGAGATCAACGCACCACCACATGCGCTAAGCAGTACGGTCCCCGCCAAGAATGAAATGACTATTTTTGGTTTTATCATCGCGTGTGAACAGCATGAGTTTGCCCGGAGCGGAGCCCGGGTTAGCTCTTCTTCGCCTTCGGTTTCTCGTCTACCTGACGCCCGCGGACAACACCGCGGACGAGCATCAATGCGCCCCCGACCAAGACCAGGCCTGCGCTTAGTGTCTTGATAAGCGGTTCGCCGAAAAGTGTTCCGAAGAGACTGAATCCCACGGCATTGAGCACCATGATCCAGATTCCCACCTCGCCCACCGGTGGAGGCCAGCCCCCGATCCAGGCCGACAGCGTCATACCCAACCCGATTCCAAACGGAATTAAGAGCCAGGCAAACGCCCACACATTCCAGTCACCGGAGAGGGTGTTGTAGAGAAAGGTGAGCCCCATCACCAAGAGCAGTGAGCCTGGGATATACAGCCCTGCAAGCCCCCGGCGCGATTCTGGCCAGATCACTGCTGGTAGATAGAATCCCAGCGCAACAACAAAGAAGATTACTGGCCAAAGCTCCTCGAAGCCTACATCCGGAAGAAAGTTTAGCACCAGAAAAACTACACCAAGCAGGATTAATGCCAATGCTCCAACCAAAGAACCACGATCTAAGTTTTTCATGTTCGCCTCCTCAAGAGCGAATAGGGATACTTATCGGATAGCCCTCATCCAGACGTGTTGGATCCTACCCTCCTCTACGCAATAAGCTGGCAACCGGTGCGCATTATAGCTTCTACCATTATACAGATAGCATGACGCTTCGGTCCTGTCGACAAAATGCGGTTGTGTCTTTATCATGTTTGTACGATGAAGTCGTTGCATGCGAGATTAAAGACCTGGGCTGGAAAGCGGCGCACTTTCGCCACGCTGGGAATTGCCATCATAACGCTGGCAATCTCTGTCTTTCCCGTCCTGGGTGATTCGGGTTGGACTCCCGTAATCCCAGGCGTTGACCTGCGGGAATTCAGCCTTACCGGTCCTAACCGCGCTTTTGTCGCGCGAATGGATCGCTCCAATCCTAAATTAATCATCGAAAGTGGCTTGCCTTGGGGCACGCTACAAGGTGACCGCCAAACCGTCAGTGAAATTGCAGCACACTATGATGGCTCCCTCAGCGCTTGGGGCGAAACCTGGGGAGCACGCACAAAGGTCGTGGCTGCCATTAACGGCTCTTACTTTGACCTGGGTACGGGAGAACCCAATAACGGAATGGTGGTCGGCGGCTGGTACACAAAAATGTTCGCTGAACTCGGCGGCTGGAGCGGTTTCGCCTGGATGAATAATCGAGCCGCGTTTGTGGGCGCGTGTGTGGATCATGTTGAAGATAGCCGCACGATTCAGAACCTGATCAATGGGGATGTTCTGACTTTCGCCGGCATCAACAAAAATGTCAAAGATGATCAGCTCGTAATATTCACCCCAACCTATGATGCCTTCAGCCCGGGGCAGAAGGGGGGCGTTGAAGTGCTGGTCGGACTCTATCAGCCGTTGGGATTACGGCATCACAGCAAGCCCACACTGGGGACAGTCCTTTCCGTGCATGAAGGGCAAGATCGCATTCCGATACCGTTCGATACCGTTGTTTTATCGGCTCGCGGTTCCGCTGCAAAGCAATTGCTTGACTCGGTTCGGACAGGTGATGTACTCTCCTTCTCGCTCCAAATCCTTCATTACGAAGCCGACTGTCGCACTCGTTCCCCCTTTGATTTTGCAGGAACCTATGCCAGTCTTGGCGGCACGCTGCCCTTCTTGCGCGAAGGGAAAATCACCCCCTTCGAGGATGAAGGTGCTTCACAAAGACACCCTCGTACTGCCGTGTGTTTCAACGACGAGTGGCTGTACTTTGTCGTTATTGATGGCCGTAAAGCCGACTACAGCGTCGGGATGACCATCCCTGAGCTCGCCGCCTTTTGTAAGGACGAGCTTGGGGCAACCTGGGGGGTGAATCAGGACGGAGGGGGGTCATCGACTCTCTGGGTGGACGGCGAAGTAGTTAATCGCCCCTCAGATGGAAACGAGCGGCGCGTAGCGAACGGCCTAATGATCGTCGAAGTCGATCCCATGCAAAAATCTGACACCTTTTCCACCGGGGCCACGGTTCAAACACGCTATGCCACGAATATCCACCATGGTCCTGGAACGAATTACCCTGCCATCACCTCAGTTGCAGAAGGCGTTGAGGGTGTTGTGCTTCCAAACCTTGCCGGACTTGGCGGTGTGCTGGCAAAAGATACACATTGGTGGAAAGCCCGCTTTGATGGGGTTGAGGGATGGGTGGATGAGGCCGCCTTGCACCTCGTTAGCGACTCTTCGTCTGTGTTCGCCTCGCTCACCCCAGCAACTTTCAGTTGGCCTAGGCCCTGAGCGGCCACACGAGGGAGTTTGAAAACAGTATTTGACTCTAACGGTATAGCCATTTAGGATAGAGTTACAACCGACGGGTCATAGGGGGAAATGATGACCCTGCCGAAATCGCGTACGAACCCGGCCCGCGGTGTTGTAGGGGTCGGGTTTCTGCTTCTGCTATTCATTGCTTGCTGCTTCATCCCTGTCCTGGCCGGTCAGGCCTCAGGAATTGGCGATGAACCGCCCCTGACCCCAACAAACCCCATCTCCCCGAGCCCTACCATCCTGCCTGTATCTACGGGTACAGCCTCGCCAACCTCCTCGCCGACCGAGCCTCCGCTTCTTACACAAAATCCGACGGCAACAACCTCCATCATCCCCTCCCTCACTGCAACCCTTATCCCCTCAACGGTTGAGACCCCAACGACATCCCCCTCTGCCACACAAATATCCTCGCCTAATCCCACCCACACTCGTTCTCCCCATCCTTCCACAGAACCGGTGGGGTTCCCCGTCGGTTCCATTCTTATCAGCGAAGTAGCTTGGGCGGGCACGCAAGCCTCAGCCCATGACGAATGGATCGAGCTCTATAACCCTGGCGAAGAAACAATGAACCTGCAGGGATGGATCCTAACCGACGGCGCTGACATCACAATTTTGCTTGAGCTTAGTATTGCCCCCCACAGCTTTGCGCTACTCGAGCGTACCGACGATAGCACCGTGGCGAGCATTCCCGCCGATCAGATCTATACCGGAAGCTTGAAAAATAGCGGTGATGAATTGCACTTGTATGACCCTATCGGAAAAGTCATCGATAGCGCGAATGCGGGTGGTGGTACATGGCCAGCTAGCCATGCGGACTCTAGATCATCCATGGAGCGGCGTGGCGGAGAAGACCCACCCGGCAACTGGGCGACTTTTCTTGGTTTTGGTGGTCATGGCTATGATAGTGCCGGCAATCTGATCCACGGTACACCGCGCGGGGTCAACTCCATTCATCTGCCCTCCCCTACACCTGATGGCTCTCCCCTACC
>JBFFQB010000096.1:0-12646 GCA_041573795.1 Anaerolineales bacterium
CTCATCTCGCCTGCGCCGTCTCTCCTGTGAGTATTGCCGCACAGCTAACCCCGTTGGGGATCCTCACTGTATCGCCTGCGGTGCCCCGCTTGGACCGAACCAGCCGGTAGCATGCATCGAATGTGGCTTCCTGCTGGAGCCCGGCGACGCGACCTGTCCTCAATGTGGTAGTTCGCAACAAGCATAGCTCGGCGCTCGTATCCCTACATAAAAACAACCCCCGTCGGTGATCGAGCGAGGGTTGTTTGCATTGGATAGATGCTACGGGCTAGGCTGCTTGCACCTGTGCTTTCGAAAGCTCAGCCCCCCTGGTGAGGGCGATTAAATTCGCTTCAAGAAGATCGCGGTGGTGGGCCGGAATGTGCTTGTCCAACGATTCTCCAATCTGGCTGATAGTTAGTGGGCCCATCTGCTCCACCAGTGCTCCGAGCAAAACTAGATTTGCCAAGCGTTTATCCCCCAGCTCCTCAGCAATCTCAACTGCTGGAACCAGGATTACCTCGATATCTTCACGTTCTGGATTTCGATCAACCAGGGAGGTGTTCACCACTAGATAGCCACCCTCTTTTACGAGCGGCTCGTAGCGTTCCAGAGAAGGGATATTCATGACAATGATTCCGGTGGGATTTTTAACGATGGGAGAGCCAATTGCCTCATCCCCAAGGATGACGGTACAGTGTGCTGTGCCACCCCGCATTTCTGGCCCGTAGGAAGGAAACCAGGTTACATGCAGTCCTTGCTCCAAGGCGGTGTAGGCCAATAACTGGCCGGCAAATAATGCTCCCTGACCGCCAAATCCCGAGATGACGACCTCTTTCTGCATTCTTGTTAACCTTTTTGCCCGTTGCCCATCTCCGTCAGGTTTTTGTAGTCACCAAGCGGAAACATCGGTAGCATCTTCTCCTTGATGAATTCAAGCGATTTTTCTGCGTCGATACCCCAATTGGTAGGGCAACTAGAGAGTAACTCCACCATGGAAAATCCCATTCCATTGACTTGCACTTCAAAGGCTTCCCGGATCGCTTTCTTCGCCTTACGGATATGCGTCACGTCATGCAAACTCCTGCGGACGATATAAGCTGCGCCATCCATTTGCGAAAGAATCTCACACATCCGCAGCGGGAATCCATGTGATTCAATGTCGCGACCAGAAGGGGTTGAGGTCGTTTTTTGTCCTGGGAGAGTCGTTGGGGCCATTTGCCCGCCCGTCATGCCATAGATGGCGTTATTGATGAAGATCACGGTGATATTTTCACCCCTTCCGGCTGCATGTAGAATTTCACCGGCCCCGATCGAGGCTAAATCTCCATCCCCCTGGTATGTGAATACAACCTTATCCGGACTTACCCGTTTCAATCCCGTCGCCATTGCGGGTGCGCGCCCATGCGCGGCTTCAGCAAAATCCATGTTGAAGTATTTATACGCAAATACCGAGCAGCCCACTGGAGCAACACCAATGGACTCTTCACGCAGTCCCATCTCGTCCAGGACTTCCGCAACGAGGCGATGCGAAATACCATGGGTACAACCGGGGCAATAATGCGTTCCGATCGTTGTCAAACCTTGTGGTTTTGAATAGATCAGTGTTTCGACCAAGGATTCAGAACTCATGTACGTGCTCCTCCACCACCTAGCCTATCTTGGCATAAGTTTTGCGAATTTGATCATACACTTCGTCTGGTAAGGGAACCATACCCCCCATCCGACCGAAGAAATCGACCGGCACTGCGCCCTCGATAGCCAAGCGAACATCTTCGACCATTTGGCCCGCATTCATTTCAACGACCAGGACCCGCTTAACTTTGGCCGCTATGTCTTTGATCGCCTTGGAAGGGAAGGGATAGAGTGAAATCGGCCTGAGTAAGCCCACCTTCATCCCTTCCTCTTGTGCTTGCCGAATGGCGGATTGGGCGATCCGCCCGGCGGTTCCAAAAGCAATAATTGCTATTTCTGCATCTTCAAGATCTGATTGTTCAAAGCGAATTTCGTTGGCCTCGATCACCTTTTGTTTATCTACCAATTTCTGATTAAAAACTTCTTCCTCTGCTGGATTGATGTAAATTGAGGAGATAACATTAGGGTCACGATCTTTGGCACCCGTTAGCGCCCAAGCAGGGCGATCTTCACGTTTACGAACTTCCTGCATCGGCGGGAGCTCAGCTGGCTCCATCATTTGACCCAGACTTCCATCAGCCAGGACAACAACAATACAGCGATAGCGCTCAGCAATATCAAACGCCTCGACGGTCAAGTCGATCAATTCCTGGATGGTTGCAGGTGCAAGCACGATCTGACGATAATCTCCATGGCCGCCACCTTTAACCATCTGGAAATAATCACCCTGGGAAGGGGCAATATTGCCCAAACCAGGTCCGCCCCGCATAATATCTACAAGCACAACCGGTACTTCCGAACCGGCAATGTAGGAAAGCCCCTCCATCATCAGGCTTACACCCGGGCTTGAAGAGGAGGACATCACGCGCACGCCTGCGCTGGCAGCTCCATAGACCATATTAATTGCAGCTACCTCACTCTCAGCTTGCAGGAATACCCGGCCCAGCTCCGGCATGCGTGCAGACATGTGTTCGAGTGCCTCGGTTTGCGGCGTAATAGGATACCCGAAATAAGCTTCACATCCAGCCCGTATTGCTGCTTCTGCGAAGGCCACGTTCCCTTTTAAAAGCTCTTTGGTCAACCTAAACCTCCTTACGCAACAGCAGAAACAGCCTTACCTTGCGGCACCCATCGATACACGGTGATAGCAGCATCCGGGCAGATAACCGCACAGATTGCACAACCAGTACACTCGTTTTCCGGATCATTCAATGCTGCTGGATGGTACCCCTTTGGTGTGAAGCGATCCTTTGCCATTTCTATCAAGTCTTTTGGACATACACTCGTGCATAATTCACAGCCCTTACAAAGTTCATCGCTTATAACGATCCTACCTTTGGCCATATAACCTCCTCAATACTCCACCGATAAGATACCGGTGTCCACATGACTCTTCCAGTGCAAACCGTCACCAGTCGACAGGCCGATATTCCTATTTTGGAGAATTAATGTCCATTTCGAATATTTCTTGTTTCTAGAATGGTTAATGGTACAGGATGGTCATGTTATTTTCAATTAATTTAATCAAAGTTGCCTGTGCGATCACAGGCGTGGGTTCATATTAATTTGTTTGTGGAATTGCATTAAGAGGGAGGGTTAAAGTAATTGTAGGCAGCTCGGGATAGGTCGGCAACCAGGCGCGAGGTTGGCTCCCAGATCATCTCTTGTTCATTCCAAAGGAATATGGAGAGCGTGTAATCCCCACCCGGTGTAAACACAATCCCCGCATCCCCGATCATATCGAGGGGTGAGCTACGCCAACCATGTTTATGTGCAACGCGCGTCCCCTCGGGTACACCCCCTTTGATAAGAGTGCCCAGAACATTCGCTGAGAGCAGATCAAGCATACGCCTGCATTCTTCTGCTGTAAATTCACTTGGAAAACGTGCCAGCAAGCTTCCTCCCCCTTTAGAGCATGCGTATATGTCCGTAAGCAGCATGCTGATATCGGAAGCTGTTGTTTGCGTGTAGGGGTCTGGTTGTGTATCAATATCAAAGCGCTGGTTTGCCGGTGTTCGATAGATCTGAAGGATCGGAGCGCCTGGAAAATAATATCCAGCGATAAAGGTATTCTCAAAGCCAAGCTCATTCAAAGTTTCCGTAACAACCAAGGGACCCCTCTGGGTGTCGATCCGCTCCATTAACCAGTCAGATGGATCATTGCCAGATTCTTCAATCATTTCCTCTACCCAGCGTGCCGATTCAGGGTCAAGGGGTTCGTCAAAGTATCGGTAGAATGCTGTCAGGATACTGATCTTGTTGATAGACGCACCCGAAAAGGCAATATCAGGTTCGAGGTTTACATCCTGTCCTGCCTGAACAGCGAAATGCAGCGTCTCACCGGTGCGTAGATCCGTCAGGTAAAGAACAACCAACCCATTGAAATCTGCGACCTCGATTACTTGTTTGAAAAGGGTCTCAAGCGTGTCCAGCGTGGGCTTCGCAGGTCCTTCATTGCCAATCGGTAGATTTACCGTGCGGCGATCGGCTGATTGCATCACTGCACTGACCAATTCAACCCCTCTGCCGATATCTAGAACACGGCCCGGTGTGCCCGGGTTGAAATTTGGGGTTCCCGGTATCGGTTCAGAGGAAGTTGGAGGGGTATCATACCTGACGGCGATATCCTGCAAGGAACTTTCGAGTTGGCTAACGGAGTATTCAGCTTTGAGTGGAATGCTAGCCGCTTCTCCGGGTCTATTCCACAGGAAATCCCAAAAACCGCTCCAGAACGACTCCCCGGTCCGCTCCAACTCTGCTGCTGCAAGCATGACATCGGTATCCAGTCGGAAACCGACGTTAGCTGGATTTAAGAGGATCAACTGATCGTCGTAATAGAGTTCGACCGGTGCACTAAAGGTCTGAAGTAGACGTTCTCTAGCTTCTGATTGTGTCGTATTTCCTACAGGGATTCCAGCAATGGTCATCTGATCCGGGAGCAGGGCACGGTCCCGGCTATAGGCTAAGAGTTCGTAGAAAAACAGTCCCGCTGCTGCGAGCAAGAAGGCGATCGAAATCCATCGTTGAATATTGAATCCGTTCCGCCGCATCCTGCCTCCAAGCGAAGCAGTATATCACATCGAATATCTATGCTTTTACCCGGGTTTGCGCAGTATCTCCCTGCGTTATCGTACCGTAAGAAGTAAGGGCAGGAAGTTGGCAAACGCGTGAGCCCCCCATGCTGACCATAGGTTATCAAAGCGGTACTGGATCCACCCTGCCAAGATCCCAAATCCCAGAACGCTGATCAAGGCAAGCGTACCTTGATTCAGATGAACTGGTTGGAATGTGAAGAACGCTGCCTGGAGGATGATCCCGGGCCACAATCCTAACGTTCCCGAGAATGCCCGTCCCAGGTAACCACGGAAAAAGGGTTCCTCCACGAGGGGAACCCAAACGAACGCGGCGAAAAGGGCTGTTAGTCCTGCCTGGGTGGATACTCCGAGATCAACAGCCCACAAATTAATCAGTAAGCTGATGATACGCCATAGCCCTCCTGCAATCATTCCCCATCCAAAAGCGCGTAAAGATTGCCTCTGTTCAAAACCCAGAGCCTTGGCCGGTTTGCGCAAAACTAGCAGTGTTGCCCAGGGTAAGACAAGCAAAACTAAGGACAGTGCTTGGTTAATCTGGTTAGAAACCGGCCACAGTCCTAAGAGCGCGAGCACATCCACAGCAACGATTAGGATCAATCCGGGAAGGACCGAACGGATGGGCAAGTGATCATTACTTGTGTTCACTATGTTTGCTCAGGTAATGCACATGTCAGAATAACTTTGTCAACTATGTGCAGGTTCAGTTCAGATCCTCAAGCTGCGTCTGGAGCTTCTGACGCGTTTCCTGGAAGTCATCAAGCTTGGCTCTCTCCTTCATGACAATGTCTTCGGGGGCTCTCTCGGCAAAGGGGCTTGCGAGTAAATCCATTAAACGTTTAATTTGAACCTCAACCTCCGCCAATTCTGCTTCAAGCCGCTTTTGTTCTTGATCGATGTCCAGCATTCCCTCTATTGGCAAGTATATATTTACGTCTCGAACAACAAGGGGAATAGCATTCTCCGGTTTTTCTAGGTCCGCCTGTATCGAAAAGCTCGAAGGATCGATACCTGCAAGGGCCTGGATGGAGGCGGCAGCCTGATCCAGCGTGGCAAGGCGAGATCCAGCATCGATGATAGCCCCGATACGCTGTTGTGGAGGCACGTTCTTTTCAGCGCGCATATTGCGGATGGCAGTAACAATCTCCATAACCAGACCAAACTCATCAACTGCTTCCTTGATTTGGAAGGGCAAGTCCACCCCCTGCGGCCAGGTTGCGATGATCAAGGCTGGCCCCCATCCATCTCGTGGGGCAAGCCCCCGAGCAAGCTCCTGGGATGCATTGCGCAATGTCCCCCACAGTTCCTCGGTCACGAAAGGTATGAAGGGATGGAGCAGCCGCAGGCAGGTTTCGAACACCCGCAGCATCACCTCTCCTGTAAGCCAGGTTCGATCGTCATTTTCTCCAATTTGTAGTTTTGCGATTTCAAGATACCAATCCGCAAACTCAGACCAGAAGAACTCGTATAGCTGACGTCCAGCCTCGCCGTATTGATGTACGTCGAAGAGACGCGTGACTTCAGCAATGACCTGCGCTTCTCTGGCCAGGATCCAGCGGTCCGCATGCGTATACGCTGGTTTTTTCACAGGCTCCTGGGGCATTTTTTCCAATGTCCCCAGGATCAACCGCCCTGCATTCCAGAGCTTATTGGCAAAGTTGCGGGAGGCTTCCAATCGTTCCAGATTAATGCGCGTGTCTTGCCCGGGGGTGGAACCGGTGAGCAGCATGAAACGCAAAGCATCAGTACCATACTGACCCATCAACTCCAAGGGATCTTGAACATTCCCCAGTGATTTACTCATCTTCTCGCCGCTTGATGCCCGGACTAATCCATGCAAGTAGATCGATCGGAAAGGAACCTTACCCGTGAATTCCAAGCCCATCATGATCATGCGAGCCACCCAGAAGAAGAGAATGTCATACCCGGTTTCCATCATCGTTGTGGGGTAGAAATATGCATAATCCTCCGTTTCTTCCGGCCAACCCAATGTTGAGAATGGCCAAAGACCAGAGGAAAACCAAGTATCGAGCACATCCGGATCTTGCTCGATTGCTTCTGACCTGCAGGAAGAGCAATGGCTGGGATCAACGCGTGCAACCGTCATTTCGCCACAATCAGCGCAATGCCAAGCGGGGATGCGATGACCCCACCAGAGTTGTCGAGAGATGCACCAATCCCTAATATTCTCGAGCCAATTGAAATAAACCTTCTCGAAACGTTCCGGAATGATTTTTATCTCGCCGCTTCTAACCGCCTCCAGGGCTGGTTTTGCCAGAGGCTCCATGCGTACAAACCATTGCGTCGAGATCATGGGCTCAATGATCTCTCCACCTCGCTGGGAGCGTGGGATTTGAAGCGTATAAGGTTCTGCTTTGATTGTTAAATCTGCCGCTTCCATATCAGCCCACAGCTTCTTCCTGCAGTCAAAGCGATCCATTCCCTGGTACGGACCAGCGGCCTCATTCATGCTTGCGTCAGGATTGAGCACATTAATAATCTCGAGCTTATGCCGCTTTCCGATCTCGTAATCTGCCGGATCATGTCCGGGTGTAATTTTCAACGCCCCGCTTCCGAACTCACGGTCAACATAGGAATCAACTATGATAGGTATCGGTCGATCTAATATGGGCACCAGACAATTCTTACCGATCAAATGAGAATAACGCTCATCCTCGGGATGGATGGCGACAGCCGTATCCCCCAGAATGGTTTCAGGCCTGGTCGTTGCTACAGGAATGTGCTCCTCGCTAGCCTCAACGCGGTATTTGAAGTAGTAAAGTTGACCTTGCTCCTCAAAGTATTCAACTTCAAGATCACTCACGGCAGTCTTTAATCCCGGGGACCAGTTAATCAAGTAGCTACCGCGATAAATCAATCCTTTCTCATATAGCCTGACGAAAGCCTCGCGCACGGCTAATGAAAGCCCTTCGTCGAGTGTAAAGCGTTCCCGACTCCAATCACATGATGCACCTAGCCGACGCAGTTGCTGCGTGATAATACCCCCATACTTCTCTTTCCAATCCCAAACCATAGCTTCGAATTCTTCCCGGTCCACATCTTCGCGGCGCCGGTTTTGAGTTTCCAACAGATGTTTCTCTACTTGAAGCTGGGTCGCTATGCCGGCATGGTCTGTGCCTGGAAGCCAGAGTGTGGGATAACCGAGCATGCGAGCGTGACGGGTCATCAAATCTTCGAACGCCACAAACAAGGCATGTCCGTTATGCAATTCCCCGGTCACGTTTGGTGGGGGCATCGAAATTACATAAGGTTGCTCGCCTTCCCGAATTTCGGCATTAAAAAATCCTTGGGATTCCCACCAGGCGTAGATGCGCCCTTCCACTTCATTGAACTCATACGTTTTGGATAAAGCATATTTCGACATATCTACCTCTCGATTGGGATGTCCATTTCCACGTAGATGCGCATTAAAATAAAAATCCTTCGTCCTTGAGGACGAAGGAGCCTTTACCTCCGCGGTACCACCTCAATACGCCCCACATTGCTGTTGAGACGCTCTTGTGCACCCAGGGATCATTAGGGTTTGGCGATAACGGGCTTCCCCGCGCCGGTCTACTTCCAAAATTCTGGTTTCTTCGGCGAGCGCACTGGGGGACATTCTGCTGCTGCTGCTGAGGGGGCTCTCAACCTTTGGCCGCACCGTCTCTGTCAGTGCCTGACAGCGTACTCTTCCCAGCGGTATCCGCGATATTTGAAATTGTCTGTTGATTATAGCAACAAGCCAACGAGCACGTCAATCATCGGTCTTGTTGGGATCACCTTCAAAGGCTAATTGTTCTGGTAAATCCTCCTGCTGCAGCGGGAAATGAATGGTAAAAGTGCTCCCCTGTCCAAGGCGACTATCGACGCCAACATCACCCCCGTGTTGCTGAACAATCGATTTGACGATCGCCAAACCCAATCCTGTGCCCTTTATGTTGAGCGTTTCCTGCCTGCGGGCGCGGTAGAAGCGCTCGAATAAGCGCGCTTGATCAGTGGGGGCGATCCCCAACCCATCATCTTCGACCGATAGGTATTGCCTGCCTTTCTGTTGATAGGCACGAATCGTTACGTGACCGCCGGCAGAAGTGTACTTGATCGCATTGTCGACCAGATTGGCGATAGCCTGTCGAATGAGAATGGGATCAACCTCAACTGGTTCTAACTCCTCTTGCAGTTCCAGCTCAAGATTTATCTGCTTGTTTACTGCTTGCGGTCGATAGGATTGCACGACAGAATCAATTAAATCGAGTATATCTGTGCGTTCCAGATCCAATCCAACCCCCGCTTCGATACGGCTGAGATCGAGTAGGTTTTCGATCAGGTTTCCCATTTGATCCGCACTTGTGAGGATCTTGCTGACAAATTCCTTTTGCTGCTCATTCATAGCACCAACCATCGTCAGCATAGTAGCGTAGCCACGCATGAGCGTGAGTGGTGCACGCAGATCGTGACTGACAGTTGAAACAAATTCAGATTTCAACGTGTCAAGCTTCTTGTAATGGGTAATATCCCACAGAACACAAACTCGACCAGCCGCGTCCGAGTCCTCACTGGAAATATTCGAGATCGATGCGAAGAAGATCTGACCGCTGTTCAGGCGAAGCTCAACTGTTTGAGCGTCTGTTTCTCCGTCCCTGAGGAGTTGCGTAAGTCCTTCCAGTTGAATCGCCTCGTGTGCTTCGAGCCCGATTACTTCACTGGCCCCGGCTGTCAGGACCACTTCAGCAGCTGGATTGGCTAGCGAAATTCGATTATCCTGATCGATCAAGATAACCGCATCTGGAGTTGTTTCCAAAACTGCGGTTAATCGCGAGCGCTCCTGCTCTACGCGCTGGTATAGACGAGTATTCGAGACGGCAATGCCAAGCTGACCTGTGAGAATGGTTAATAAACGCACCTCATCTGGAGTGAAAATATGTGGCTGTTGGTATCCCAACCAAAGTGCACCAACGAAGCGCTCCTCATGCAGCAGAGGCACAGACGTCAATGCCTCTACCGGAGATTCCAGGGAAGTGATTTCCAGGACTGCCCGTGCACGGGTTGGATTTTCTAAGGTAAAACGACCTTTGCTGCGAGTAAGCGCCAAGATTTGGGGATCGAGCACAGTCCAATTGCCCGGATCACTCCCGGCACTGTAGACTTCAGGATGCCGAGCTTCAGCCTCCTCATTCTCCAAGGCCAAGTGGACTAAATCAGCGTCCGTGAGCTCACGTAAACCTTCTAAGATGGGCGGCAATGATTCCGCCAGATTAAAACTGCTTGCCACACGTTGGCTCGCCTGTAGCAAGAGGCCCATCTCATCCAAACGGGCTTTCAAACGACGGCGCATCCGTTCAAAAGAAACCGCAAGCCGTCCTATTTCGTCCTCTCCCTCCCCTTCTATAGGCTGTGCCAGGTTCCCCCGAGCAATGGATTGCGCGATGGTTGACATCATTCTGAGTGGCTGGGTGACACGACGGCTGACCAGGTAAATTGCCGCCAACACAACCACACCAACAACCAGGATCACACCGACCAGATTGCTGGCGATGCGTAGGGCCAGTCGCTGCACCTCGCTCTGTGGTGTGAGCAAGAGCACATTCCATGGATATCCATCGATCGGGTGGTGATAGAGAAGTCGACGTGTTCCATCCGGGGCGCGATCGAGTATCACAGTAGAACTACCTTCATCCTGGCTCTCAAAAGCTTCCAATAGCCGGTTTGAGTCAGGGTGGATCAAGATCGTGTTGCTAGCGTCGGTGATGAAGGCAGAACCCGGCTCGTACTTTACAAGAATATCCAAAAGGGGTTGAATAAACGGGTTGTTACTCATGTCGACCACACCAGCGACGACGCCGACATTTTCACCTTCAAATTGAACTGGGTGTAGGAATGCCAGGCGTGCAGCGTACGCACCCGGGCGGGGGATTAGCACAATCTCTTGCGGGATCCCAAGCAGCGCAGCCTCAACCGCTGCTCCTAATTCAAAACTTACTTCCTGGTCGGGAAAATTTTCTTGCGGATATTTCGCCAGAACATTGGCTTCACGGTCATAGATTACCAATGTTTGATGAAATGCGTATCGCCGCAAGGTTTCCTGAAGATTTTCTACTGTAATCGTGTTGGATGAGACGCTGGGCGCCAGCTCCTCCGCAATCTGCTGGTTCAACGATCGCCCTGTCTGGATAAAGTACGGGATTGTTCCAGCGGCTTGATCGGCAGTCTGTACCATCTGACGCTCAAGCAGATCTCTGGCAGAACGCTGCGCTAGCACCCAGTCTCCCACCACCAGAACAATACTGGCGACGATGCCTACAACGATAAATATTGAGAGGAGACGAGCCGCAAGCGAGCGATTATAAGGTCCTGTGCTGAACTGGGTGGGTTGAGTCCATTGAAGCCGCTCAAACTGTCGCAACCAAGTACAGGTGCCTCCAGCGATCGCATTCCCCAGGATTGCGGCCAGGAACGTAGGTCCTAGCAGACTGAAGGTGAAATCAAGTCCATCAAAGCTACTCCCACCGCTATAAGCATAATGCTCGAATGTGCGCATGAGCCCATATGCCAACGCCCCCAGCAATGCACTGATGATGGGAATGCGGGCCGCTTGCCCTGGCCTTTCAGCGTAATCCTGTCGCAGAAGCCAGGTGACGAGCAGTGCTTGAAGGGCCATGTGGAGCGGGGTTAATAGGCTATGGGTATCCCATAGCGCTCGAAACACACCTGTCACCCCGGCAATCATGGCGGCCTGCCAAGGCCCAAGTATTCCTGCTGCCAGGAACCAGGGAAAATCGCCCAGAAGAGAGAAGGAGGGCTGTCTTATTCCAAGAGGGACTCCAGGTGTAACCACGCCAGGGGTGGCGCTCAGTCGAAAGAGCAAAAACTGTGTTGTCAAGGGTGTGATCGCGAGCAGTATTAAAAAGCGCGGATTGCGGATATCTCGTTGAATGCGCTGTAGAAAGCTACCTCTCTGCGGATGGAGCGCCAAAGAGCCAAATAACCCTGCGAGTTCGAGGATAAAAACGAGAATTCCCAGGGCTCTTAAGGGTAAGCTGATAGATGGGCTGCCTTCAAATCCTAGAAAATCAAAGGCCATATCCCATGCCAATTCGTAACATAGGCCTGCATTATAGCATCGGGATCGCCCCCTACAACAGGCCTGCTTGTACCACGCTCTCCTTTTATGCTACACTCCTCAGAGTAGAAAATATCTGGGTACGGAGCCTATTTAATGTCCGAAAAAGTCCTTATCATCGATGATGATATTGACACTCTTAAACTGGTCGGGTTGATGCTCGAGCGGCAAGGCTACGAGATCGTGGTTGCCAGCAATGGCACGATTGGCCTGAACAAAGCCTCGGAGGAAAAGCCCGAACTGATCCTCCTAGACGTCATGATGCCAGACCTTGACGGCTATGAAGTAACGAAAAGACTGCGTGCAAATCCGGCGTTGGCTCATATTCCCATCATAATGTTCACTGCGAAGACTATGGTGGATGATAAAGTCGCCGGATTTGAAGCCGGTGTTGATGATTACCTTACAAAACCCACCCACCCGGCTGAACTAACCGCGCACGTGAAGGCCGTGCTGACGCGATCGGCGCAAGCCCGCACGACACCGGAAGAGAAAGCTCAAGTGGTTGGGTTCCTTGGGAGTCGGAGTGGTATTGGCACCTCAACGCTGGCACTTAACACTGCAATTGTGCTTCAGGAGCGAGGGTATGAGGTCATCCTGGCTGAACTTAATCCTGGGCATGGCTCGATCGGTTTGGAGTTGAATCTGCAATCACCAGGCGGAATATCCAATCTACTCTCTCGCTCGCTGAAGGACATCCATCTTCGCTCTGTCGAAGCCGAAATTGTCAGCCATAGTACGGGTTTACGCTTGCTATTATCTTCCTTCCACCCGAAGGAATCCGAGCTTGAACAAGCCGTCCCTCAGATGGAAGCCGTCGTCA